>REDO01000002.1 GCA_007693435.1 Salinarimonadaceae bacterium | reverse complement strand
TCGTCCTGCGTCGGGTTTTCGGGTATCGTCGCGAACTCCGTCTTTCCCGGATCGTAGAGCAGGCCGGTATCCGAATCGTAGCCCTTTTCCTGCAGTACAGAACCGTTCGGGCGAAGCGTCGGCGATTGAATCACGCCTTTCAGGAACCGAAGCCTCCAATTCCCAACCCGCGCGAGGTATGCCGTGGCGGCCTCGCTCGGCGGATCGACGGGAACAAGCTTCTTTTTCTGCTGTCTGGCCCACTTGGCATGGCGGGCGAACTGTTCCCGAAGCCAAGGTGGCGATACGGTTTGCAGCACCAGCGCGCCGGTTTCACGCTTGATCCCATCGCTTTCCGCACCGGTCTGAATCCGGGCAACGCGCACCAAGGATTCAAAGCGCTGGTAGATATCGACTTCATTGTCTATCAGCGCCTGCTCCGCCCGATCCACCGCCAGCGGAAGCTCGCCGGGTCGCACGATGATGGCTTTGGAGTCGACACCGCCGGTATCGCCGCCAAAGCCAAGCCATTTCCGGAGAGTCTTTTCCATCGCTTCGATGCCGAGGAATTCGCAGAGGGCGGGTAGCCCCCATGTCTCCTCGCCGGCATCAAACTTCTCCCGGCTGGCGGCGGCTTTGCCGCCCCTCTTCGCAGCCTCCTCGTCTCCGGCGAGAGAGGCGATGTGCATGACCCACGCATCTATCACCTCGTCGGGGAAACCGGCCCGTACGAGTGTGCCGGTAAGCGCGAGACATATATTGTCGCGATTGCCTGCACCGCGCGGATAACGATTCAGGATGATGGAGAGGGACGCCACGCACCCCGCATAGCGTTCCAATTCTGCGCCATCCACTTCCGGGATGTTACGCGGATCGTCGTGCCACCTCAGGCGCTCGCCATTCGGATGAACGGAAGGCGGCACCATGGTCTGAAGTTTGTCACCACGCAGTTCGAGCACGGTGTCTTTATCGGCGCCGAACAAGCCCGTCGCGTCAGCCGGAATCTGGTACTTTACGTTCTTCCGAAGCCTGCTCCTTACAAAGCGGTGGCTATTTAGCGAAGTCGCCCTGCCGAAGCTGGGATAGCAGGCGAACACGATGTTGCTGATCAAGGCCGCCTCAGGCCAATCATTGTCGATATCGATCAAGCCGCCTGAGCGTTCGCCAAGCGCGATCCCGACATTGCTTTTTGTGCCGAAGGCGAAGAACAAGTCCTCGTCGCTTCGCTCGGCGACCACTCCCCATTTGCCCTTCGGCGCCTTTTCACGGGCCGGGAGCACGAGCGGCTCCCAGCCCAGAGAATTGTAAAAGACGGCGGCGTCGCCGGGCGATACAAATTGCCTCTCAGAGGTGAGATTCAAATCAAGCATGACGCACCTCCGGATTGTGGATGCGACAAGATTCGAGCCAAGCCAGAACCTCGGACAGACGATAGCGGACACGTCCTCCGACCTTATGCCACGGCGGGCCGTAGTTTCTGCCCTGAAGGCGAGACTTCTCAAAAAACGACGGGCTGAGCTTAGTCAGCCGGGCGACTTCTTTTGTGCAGAGCCATTCGTCGGACTCCGCACGCGCTTGCGAACTGGGATGTGCCATGAGGTCACTCCGTCATTGTGCACACGCCGCTGCGAATAGGCATGCGTGCCGCATTGAACTTTTGGGTGAGTGACTTCGGCGCTGGCTCGGCCCGCAAGGTGCGGGCGCTCCCGTTCGCTTATGAGACCTCCGACGTTAACCGGTCTCGCCGACTTGGTCCCGGACTGCTACCGGCCCCGCGGGTGTCAAACCGCTCTGGGTGTATCGCTCGCCGGAAAATTGGCGACGAAGCGCTTCCAAGCCTCTTCAAGATACGAGACGGCAAAGACAAAGACAAGATGGAAACGGCGGGGGTGAAACACCGTGCAAGCCGATCCAATGTTCGGCTTGCCGTCGTCACAGATAAACAGCCCTACAGCTTGGTGGGCACATCCCATTCGGCGAGTTCATCGCAGAGGCGCTGCACTGCCTCGGCTTCCAGCGCCTCCCGGACGTGATCCGGATCAACGCCAAAGCCATTGCCCCGCTTGTGGAACATCTCGCAAAGGACGCTTGAGGTTGCCTGGATATCGGCGGCACTGGTACATCCCATAACCTCGCGCGCCGCTCGCTTCGCCAATTTCGAAACCGCGCGGGCCGCGCCGGGGGCAACCGGGGAGGAGCACAGCGCACTCATCTCGACATCGCAAATCTCCCGCTGCCTTTGCCGTGCCATGAATTGCAGCGCGCGTTCCAGCTCCCGCCCGACCTGCGCCGTTGGTCCGAGCAAAGCCACCATCGCGGCGTCCAGCCGCTCTTGCTGGCGACCTTCGGTTTCGCCGGTCGTATGGGCATTGATGATGGCCAGCAGGACGCGTTCCAGAACCGTGTAGCCATCACCGAAATCCGCCCGGTAAGTGGAGTCATTGACTGACATCGGCCAACTCCAATATCCGGGCCGCGACCAGTTCCACCGGCGCGCGCAAGCGTTCGGCATTGACGACGATGTAGCCGCCCGTGACGTCGCCATTGGCGCGGTGGTTCAGCAGGCGCT
>REDO01000182.1 GCA_007693435.1 Salinarimonadaceae bacterium | reverse complement strand
GGAGAAGCCCGTGCTCCAGCGCGGCGCCCTTCACCTGCACGCCGTCGGCGAGCTGAAAGCGGCGCTCGAAGGAGCGCGCGGCGATGCCCTGATGCAGGAACTCGCCTTTTTGTTCCTTCGTCTCGGCTTCATGCTTCGCGCCGCGAACGGCGAGCATGTGCTCCTTCATCTCGATCGTCAGGTCGTCCTGCGTGAAGCCGGCGACCGCGAGCGTGATGCGGTAGTCATTCTCGCCCGTGCGCTCGATGTTGTAGGGCGGATAGGTTTGTCCGCCTTCGACGCCCGAAAGCTGGTCTAGTGCGGAGAACAGGCGGTCGAAGCCGACCGTGCTGCGATAAAGGGGGGAAAGATCGAACTGTCTCATGGCATATTCTCCTCGAGCAACATGCGTTGTTGAACCGCCGCAAGGGCCGGATCGGGTTCGCGCCGCCGTCTCGGCCGGCGCTTGAATTGAGTTGGTGACGGCTTTCCCGCCTTTCAAGATCCGCCGGCGGCGTCGCGCGCGAGGCTTGCCTGCGCTCGCGCGCCCGGGCCATAAGGAGCTGGCCGAAAGCCGCCAAGAAAACCGCCAAGAAAACCGCCAAGCCGAGGATCGCTCCCGAATGCTCCTCACGCCCACTCCGAGCAATCCCATTCCCGAGGGTGGCGAGGTCGCGCAGGTCACCGCCCGCGACGGGACGCCCTTGCGCGCCGCCTTCTGGCCCGCGCGCACGGACACGCCGTTGGGCACCGTGTGCATCATGCAGGGACGGGCGGAATTCATCGAGAAATACGCCGAGGTGGTCGAGGAACTGCTGACGCGCGGCTTCGCCGTCGCCGCTTTCGACTGGCACGGGCAGGGGGGCTCCTGGCGGGCGCTGCGGGAGGCGCGCAAGGGGCACGTCGCGAGCTTCCGCCATTACCGGCGCGATCTCCAAGCGATCGCCGAGAGGATGGCGCGCTGGCATTTCCCCGCGCCCTTCTTCGGTCTCGCCCATTCGATGGGCGGCGCGATCGCGCTCGACGCCGCCCGCGTCGGGAAACTGCCCTTCGAGCGCCTCGTGGTCACCGCCCCCATGCTCGGCCTCGCCGGCCTCAAGCGCCCGAGACTGACCGCCGTCACCGCCCGCGTTCTCGCGCGCCTGGGCTTCGCGCGGCTCTGGATCCCGGGCGGAAGGGAAACTCCGCCGACGGCGCATCCGTTCGCCGGCAATCCCCTGACCGGCGACCGGCGTCGATACGAGCGCAACGCCGAAATCGCCGCCGCCTATCGGGAGGGCGCGATCGGCGAACCGACGATCGGCTGGGTCGCGGCCGCGTTCAGGACGATGGCGCGTCTCGCGTCGCCTCGGGCCGCGCTCGCGATCCGCACGCCGACGCTGATCGTCGCCGCCGGGGCGGACGAGATTTGCGAAACGGCCGTGGCAGAGCAGTTCGGGCGTCGCCTCAAGGGCGGCGGGGTGATCGTCATCCCGGGCGCCCGCCACGAGATCCTGATGGAGCGCGACGCCATCCGCGCCCAGTTCTGGGCGGCCTTCGACGCCTTCATCCCCGGTTCCCAGACCTATGCGCCGCCGGACTCGCCGATCACGGACGAGTCCCTCTCAGCCGCCCGCCAGAAGGGTTAGCGCCTGCTCATGGACGCGCGGGTCTCCAGCCGCGACCACGCCGCCGCCCTTCGTCGGGTCGCCGCCGTCCCAGCTCGTGACGACGCCTCCCGCGCCCTCGATGATCGGGATCAGAGGCACGATGTCGTAGGGCTTGAGGCCGTCCTCGATGACGAGATCGACATGGCCTGCGGCGATCATGCAATAGGCGTAGCAATCACAGCCGAAACGCGTCAGGCGCGCCGCCTTCTCCACCCGCTCGAAGGCCGCCAGCCTCTCGCCTTCGAACATGCGCGGGCTCGTGGCCGAGAGCGTCGCCTCCGCCAGCGTCGCGCATGAGCGCGCCCGCAACGTCCGCTCGCCGCCCGGCCCCACATAGCGCGCCGCGCGTCCGTCTCCGGAAAAGCGCTCGCCCGTGAAGGGCTGGTGCATCATGCCGAAAGCCGGTTTGCCCGCGCGGGTGAGGCCGATCAGCGTGCCCCAGAGCGGCAGGCCGGCCATGAAGGCGCGCGTGCCATCGACGGGATCGAGCACCCAGACGAGTTCCGCATCCTCGTTCTCCGACCCGAATTCCTCGCCGACGATGCCGTGGCTTGGGAAGTGACGGCGGATCAGATGCCGCATCGTCGATTCGCCCGCGCGGTCCGCTTCCGTCACCGGATCGAAGGCGCCGCCATGGGCCTTGTCGTGAATCGCGAGCGTAGTGCGGAAGAACGGCAGGATCGCCTTGCCCGAATGCGTGGCGAGGTCGTTCACGAAACCGGAGAAGTCGATCAGGCTCATCTGTGCATCCGCCCCCGGGAATGCGCCAAGCCCGAACGGCTTGTTCAGGCGGGGCTTTTACCAACCCCGGCGCGTCTCGCAAGCCTTTCTGCGCGCATGCATCCCCGACGATACGCGAATGGTGCGAACATCTCTTGATTTGTGCGCCGCAGCACATATATTGTGCAGTGCGGCACGCGACGTTCGTCGTTGGCCGCATGCCCACTTTTGGGCGTTTCCTCCCTAGACTTGGGCCGCTCTCCGGAGCGGCCTTTTTTTGGCATCAAGTCAAGCCTACGCGCATATCGGGGGACTTCCCGAGCCGGTTTTTTTACGGCTAATTGTTTCTTGGATCGTTGGGCATGAGCGGCATTATTCCCGCTTCCTGGAGACGCGACATCAGCGCGTCGTCTCCTGTCATGACAAACATATCTCCAAAGATTGCTCCAGAGCCAATAACTAATTCCGTAGCATCAGCCAAATCATCGGCTCTATACACTACAAAACCTGATCGTCTCAAGCTCTCAATCATTTGATCGCGAGATGTACCTGCGAGTAATGTGGGTTCGATCATCGGAGCTTCTGCAATTTCGAGTCTCTCCGCAATTTGATCGAGTCGCCCTCTTACATAAGAAAGTTCAATCTGCATATGTGCAGCGGCCGTCGCGCTGGCAGCTTGCCCTTCCAAGACCCTGTCTATGCGAGCATTAGTATCACCAAGACGAGATTCGATCGCATTTGAGCGAATATTTATGCTTGAATCCACAGCTTCAATCCTTGCTCCGATATTCCCCTCACGAGTTTCAATCGAAGCAATTCTGTCGCTAATGCCATTGAGCTGCGAAGTGATAACGACCAGAAGCAAGCCCGCAACGCCGATAATCGTCGCAGGTGTCAACCACTTGTCCAATTTGCTTTTCTCGCCACCTTCCATCGGCCACTCCGTATATGAAATTTAAAATTGTATATGGATATGCGCTCTGTTCAATAGACTCTTGTACCATATCATCAAGGCAAGGCCCAATCGTGTTGAATATCCGGCATTCTGGCGGCCGGCGACGATCTGCTTTTTCGACGAGCGAGTTCAACCTCACTCCGCCGCGATCGCCGACGGCCCGGCGCCAGAGCGCGCCGCCTCGAACGCCGCGACCACGTCGGCCAGCGAATCGCACAGCGCCTCGGCGACATCGCCGAACCAGCGATGCGGGACAAGACTGCGCTCGTCCATGTAGAGCGCGCGGTTGACCTCGATCTGGAGCGCGTGCCTGCCGATTCCCGGCTCGCCGTAATGCTCGGTGATGAAGCCGCCCGCATAGGGCTTGTTGCGGGCGACGCCGAAGCCGCGCGCGCGCAGGGACGTCTCGACCAGATCGACGAGAAGCGGGTCGCAGCTCGAGCCATAGCGGTCGCCGAGCACCACGTCGGTCCGGCCGCGCGTCTCGGGTGGCAGGCTGGTCGAGGGCATCGAGTGACAATCCACGAGCACGGCGGCGCCGAAGGCGCGCTGGGTGCGCGCCAGCAGGTCCCGGAGCGCCCGGTGATAGGGCTTGTAGAGCGTCTCGATGCGAAGAAGCGCGTCCTCGACGGGAATGCGCCCGCGATAGATCTCCTGCCCGTCCGCGACGATGCGCGGGATCGTGCCGAGCCCGCCGGCGACGCGCAGCGAACGCGTATTGGCGAAGGCCGGCAGGCGGCCCTCGAACATGCGCGGATCGAGTTCGTAGGGCTCGCGGTTGAGGTCGAGATAGGCGCGGGGAAAGCGCGCGCGCATCAGGGGCGCGCCGCGCGCGACCATGCCGAGGAACAGCCTGTCGACATGCGCGTCCTCGGAGCGGCGGATGGCGTGGCGGTCGAGCCGCCCGGAGGCGAGGAAGGCTGGCGGGTAGATCGCGCCGGAATGCGGCGCGTCGAAGACGAAGCAGCAGGTTCGCGCGGGGGGCTCGAGAATGTCGAACGCGCGCATGAAGGCGCCCGACGCCTCGCCGGCGTCGGCGTTTCGATCCGCGTTCGCCGTCGGCGCGTCCATGATCGCCCTGTCGTCTCTCGCCTCGATTTCGAGTAACGATTGTGCCGGCGCGGCCGCGCCTTGTCCATGCGCGAATCGGCGCGCGCGCACGGGCGAAACGCCCGGCGCTTCACGCCATGTTTACCGCTGGCGTGCCTTATCGATTCATATCATATCCCTGAACCGGCCCCGCGATTCGGGGCGCCGACGGAAAGCCATGAAGATACTCCTCGCAGAAGACGACAACGACATGCGCCGCTTTCTCGTGAAGGCGCTGCAGAACGCGGGCTATGACGTCGCCTCGTTCGACAACGGGCTCTCCGCCTATAACCGTCTGCGCGAGGAGCCGTTCGAGCTTCTCCTGACCGACATCGTCATGCCGGAGATGGACGGGATCGAACTGGCGCGACGCGCGACGGAGCTCGATCCGGACATCAAGGTGATGTTCATCACTGGCTTCGCCGCCGTGGCCCTGAACTCGGATTCCGAGACGCCGAGGGATGCGAAGGTTCTGTCCAAACCCTTCCATCTCAAGGATCTCGTGAACGAGGTCGAAAAACTCCTCGCCGCCTGACGGAATTTCCCGACGCGCCGCTTGCATCGACTGCGCCGGTTCGCTATACGGCGCTCCTGCCCGTCGATTAAGTCCCGAAGGCGGCGCGGGCGCGTAGCTCAGCGGGAGAGCACTACGTTGACATCGTAGGGGTCACAGGTTCAATCCCTGTCGCGCCCACCATCCCACAAAAGTCATCCCGTCAGTTCGCATCGGCCGGAACGCCGCCTCGAACGCCTGGGATTTTCGCCAGAGCGCCGATGCGACGATCCGCACGGGCTTGATGCGCCTCGCGCCGGCCTCAGAGGATGAACCGGCTCAGATCGGTGTCCTTGGCCAGATCGCCGACCTCGCGACGGACGAAATCGCCGTCGATCAGGATCGTCTCGCCGGAACGGTCGGTCGCGGTGAAGGAGATATCGTCGAGCACGCGTTCGATCACCGTCTGAAGGCGGCGCGCGCCGATATTCTCGACGTTGGAGTTCACCTCCACCGCGATCTTCGCCAGAGCGTCGATGGCGTCTGAGGCGAAATCGAGCGTCACGCCCTCGGTCGCCATCAGCGCCACGGATTGCTTGATCAGGCTCGCCTCCGTCTCGGTGAGGATGCGGCGGAAATCCTCCTCGTCGAGCGGCCGCAACTCCACGCGGATCGGCAGGCGGCCCTGAAGCTCCGGCAGGAGGTCCGAAGGCTTGGCGACGTGGAAGGCGCCGGATGCGATGAACAGGATGTGGTCCGTCTTCACCGGCCCGTGCTTCGTGGCGACCGTGGTGCCCTCGATCAGCGGCAGGAGGTCGCGCTGCACACCCTCGCGCGACACGTCGGCCCCCGAGCGGCCCTCGCGCGCGCAGATCTTGTCGATCTCGTCGAGGAAGACGATGCCGTTGCTCTCGACCTCGCGGATCGCCTCGGTGACGATCGATTCCTGATCGAGCAGCTTGTCGCTCTCCTCGGCGATCAGCGGTTCATAGGCCTCGACGACCGTCGTGCGCCGGGTCTTGGTGCGCCCGCCGAAGGCCTTGCCGAACATGTCGCCGAGCGAAATCGCGCCGACCGAGGCGCCGGGCTGGCCTGGGATCTCGAACATCGGCAGACCGCCCCCGCTCGATTGCAGCTCGATCTCGATCTCCTTGTCGTTCAATTCGTCGGCGCGCAGCTTCTTGCGGAAGGCCTCGCGGGTGGTCGGCGAGGCGGCGGGGCCGACAAGGGCGTCGAGCACGCGGTTCTCGGCGGCGAGCTGCGCCTTGGCGAGCACCTGCTTGCGGCGCTCCTCCTTCACGAGCCCGATGCCGATCTCGACGAGATCGCGCACGATCTGCTCCACGTCGCGCCCGACATAGCCGACCTCCGTGAACTTCGTCGCCTCGATCTTGAGGAAGGGCGCGCCGGCCAGACGCGCGAGCCGACGCGCGATCTCCGTCTTGCCGCAGCCCGTCGGGCCGATCATCAGGATGTTCTTGGGCAGTACCTCGTCCTTCATCGGCCCGGTGATCTGCTGGCGGCGCCAGCGGTTGCGCAGGGCGATGGCCACCGCGCGCTTGGCGGCCTTCTGTCCGACGATGAAGCGATCGAGTTCGGACACGATTTCGCGGGGTGAGAAGGTGGTCATGGCGTCTCGCTGTCGGGATGGAACTGCATGATGAGCACGTCGCCGGAACGCCCTTCGAGCGCGGCGACCGGCCGGAAACCCGCGCGGGAATAGGCGCGGACCGCCCGGGCGTTGTCGATATCCGGGTCTATCACGATGGTCGCGGCGCCGGCGCGGCGGACCTCTGTCGCGAACGCGCGCAGGGCCGCGGAGCCGAGGCCGCGAGAGAGATCCTCCTCGGCGGCGATCGAAAGGTCGACGCCGACGGCGCCGGGCGGCAACTCTGCGAGCCATGGATTGTCATTCGTCCAGGCGGGTTCCTGGTGCGGGCCGACGAACCAGAGCTGGATATAGCCGAGCGGGCGTCCGTCGCGCGAGAAGATGAAGGGCCGCGTGGCGTCGCGCCCCTCGACCATGTCGACCAGCATCGCGAGCTCCGTCTCGGGCTCGCCCCACCATTCGCGCCAATGCGGGCGCGCCAGCCATTCGGCGAACGTCGCGAGATCGTCGCGCGTCATCGGGCGATACGAGAAGCCGCCCGAATCGAAGGCGCCGATCACGTGGCGCTCTCCATGCTCTCCACCACGAGATTGCCGTTGGTGTAGACGCAGATCTCGGCGGCGATGAGCAGCGAGCGGCGCACAATGGTCTCGGCGTCGGCCTCCGTGTCGCCGAGCGCGCGGGCGGCGGCGAGCGCGTAATTCCCGCCCGAGCCGATCGCCATCACGCCGCCATCGGGCTCCAGCACGTCGCCCGACCCGGAGAGCAGCAGGCCCACATCCTTGTCGGCGACGAGCATCATCGCCTCGAGTCGGCGCAGATAGCGGTCGGTGCGCCAGTCGCGGGTGAGCTCGACGCAGGCGCGCACGAGTTGTCCCGGATATTGTTCGAGCTTGGTTTCCAGCCGCTCGAACAGGGTGAACGCGTCGGCGGTGGCGCCGGCGAAGCCGCCGATCACGGCGCCCTTGGCGAGGCGGCGCACCTTGCGCGCATTGCCCTTCACGATGGTCTGGCCGAGGCTGACCTGGCCGTCGCCGCCGATCACGAGCCTGCCGCCCTTGCGGACCATGAGGATCGTCGTGGCGTGCATGCTCGGGGCGCTCTTTGCGTCGTCTG
Source organism: Salinarimonadaceae bacterium (assembly GCA_007693435.1). Lineage (GTDB taxonomy): Bacteria > Pseudomonadota > Alphaproteobacteria > Rhizobiales > Beijerinckiaceae > Saliniramus. The sequence continues at coordinate 5,110 of REDO01000182.1, read as the reverse complement.
TGGACAAGATCGCGGACTCCGTTGATAGCCTGTGGTTTCACTTAAGCGTTCGCGGCGGCGTTTCCAACTCGTATGGCGTTTTCGCCGCGCGCTTGCTAGAACCCGCTCGCGCTCCTCAGGGAGCGTGAAGCAGCGGAGATGGCCGACCATGACGAAGACGCAGCGCGTCGCGCGGATCGAACGCCGCACGGCCGAAACCGACATCGCCCTCTCCCTCGATCTCGACGGGACGGGCAGGATCGCGATCGAGACCGGCGTGGGCTTTTTCGACCACATGCTGGAGCTCTTCGCCCGCCACGCGCTGTTCGATCTCGAGATTCGCGCCGCCGGCGACCTGCACGTCGATTTCCACCACACGGTGGAGGATGTCGGCATCGCGATGGGGCAGGCATTCCGCACGGCGCTTGGCGACAAGAAGGGCGTCGCCCGCTACGCCGACATGAATCTGCCCATGGACGAGACGCTGACGCGCGTGGCCGTCGATATATCGGGCCGCTCCTTCCTCGTCTTCCGGACGGCTTTCCCGACGCAGAAGATCGGCGAGTTCGACACGGAGCTCGTGCGCGAATGGTTCCAGGCCTTCACTGCCAACGCCGGGATCACGCTGCATGTGGAGACGCTCTACGGCGACAACGGCCACCACATCGCCGAGAGCTGCTTCAAGGGGCTGGCGCGCGTCTTGCGTCGCGCGGTGGCCCTCGATCCGCGCGAGGAGGGCCGCGTGCCGTCCACGAAGGGAGCGCTCTGAAACGATGCAGGTCTACACTGTTCATCTGCCGCGGGGCGCGACGCCCGGCGATCCGGCCGCGTTCGAGCGGGCCGTGCTGGTGCGCGACGGCTTCAGCGTCTGGGCCTTTCTGTTCTCGGTGCTGTACTTCGCGAGCCACCGGCACTGGCTGGCGGCGCTCGGCGTCTTCGTCGCGCTCGCCGGCTTCGCCGCCTTGGTGGGCGCGCTGGACCTGACGCCCTGGGCGACGCTCGGCGCTCATATTCTGGCCTCGTCGCTGGTCGGGCTCGAGGCCAGCAGCCTGCGGCGCTGGTCGCTCCAGCGCCGGGGGATGCCGTTGATCGACGTCGTTTCCGGCGCCGGCCCCGAAGAGGCCGAGGCCAAGGCCTGCGCGCGCTGGCTTGCGCGCGCCGAGCCCGCCGCCTCTGTGACCGGCGAGGCTGCGCGCCCCGCCTATGCGTCGGCGCAGCCTCGTGATTCCGGCGTGATCGGCCTGTTCCCCGAGCGCGCCCGATGAGCGTCGCCATCATCGATTACGGCTCGGGCAACCTGCATTCGGCGGCCAAGGCCTTCGAGCGCGCGGCCCGCGAGAGCGGCCTCGATACGCCGATCCTCGTCACCAGCGATCCCGAGATCGTGCGCAAGGCCGATCGCGTCGTCCTGCCGGGCGTCGGCGCCTTCGCCGATTGCCGGCGCGGGCTCGACGCGGCGACCGGCATGGTCGAGGCGATGACCGACGCGGTGGAGGGCGCCGGGCGCCCGTTCCTCGGCATTTGCGTCGGCATGCAGCTTCTCGCCACACGCGGGCTCGAATACGAGACGTCCCGAGGGCTCGACTGGATCCGGGGTGACGTGAGCGCGATCCGCCCGACCGACCAGAGCCTGAAGATCCCGCATATGGGCTGGAACGTGCTGCACAAGCAGCGCGACCACGCCCTGCTCGACGGGATCGCGACCGGCCCGAACGGCCTGCACGCCTATTTCGTCCATTCCTACGCGCTCCAGCCCGACGATATCGGCGACGTGGTCGCGGTCACCGATTACGGCGAACCGGTCACGGCGATCGTCGCGCGCGGCAATGTGGCCGGAACGCAGTTCCACCCCGAGAAGAGCCAGCGGCTCGGTCTCGCGCTCATCGCCAATTTCCTGAGGTGGCGTCCGTGATTCTCTTTCCCGCGATCGACCTGAAGGAAGGCCTTTGCGTCCGTCTCGTGCAGGGCGACATGGCGCAGGCCACGGTGTTCAACGACGATCCGGCTGACCAGGCCGCGACCTTCCAGCGCCAGGGCTTCGAATGGCTGCACGTCGTCGATCTCGACGGCGCCTTCGCCGGCCAGCCGATGAACGGCAACGCTGTCGACGCGATCCTCGAGAGCATCACGATTCCCGTGCAGCTCGGCGGGGGCATCCGCGACATGCGCACCGTCGAGGCCTGGCTCGAGAAGGGCGTGGCGCGGGTCGTTATCGGCACCGCCGCGGTGCGCGATCCGGCATTCGTGCGCGAGGCGGCGCGGCTGCATCCCGGGCGGATCGCGGTGGGCGTCGACGCCAAGGACGGGCATGTCGCGGTGGAGGGCTGGGCGCAGACCTCGACGCTGACCGCCGAGGATCTCGGGCGCCGCTTCGAGGATGCCGGCGTCGCGGCGATCGTCTATACCGACATCGCCCGTGACGGCGTTCTCAAGGGTCTCAATATCGAGATGACGCTGGCGTTGGCCCGGGCCGTCTCGATCCCGGTGATCGCGTCGGGCGGACTCGCCTCGATCGCCGATATCGAGCGGCTGCTGGAGCCTGATTGCGCGGCGCTCGCGGGCGCGATCAGCGGACGGGCGCTCTATGACGGGCGCATCGATCCGGCGGAGGCGCTGGCGAAAATTCGCGCCGCGCGCGGCTGAAAGGCCTCAGCCGGCCTCGACGACGCCGCCCGTCTCGAGCGTGCGGCGCAGTCTGGTGAAGGCGAGGCGGATGCGGGACTTCACGGTGCCCAGCGGCAAGCCCGTCGATTCGGCGATCTCGCTGTGGGAGAGCCCGTCGAAGAAGGCGAGGCGCACGAGGGAAAGCTGCTCCTGCGGCAGATCCTTCATCGCGGCGCGCACGGCCTCCTCGCGCTGGAGCGCGTCGAGACCGCCTTCGATATCGACGTCGTCGACCACGTCGAAGACCGGATCGTCAGGCTCCATCAGGGTCGTGCGGTCGCGGCGCAGGAGATCGATGCGGCGGTTGCGGGCGATGCGGTAGAGCCAGGTGGAGAGCGAGGATTTCGCCGGATCGAACAGCTCGGACTTGCGCCAGAGCGTCACCATCGTGTCCTGCGTGATCTCTTCGGCCATGGCGGGAGAAGAACCCTGGCGGATGAGATAGGCCTGCAGACGCGGGGCGAAGAAATCGAACAGACGCGTGAACGCCTCGCGGTCGCGCGTGCTCGCGACAGCGGCGGCCAGCGCTGCGAGTTCGCCGGGCGAAAGCAAGTCGGTCCTCGATTCTTCAGGCGGCATCCTGCCGTAACGCTCTAGGGGGGAGTTCGCAGGCCGCCGTCGCGGCAGCCTGAAACTAAAAGGCTTGCGGCAATGACGCAACGCAAAACGATATTTCCGTCAGGGTTAACGCATTTTTGCCCTTTTCAGGCCAAAGTACTGCCGAACCGCGAGCAAGCCTCGCCACCGGGCGAAACACACCAACGTTCAAGGTCATATCGATGATGCTATCCCATTTCATTCGCCGCAACGCGCCGCGCCTTGCGCTCGCCACAGCCCTCGCGGCCGCTTCCGCGACCGGGGCCATGGCGCAGGGAGGCCATCCGAGCACGGAGCTCGGAATCTTCAACGATTGGGGGGCCTTCACCACGACAGAGGACGGAAACAAGGTCTGCTTCGTCCTGTCACGGCCGCAACAGCGCCTCCCGGCGGAGCTGCGCAGGGGTGACGGCTATCTCTTCGTGACCCTGCGCCCCTCCGAGGGGGTCACGAACGAGGTCGCGCTCGTCATGGGCTTTCCCACCCGCGAGGAACAGGACGCCCAGGCCGTCGTCGACAACGCCAGTTTCTCGCTGTTGACGAGCGGCGAGAACGTCTGGATGCGCGATCCCGCCGACGAGCCCCGCATCGTCGAGGCGTTCATCCGCGGCGCGCGCGCCGAGTTCCGCGTGACCTCCGGGCGCGGCAACGACACCACCGACGTCTATTCCCTGCGCGGCTTCACCGCCGCCTTGCGTCGCGCCCAGGAAGAGTGCGGCTGACGGGGGCGTCCCTCCCCGCTGAACCTTCGCGCGCTCGCGCGAATCACGCCAGCCTGCCCTCCCCTGAGGGGAGGGTATCAAGGCGGGGCGCACAGCGCCAAGTTTCAGCACGAATGCCGGGGCTCACTCCGCCGCTTCAGACGCCCGTTGCGGCGGCGTCCAGGTCAATACCGGCTGGCGCGCGGCGCGGGTTTCGTCGAGGCGCCGGCGCGGGGCGTGATAGGGCGCGCCCGTGAAGCGAACCGTGTCCCCCGCCTTCGCGGCGATGGCGAGATCGCGCAGGCACGCCACGAACAGGTCGAGCGAAGCCTTCGATTCGGATTCCGTCGGCTCGACGAGCATCGCCCCGTGGACGACGAGCGGGAAATACATCGTCATCGGGTGATAGCCCTCGTCGATCATCGCTTTGGCGAAATCAAGCGTCGTCACGCCCGTCCCCTTCAGCCACTCGTCGTCGAACAGGGCCTCGTGCATGCAGGGCTTGTCGCCGAAGGGCTGGCTCATCAGGTCGCGCAGGCCCGCACGGATGTAGTTGGCGTTGAGCACGGCGTCTTCGGACGCCTGTTTCATCCCGTCCGAACCATGCGAGAGCATGTAGGAGAGCGCGCGCACATACATGCCCATCTGGCCGTGGAAGGCCGTAATGCGCCCGAAGGGCGAGCCGTCGGCATCGGCCGCGTGCTCGACGAGTTCCAGTCCATCGGCCGTCGGCGTGACGAAGGGCGTCGGCGCGTAGGGCGCGAGACGCTCCGACAGCACCACGGGCCCCGAGCCCGGCCCGCCGCCGCCATGGGGCGTCGAGAAGGTCTTGTGCAGGTTGATGTGCATGGCGTCGACGCCGAGATCGCCGGGGCGCGCCTTGCCGACGATGGCGTTGAAATTCGCGCCGTCGCAATAGAAATAGGCGCCGGCGTCGTGCAGCGCTTTGGCGATCGCGACAATCTGCGGCTCGAACAGGCCGCAGGTGTTGGGATTGGTCAGCATGATCGCCGCGACGTCGGGGCCGATCAGCGCCTTCACGTCGTCGACATGCACCCATCCATCGTGGCGCGCAGGCACGGACTTCACCTGGAAGCCGATCAGCGCGGCGGTCGCGGGGTTGGTGCCGTGCGCCGAATCGGGCACGAGCACGACCTTGCGCGTCGCGC
>REDO01000003.1 GCA_007693435.1 Salinarimonadaceae bacterium | reverse complement strand
GACCCTGAACTTTTCTGTTTTCCCTAGAAAACGGATGGCCGTGCGGTTGAAGGCAGTCGCACAGTGCCCTTGACCACGTCTTGCGCATCTTGATTCCGCGCCCAGACTTCAAAGACGTCAGGCGTATCGTCGAGGCGCCGGCCGCCGGCCGTAATGAGCTCGTCCACACGCACCGGCCTGACGAAACGCACGTCCAGAACGGCCTTCGCGATAGCTGCGTCGCCGAAGGTCATTCGGATGGACCGCCAAATCAGGCTCAGACTTATCGTTCCGTGGGCGATAATGCCCTTCATTTCAGTAGCCGCAGCGAACTTCTCGTCCGTGTGGATCGGATTCATATCATTCGTGATCATTCCGTAGCGAGAGATCAATTGATAGTCGATCTTTCTGGAGGCTTCCCGAAAGTTCATAATGACCTCGTCGCTCATTTGGCTGGCAGGGAGGTGAAGCGACCGAGAAATACGATTTCGTCTTTCGCGTCGCGCGTCTCGAACAGAAGATAGACCCACCCGCGACCCTTTTTGATTTCCTTGCCCTCGCATCGCACGCGCGTCGTCAAAATCTCGCCGATCCGTGGCAGGCGATGGATCTCAAAGCGCTGGGCGCCGTGGATATTTCCCGGCGGACGTGGCGTAACAAGGTCACCATAGGCATGCATCATCACGACCGTCGTCATTCCGACGGGCATGATTTCGTTTGCTTCCTCTTCCTCCGGGAAGAGTTCATACCATTCAGAAACCTTGTCTCGACTCACATGAAAATCATGTTCCCCGTAGACAGCGTTCTCTTCGAAACGGTCGAACGTGAACATGTTATTCCCTCGGCGTCACTTGCGGTATTTTGTGGCTGTCTGATCCGCGATCCTCGAAGACGATCTGGACATGTTGTCCAATTTTTACTGATTCAGGACTACAATTGATCACATTGGCCATGATGCGAAAGCCTTCGTCCATGTCGACGAGCGCGAGCGCGTACGGCGCGTCGGATCTGAAGGCGGGTGTCGCGCGATGGACGACGGTGAAGCTGTAGATCGTCCCTCGCCCTGCGCTCTCCTCCCAGACCAACCCCGATCCGTGACAACCACGACAGACGATGCCGGGATAGAACTGGCTGCGGCCGCAATCGCGGCATCGCTGGTAGAGAAAGACGCCCCGGTCGCAACCCTTCCAGAAGATCTCCGTATCGGCATTCGCCACTGGGGCCGGTTTCGCGAGCATCACGGCCGTCCTAGCACGAGGGAGCAATGGGCCGAGAGGACGCCGCCATCTCCATGAACGAAGGCGGCGCCAGCGCCGGGAACCTGCCGCGACCCGGCCTCGTGGCGGAGCTGGCGAACGGCCTCGGTGACATGAAACATGCCGCCAGCGGCGCCTGAATGACCGTATGAAAGCAGGCCGCCATGGGTGTTGCAGGGAAGCCTGCCGCCGAGATCCAGCTCGCCGCGCAAGGCCGCCGGTCCGGCTTCGCCGCGTTCGAAGAAGCCGATCGATTCGAGTTCGATGGCCAGCGTGATCGTGAAGGAATCGTAGATTTCGGCGACGTGGATATCCGAAACGGTCATTCCCGCCTGTCCCAGGGCGCTTGCGGCGGATTGCTTGCAGCCGAATTCCGTCAACGAGGGCGCCTGAACGATGTGCTCGTGCGTATGTCCTTGACCGCAGCCCAGTATCGCGACGGCGGCCTTAGGCAGATCGCGCGCCACGGCGGCGTCGCTGACAAGGACGGCGGCGCCGCCATCGGAAATCAGGCAGCAGTCAAGCATGCGCAGTGGCGTGGCGATCATCTTCGAGCTCAGCACATCGGCGATGGTGATGGGCTCCTGCATATGCGCTTTGGGATTTCGCCCGGCATGGTTGCGATGCGTCACGGCGATCGCGGCGAGATGCTCCGATGTCAGATCGTATTCGTGCATGTAGCGCTGCGCCACGAGCGCATAGGCGGCGGGGATCGTCATCCCGTAGGGCTGTTCGAATTGCGCGTGCCCGAAGCCGGCCAACGCCGCTACGGCGCCGTCGCGGGACATGCCGCTCAGGCGGTTGTCGCCGGTGACCACCAGGACATGCCGACACGCGCCCGAAGCCACGAGCGCCTGGGCCTGCATCACCAGAATCGCCGCTGTCGCGCCGCCGACGGAAACCGCCGCGGCGAACCGTGGGCTGATCCCAAGATACTCGGCCACGACGGAGCTGAGCATGGGATGCGGCTCGGTGAAGGAATATGCGCAGAGCAGCCCGTCGACGTCGCCGAGCGCGAGGCCCGCATCGCGGACTGCGCCCAGCGCCGCTTCGGCGTGGAGACCGAGGCAGGAACTGCCCGGCAGATTGCCGACCTGTGTATCGTAGACGCCGCTGATAATCGCCTTGCCCATTAACGCCCGCCTGCGGATGGATATTGCCGAACCATCAAAGCTCTCTCGATATCGTCATCGACGGAAGGGAGCGCCGGCGATGCGGCGCGCCCGAGAGTGAGCGGGCGCTCCCTCGGCGTTCGGCCCGCGTATCAGTTCCGCCCCGTCCTGATCGGCAGCCTGACAGTCGCCGACCCCTTGCAGCTGA
>REDO01000004.1 GCA_007693435.1 Salinarimonadaceae bacterium | reverse complement strand
CGCTCCACCTCGTCCTACGAGCATCCCCAGCCGCATGCCTGCTTCATCCAGGGCGTGCAGGACGATCTCGTCAACGAGGGCGGGATCATGGATCTGTGGGTGCGCGAGGCGCGCCTGTTCAAATACGGCTCCGGCACGGGCTCGAACTTCTCGCTGCTGCGCGGGGAGGGCGAGAAGCTCGCCGGCGGCGGGCGCTCGTCCGGCCTGATGTCGTTCCTCAAGATCGGCGACCGGGCTGCGGGCGCCATCAAGTCGGGCGGCACCACGCGGCGCGCGGCCAAGATGGTCGTCGTCGACGTCGATCACCCGGATATCGAGACCTATATCGACTGGAAGGTGCGCGAGGAGCAGAAGGTCGCCGCGCTCGTCACCGGCTCCAAACTGTGCAACCGCCACCTCAAGGCGGTGATGAAGGCCTGCGTGAACTGCGAGGCGAAGGACGATATCACCGGCGACGCCTGCTTCGATCCCGAGCGCAACCCGGTGCTCAAGCGCGAGATCAAGCTCGCGCGGCGCGCGCTGGTGCCCGACAACTACATCAAGCGCGTGATCCAGTTCGCCAAGCAGGGCTACAAGGATATCGAATTCGACATCTACGACACCGACTGGGATTCGGAGGCGTATCTGACCGTCTCCGGCCAGAACTCGAACAACTCCGTGTCGCTCAATGACGACTTCCTGCGCGCGGTCGAGGAAGACGGCGACTGGAATCTCATCCGCCGCACGGACGGCAAGGTCTCCAAGACCCTCAAGGCGCGCGACCTGTGGGAGAAGATCGGCCACGCCGCCTGGGCCTCGGCCGATCCCGGCCTGCATTTCAACACCACGATGAACGACTGGCACACTTGCCCGGCCTCGGGGCCGATCCGCGGGTCCAATCCGTGCTCCGAATACATGTTCCTCGACGACACGGCCTGCAACCTCGCCTCGGCGAACCTGCTGCAGTTCTACGACCGCAAGGCCAAAACCTTCGATTACGTCGGATACGAGCATCTGTGCCGCCTCTGGACGATGGTGCTCGAGATCTCCGTGACGATGGCGCAGTTCCCCTCGAAGGAGATCGCGCAGCTCTCCTATGAATACCGCACGCTCGGCCTCGGCTACGCCAATATCGGCGGCCTGCTGATGACGATGGGCCTGTCCTACGATTCGGACGAGGGCAGGGCGCTTTGCGGCGCGCTCACCGCGATCATGACCGGCGTCGCCTACGCGACCTCCGCCGAGATGGCGAGCGAACTCGGGCCGTTCCCCGGCTACGCGAAGAACGCCGAGCACATGCTGCGCGTGATCCGCAACCACCGCCGTGCGGCGCATGGCGAGACGGGCGGCTACGAGGGGCTGAACACCAACCCCGTGCCGCTCGACCACGCCTCCTGCCCCGAGGCGATCCTCGTCGAGCGGGCGCGGCGCGCCTGGGACGAGGCGCTGGCGCTCGGCGAAAAGCACGGCTACCGCAACGCGCAGGCGACCGTGATCGCGCCCACCGGCACGATCGGCCTCGTGATGGATTGCGACACGACCGGCATCGAGCCCGATTTCGCGCTGGTGAAGTTCAAGAAGCTCGCCGGCGGCGGCTACTTCAAGATCATCAACCGCGCGGTTCCCGACGCGCTTCGCGCGCTCGGCTACCGCGAGCACGAGATCGCCGAGATCGAGGTCTACGCGCTCGGCCACGGCTCGATGGCGCAGGCGCCGGCGATCAACCCGCAGACGCTGAAGGCCAAGGGCTTCACCGACGAGAAGGTGGCCGCGCTCGAGGCGGGCATGAAGTCGGCCTTCGACATCAAGTTCGTCTTCAACAAGTGGACGCTGGGCGAGGACTTCCTCGTGCAGGAGCTGAAGGTTCCCGCCGAGAAGCTCAACGACCCGTCCTTCGAGCTGCTTGCGCATCTCGGCTTCTCGAAGAAGGACGTCGAGGCCGCCAACATCCACATCTGCGGGGCGATGACGCTGGAAGGCGCGCCGCATCTGCGCGAGGAGCATTATCCGGTCTTCGATTGCGCCAATCCGTGCGGCCGCGTCGGCAAGCGCTTCCTCTCGGTCGAGAGCCACATCCACATGATGGCGGCGGCGCAGCCCTTCATCTCGGGGGCGATCTCCAAGACCATCAACATGCCCAACGACGCCACGGTCGACGATTGCAAGAGCGCCTACATGCTCTCCTGGCGCCTCGCGCTGAAGGCGAACGCCCTCTACCGCGACGGCTCCAAGCTCTCCCAGCCGCTGAACTCCGCCCTCATCGAGGACGATGGCGACGAGGACGAGGCGATGGAGGCGGTCGACCGGCTGATCGAGGCCGCCGCTCCGGCGCGCGCGGCGCAGGTCGCGGAGAAGATCGTCGAGCGGGTGATCGAGCGCGTCGAGCGCGTGCGCGACCGCGAGAAGATGCCCGACCGCCGCAAGGGCTACACCCAGAAGGCGGTTGTGGGCGGCCACAAGGTCTACCTGCGCACCGGCGAGTACCAGGACGGCCGCCTCGGCGAGATCTTCATCGACATGCACAAGGAAGGCGCGGCCTTCCGGGCGATGATGAACAACTTCGCCATCGCGATCTCGCTCGGCCTGCAATACGGCGTGCCG
>REDO01000005.1 GCA_007693435.1 Salinarimonadaceae bacterium | reverse complement strand
GGATTCTCGTCGACATTGATCTTGGCGATCTTCACCTTGCCGTCCATCTCCGTCGCGATTTCCTCCAGCGCCGGGCCGATCATCCGGCAGGGACCGCACCATTCGGCCCAGAAATCCACCACCACCGGCTCGGCGGATTGGAGAACATCGGCCTCGAAGCTCTGGTCGGTCACTTTCATCGTCGCCATGGGAGATCACCTTTTCCTGCGTCAACGCGTCGTCACAGACATATGCCGGGGGCGCCACGCCCGCAAGCCCGCGAAAACGCGCGTTCACGCAGGGGTGATCCCGCGCAGCGCGGCTTCCAGATCCGCCTCCGGGATCTCCGCCACGAGCGGCCCGGCCGTCCAGACGAGAAAGGCCCGGATCGGGCGCCCCGGATAGATCGCCGCGAGCAGCGCGTGATAGAGCGCCATTTGCGAGAGCTGGCCGGGACGGGGCGCTCCGTCGGCGGGAGGGCGGGCGCCGGTCTTGAAATCGGCGAAGATCACCGCGTCCTGCGTCACCGCGAGCCGATCGATCTGGCCTGCGACCGGCGTGCGGACGCCCGCATCGCCGATCTCGACTTCCCCTGCGATGGGCGCCTCTGCGAAGGCGCCGGGAGCGAAAAGCGCCGCAAGGCGCGCATCCTCGATCACGGCGAGGGCGTCAGCGACGATCCGCTCCCGCGCCTCCATTGAAAGACCGGCGGCGCGGGCGGCCACGAAGGCCGCGGCCGCCGCGCGCCGGCGATCGGGCGCGATCGACGCAAGCCGCTCCAGCAGGGCGTGGACGAGCACGCCGCGCAGCCGCGCGGCCGGATCGAGCGGTCGCTCGCGCGGTCGGCGCGGCTGGTCGGCGGCCGTCAGCGCGCTCGACGGTCTGATCGGCGGCGCGGGCTCCGGCTCCGGGTCGGCCGGGCGATCGAGCCATTGGGGGATCGGCCAGTCTTGCGGGACCAGGGCTTCCGTCGTCTCGCGCGCTTTCGGCGCGGGCTCCGGATCGCGCCAAAGGAGAACGTCGCCGTATGGGAGTGAGGCCGACGTCAGCCCGTAGCCGCCCCCGGCGAGCGCGGCCTCCACGCGCGCCCCCCAGGAAGCCGGGTGGAAGCCGTCGGCTCCCTTCTTGGAGAACGGCGCGATCACGAGGTGGTCGGCGGCGCGGGTCAGCGCCACGTAGAGGAGCCGGTTGCGCTCCTCTACGTCGCGCGCGCGACGCGCCTCGCGGGCCTGCGCCGCCGGCGCGCAATCCGTTTTCGACGAGGGCGACCAGAGGGGGAGCGGCGCGCCGACGTCGAACAGGCCGGGCGATCTGTCGCCGGTGGCGTAGGCCTGATCGATCAGCACGACGACGGGCGCTTCGAGCCCCTTCGCGCCGTGCACGGTCATCACGCGCACGGCGTCGCCTCCCGCCTCGAGATCGCGCTTGATCTCCCGGTCGCTCGCCGCGAAGCCAGCGAGGAAATGCGCGAGCGAGGGCGTCGCGGGATGTTCGGAGGAGAGCGCTTCAGCGAGGAAGGCGTCGATCGCGTCGCCGGCCTCGGCGCCGAGCCGCGCGACGAGCCGACGCCGGCCGCCCAGCGGTCCGAGAATTTCGGCGTAGAAGCGGAACGGCCCGCGCGCGGCTGCGAGTTCGCGCCAGGAATCGAGGGCCTCGCATCCCCTGATCGCCGCCGCGTCGCCCGCTTGCGCCGCCGCCCGCATCGCCTCGACGAGCGAGACGTCCTCGGCGCGCCCGACGGCGATGCGCAGGAGATCGTCGTCGTCGAAACCGACAAGCGGCGATTTCAGCGCGGCGGCGAGCGTGAGGTCGTCGTCGGGCAGGAGCGCGGCGCGGCCGGCGGCCACGAGATCCTGCACGGCGATATGCTGGGTGATGTCGAGCCGGTCGGCGCCGGCGACGGGGAGGCCGACATCCTTGAGCGCGCGGATCGTGGCGAAGAACGCGGCGTTGCGCCCGCGCACGAGGATGAGCACGTCGCCCGGCCGCCAGACGCGGCCAAGCGCGTCGCCCGTCGTCGTCCAGGCCTTCACCGCCTGCGCTATCTTGCGGGCGAGGCGCACCGCAGGCGCGCGCGCCTCGGGCTCGTCGACGGGATGCGTCCAGGCGTCGGCCTCCGCCTCGCCGGCCTCCGCCTCGAAGGGCCAAAGCTCCACCGCCGAGGGGATGTCCGGCCATGCGCTCTGATGCGCCGTGCCCGTCGCGCCGTCGTCGAAGCTGAGCCCCCTGAACAGATCGGGATCGGAAAACACCTGGTCCACAGCCGCGAGCACGCCCGGCGCGGAGCGGAAGGACACGGTGAGCGAGATCGTCTCGAAGGCGGCGGCGACCTGCCCGGCGAGGCGCTCCCAATGGCGGCGGCTCTCGGAGAACTTGCGCGGCTCGGCTCCCTGAAACGAATAGATCGACTGCTTCTCGTCGCCGACCGCGAAAACCGTGCGCACCCGCCCGGCGGCCTGTCCTTCGCCGGCGAAGAAATCGCCCGTGACCTCGCGCAGAATCTCCCATTGCTCGGGATTGGTGTCCTGCGCCTCGTCGACGAGGACATGATCGACGCCGCGATCGAGCTTGTAGAGCACCCAGGCGCCCGCCGGGCTGCGCAGGAGTTCGAG
>REDO01000098.1 GCA_007693435.1 Salinarimonadaceae bacterium | reverse complement strand
TCTCGCCCGAGCGGTCCAGCACTCCGGACAATTCGCTGATCCGGTCCCCGAGCATCCCGGAGACGCCCTCTTTGTTGGCCTCGAAGAGCGTCGTGAGGGTCTCGCCCGAACGGTGAAGCACCCCGGACAGTTCGCTGATGCGGGCCTCCAGTACCCCGGAAACGCCTTGCCTGTTCGTCTCGAAGAGCGTTGCGAGATCTTCGCCCGAGCGGCTCATCAGACCGGACAGTTCGCCGATACGGTCTCCGAGCATTCCCGAAACGCCCTGCCTGTTCGTTTCGAAGAGCCTTTCCAGAGCCTCGCCCGAACGGGCCATTACGCCGGAAAGTTCCCCAATGCGGTCTCCGAGCAACCCGGACATTTCGCGGCCGCTCGTTTCGAAAAGCGTCGCGATCGCCTCCGCGCGCTCGCCCATAAGGCTTTCCAGCGCCTCGCTGCGATCCGCCAGCCGGCCGACGACGCTCTCGACGCGGGGAACGATCCGGGTCTCCATACGCTCCACGCCGCTATCGAGGGTGCGGGCGATCGCATCGGCGCGGACTCCAAGACGCGCATCGATCTGATCCGCTTTCGCCGCCAGCTCGTCGCCGACCGAAGCCGTGCGCGCAGCCACAAGTTCGCCGATCTCCTCGACGCGCTTCTCCAGCGTCAGCGCCATGTCGCGTCCGCCTTCGGCCAGAATGCGCGCCATTTCGCCGGTTCGCATGACGAGCGACTCGTTGAGCGCCGCCGCGCGGGCGCCCAGTGTCTCGTCGACTTTGCCGACGATCTGGTCGAAACGGACGGTGATCTCGTTTCCTTGACGGGTGTAGCGCTCGTCCAGGTCGCGCATGCGCGTCTCGATGAGTTCCGCCGTTTCGCGCGTCTGGTCGGCGAGGGTTTCGGCCAGGGCGCGACCCTCGACGTTGACCACGCGGTCGATATCCCCGAAGCGACCCTCGATGATGCTGCTGATCGCCTCGACGTCTTGCGAGAAGCGCTCGACATCGCGCGAGAAGCGCCCGACGAGTTCGCCGCCCGGACGGAGAATAGAGTTCTCCAACGTCGCGAGGCGCGTATCGAACGCGGTCTCCATGTAGAGCGTTCGCTCGGAGAGCGTTTCGGTCAGCACGCTCGTGCGCGCCTCGACCACCTGTTCGATGTTGCGGGCGCCGTCGGTGAAAGCGGCCTTGACGGCTTCCGTCCGCTGCTCAAGTCCGCCGGTCAGTGCTTCGGTGCGCGCCCAGATCGTCTCGTCGAGGGTGCGGGCTCGCGCTTCGAGGCCCTCCTCGAGCTTCTGACCGCGCTCGACGATGATCGCCTCGAAGCCGGCGAGGCGGTCGCCGAGAAGCGTCTCGAGCCGCGTGCCCTGATCCCCGATGAGCGCGGCGACGGCGTCGCCGGAATTGCGCAGCGCCTGATTGATCCGCGAGCCCTGACCTGCGATCGCAAGCGCCACGTCCTTGCCGGAAGCCGCCAGAATGTCTCGGGTCTTCTCGGTGCGGGATTCCAGCAGGCGGTCGTATTCGTCGCCAACCTGCGTCAGGCTACGGGTGATTTCTTCGCGCATCCTTTCGCCATGCGCGGCGAAGGAGCCTTCGAGTTCGCCGGCGGCGCGCTCGAGCGAAACCCGCATCTGCTCGCCCTGGTCGGCGAAGGAGGCCTTGACCTGTTCGCCGGTATCGACGAGCGAACGCGTGACGGTCTCGGCGCTTGCGAGAATGTTTTCCGCAAGCGCGGCGCCGGTGCCTTCCAGCGAGACGCGGAAGTCGCGTGACTTGTCGTCGATGACCGAGGCGAGCTCCTGGCCCGCCTGAGAAAGACCGCTCTTGAACTCCTCGGCGCTGCCGGCGAGGCGCTCGACCAGTTCGTCGCCACGGCTGGCCATGTCCTCGATCACGCGCTCGCCGGCGCGACCGAGGGCCAGCGTGACTTGTTCGCCGCGGCCCTCGATGGATTCGTTGACGCGCTCGCCAGTGGTGGAAATCGCCTCGATGATGCGCTTGGAAGCGCCATCGACATCCTGCGTGAACGCCTCGTGCGTGCCCGCGATCGCGGTGCGCACCCGTTCGGCGTTGGTGACGATCGCCTCGCGCTGGGCGATCAGTTCGTCGACGAGCGAGCGAATGCGGATCTCGTTGTCGGAATAGGCGCGCTCAAGCGTCGAAATTTCGCTGCGCACGAGCGTCTCGAGTTCGCCGCCGCGGGCCAGCGCCCGCTCGATACCGTCCCCTACGGCCGCGACCTCGCGGCGGACGGCCTGCGAGACTGTGAGCACGGCGTCGGTCGCGAAGCTCTCGGGCTCTGCGAGCCGCATGGCGACTTCGCTCACGGAGCGTGCGACGAGCTTCATTTCCTCCGAGCGCACGGCGAGCATCGCCGCCGTGTAGAAAAAGATCGTGGGCACCAACACGAGGGCGCAGGCGACGATGATCTGCGCCGTGCTCCAGCCCACCAACATGGCTTGGAAGCCGCCCTCCATGATCGTGACGGCCAGCACGCCGACAACCCAGGCGATCGCCGCGAACGTGGCGTAGGCGTAAGGGCGGAGCGAGGGGCGCGCCTGCATGGCCTGCATCAGGGCGCCGATTGTCTGGCGGTCGTCGTTCGCGACGCGCGAACGGTCGGGAGAAACGACCGCCCGCTTGGGCGAGGCGGCCTCGCGGGAAAGCTCATCGTCGGGGCCCGATCGCTTGAGCTTGTTCTTGAGTTCACCGTCGCCTACCGAAGGCATGCGCGGATCGGAACCGGGGCGTTCGGAACTGGGGCGTGATGGGCCGGCGGGGCTCGCAGGCTTGTTGGGCTTGGCGGAATCCGCCTCGGGCGCCGGTGCGCCGGGCTTTTGCGTCTCATTGAGGTTGAGCGCCTGCTCGACAGCGGACAGGGCCGCTTCCGTCGTGTCCTTGACTTTTTTTTCCGTCGCCATTTCGCCGCCTCGATTACGCAACTTCTCGCGGCGCATGGGTAACGCGCGCGCCTAAACGCTTCGCGAAACTTTGCCCCCGGGATCGTAGAGCGACAGCCTCCCAGAGCCGCAGATACGATACGCCGCGATTTTCACCTCTTACTGTAGACGCCTGCGAAAGCGATGAAAACCCGACTGCTGCAGAGTTAGGCAATTCGTTAACGATATGGTTACCAAGATCGCGAAACCCTTTGCGTTCAAGAGTCCTGGCCGATCGCGCCGCACTGCGAGCAAGGCTGCTCACCGAGTTTCGCCGAAGGAGGCCGTCCCGATGGTCGGGCGTGTTGGAAAATCGAAAACGCAGCCGGCTGCAAGCCTTGCCGTCCTCGATCGCGACCACCTGTCGCGACATACATATGGCGACGAGGAGCTTCAGACCGAACTGATCGGGCTGTTCGCCAGTCAATGCGCGCGCCTCTTTCCGGTGATCGCAGGACAGGGCGCGCCCGGGGAGCGCGCGGACGCCGCCCATACTCTCAAAGGCGGCGCGCTTGGCGTCGGGGCCTTCGCCATCGCCGCCGCCGCGCAAGCCGTCGAGGGCGCGCTTCGGGACGAAGGAGACGCGTCAGCGGAAAGTCTGGCCGGGCTCTCCGACGCGGTCGCCGCATTCGCGGCTCAAGTCTCGCATCGCCGCTGAGGCGCGGCGTGACGTCCCACCGCGTGTGACGGCCGGCCCTCAGGATTGACAAGCATCCGCCGTTTGGGGTTTCTCCGCGCGACGATCGGCGGCGTCCATCCGGCGCGTCGCCCGGCTGGAGCAAGGAATGGTCAAGATCAGTTTCGTCGATTTCGACGGCGTCTCGCGCAGCCTGGAGGCCGAGCCAGGCTCTACGGTCATGGAGACCGCCATCCGCAACGGCGTGCCGGGCATCGACGCCGAGTGCGGCGGCGCCTGCGCCTGCGCGACCTGCCACGTCTATGTCGACGAGGCGTGGACGCAGATCGTCGGCGGGCCGCAGCCGATGGAAGAGGATATGCTGGACTTCGCCTCCGGCGTTCGCCCGAACTCGCGCCTCTCCTGCCAGATCCGCCTCACGGCCGAGATGGACGGGCTTACCGTCCACACTCCCGAACAGCAGGGCTGAGCCCGTTCATTCGGCCGGCATGCGGGTCGCGGCCGGCGCGTCGGCAGCGAACCAGCCCGTCGTCGTCTCGTGGCCCGGACCCGGATGGCGCGGCACTAAAAACGCCAGCGCCAGCGACGCGGTCGCGATCCCGGCGCCGATCATGAACACGGCGCTCGGATCGGTCATCCAGATCACCCCGAAGGTGAACGGGATGAACACCGCCGCGATGTGGTTGATTGTGAAGGCGACGCTTGCTGTCGGGCTGATGTCGGCGGGGTCCGAGATCTTCTGGAAATACGTACGCTGGGCGATCGTGAGTGTGAAGAAAACCCCATCGACGATGAAAAGCGCTCCCGCGACGAAGCCGCTGGTCGTGACGGCGTAGCCCACAAAGACGGCGATCAGCGCGACGTTCTCCATGATGATCGTCGGGCGCTCTCCGATCCTTCCGATCAACCGCCCGAACTGGGGCGCGGCGAAGATGTTGATGGCGCAGATGATGAACAAGAGCTTGGCGATCGAGGCGACGTCGTAGCCAAAGCGCTCCACGAGCAGGAAGCCGCCAAAGGCCATGAAAAGCTGACGCCGAGCGCCGCTGAGAAAAGTCAGCATATAATAGAGCCAGTAGCGCCGGCGCAGGATGATCCCCTTGTTCTGGACGACCGTTCCCTGGAAACGCCGGAACAGCGTCATCGCCACGATCGTCAGACCGATCGTGGCGACGCCGGCCACGAGGTAGATCGCCTCGAAGCTCGGCTCTATGAGGAAATACACGGCCGCGATGCCGCCATAGGCGGTCAGCTGCGCCGCCGCGTTGGCGCTTTGGATTCGGCCCAGACCGCGCGGCGCTTCTTTCTTCGAAAGGAGCTGGAGCGCCAGCGCCTGATTGGCCGTTTCGAAATAGTGGAACCCCGTAGACATGATCGCGGTGGTGATGAGGAGCCCCCAGAACGTCGGAAAATAGCCGGTGAGGGCGATCCCGAGGCCGAGGAGCAGCAGACTGACATAGGCGAGCGTCTGCTCGCGCATGAAGAGAAACAGAAAAACCGCCGTAAAGGCGAGGAACCCCGGGATCTCCCGGACGGATTGCAGGACGCCGATGTCGAAGCCGGTGAATCCCGCTTCCTCCTTGGCGAAATTGTTAAGGAGCACCTGCCAGCTCGCGAAGCCGATGAAATTGATGAAGGCGAGCGTCATCAGGAAGGCGATCGGCGAGGCGAAAACCGCGCGCTCGCGCAAGGAGACGATCAGAGTAGGGGGCACGGTTTCAGCATCCGGAGTGTCTGGCGAGGTATCGTGCGCCGCGCTCTTCTCCCGGTCAATTTCCAAAAGCGCGACACCGGCGCCTCCTTTTCGCGCCTTTGACTTTCGTCATGGCCCGTGGACACCTGCGTATGCGAGCGTTCTTCGGCGGTCATCATGCCGCTCGCGGCGACGCTCGCCCGCGAAACCGTCGACCGCAACGAACGGAGTTGCCCCATGTTCAAGACCATTCTCGCGCCCGTGGATCTCAACGACTCCGATGCGGCCAGTCCAGCCCTCGATCGCGCCGTAGAGCTCGCCGCTCTCAGCGGTGGAAACGTGCGCCTGATCTACATCCGATCGATCATGCCTGTGACCTACATGGAGTTCGTGCCGCCGAGCTTCGACGAGGAGCAGCAGCGCGAGGCGGAGGAGGAACTGGCGAAGGTCGCCGCCGGTCTCGATCTGCCGGCGGAGCGCATCTCTTCGGTGGTGCGTCTCGGGTCGATCTATCACGAGGTGCTCGACGAGGCCGACAAGTGCGCGGCGGATCTGATTGTCGTCGGCTCGCACCGTCCCAGCATGGCGACCTACCTGCTCGGCTCCAACGCCACGACGATCGTCCGGCACGCCCGGATATCGGTGCTCGTCGTGCGCTGAGCGCTTCCGGCGGTGCGTTTGCGCGAGAGTGAGCGCGCTTTTGCATCGCCGCGCGCTGGACAAGCCTTGCTCTTGGGCGCGCCGCCGCTTAACTCAGGCGCTCTTCCCATGAATCCGCCGGCGAGCGGAACCGAGACGGAACGGTCCAAGGCTTTCCATGGTCGCACAACACGCATCCGCCCGCGAAGGGCGACCCGTTCCCGGCGCGCGGATTCTCGTCGTCGAGGCCCGCTTTTACGACGATCTGGCGGACGAGCTCCTTCGCGGCGCGCGCGCGGCCCTTGACGCCGCACAGGTCGCGACGACCGTCGTCACCGTTCCCGGCGCTCTCGAAATTCCCGCGACAATCGCGATCCTGCTCGACCGGGCCGAGGCGCGCGGCGAACCCTTCGATGCGGTAGTGGCGCTGGGCTGCGTCATCCGTGGCGAGACGGGGCACTATGAGATCGTCGCCGGCGAGAGCGCGCGCGCCTTGATGGAACTGTCGGTCGCGCGGCGCCTTCCGCTCGGCAACGGCGTCCTTACCGTCGATAACGACGCGCAGGCCTGGGCGCGGGCGCGCGTCTCCGAGATGGACAAGGGCGGCGGCGCGGCGGAGGCGGCTCTGGCCGTGCTGCGCATCGCCCGCGGCCTTTGAGGAGCGCGACCGCATGAGCAAAGCCACCGAACGCTCCGCCGCCCGCCTCGCCGCAGTGCAGGCGATCTATCAGATGGATCTGGCCGGGAAGGGCGTCGTCGACGTCGCGGCCGAATTCGAGGCCCACTGGATCGGGCGCGAAATCGACGGCGTCGCTTTCAACGCGTCCGACGTTCCTTTCTTCCGCGACATTCTTGCCGGCGTCGTGCGCGAACAACGCCCGATCGACGCCAAGGTCGACGGCGCCCTCGCGGCCGGCTGGCCGCTCAAGCGTATCGAGACCGTGTTGCGCGCGATCCTGCGCGCAGGCGCGTTCGAACTGCTGTTTCGCCGCGACGTTCCGGCGAAGGTGACGATCAACGAATATGTCGAAATTGCTCATTCCTTCTATTCGGAGGACGAGCCGGGACTGGTGAACGGCGTGCTCGACGCGATCGCAAGGGAGACGAGGGCCGACGAGCTGGTCGAGCGCGGCAAGGGGCGGGTCTGACGCTTTCGATGACCGACGCCGCCTGATCAACTAAGAACGAACGCGACGATTCGCCCGCGCGTCGACGGCTCGGGGAAGCAAGTTTTTTTCGGGGTTGGGGAATGGCCGACAGGACCCGTGGTGAGGACGCCATCATAGCCGATTACTTTGCGCCGGTGGCGGGAGAGGGCGGTTTCGGCCTGCGCGACGACGCGGCCGCCTTTAGCCCGGCGGAAGGTTGCGACGTCGTCGTGACCGCCGACGCGCTCGTCTCGGGCGTCCACTTCTTTCCGGATGATCCCCCTGCAGCGATCGCCCGCAAAGCGCTCGCGGTCAATCTTTCCGATCTCGCCGCCAAGGGCGCGAACCCGAGGGGGTTCGTGATCTCGCTGGCGCTCGAGGATGACTGGCGCGAGGAATGGCTCGCCGAATTCGCCGGCGGCCTCGGATATGCCGCCAGGATCTACGGATGTCCTCTCATGGGCGGCGATACGGTGCGCGCCGCCGGGCCCTTCTGGGTCTCCATCACCGCGTTCGGAGAGGTCCCGAAAGGCCGCATGGTGCATCGCTTCTCCGCTTTGGCGGGCGACATCGTCTGCGTCAGCGGGACGATCGGGGACGCGGCGCTCGGGCTCAAGCTGCGCGGCGGCGCGACGGCTCCCTGGACCATGAAAGTCGGCCTTGAGCAGAGGGTCGTCCTGACGGACCGGTTCGTCCATCCCCAGCCGCGTCTCGCGCTCGCGCCGATCCTGAGGGAGCGCGTTCGCGCGGCGATGGACGTCTCCGACGGTCTCGCGGGCGATCTCGCCAAGATGTGCCGTTTGAGCGGCGTCGGCGCGGACGTGGATTTGTCGCTGGTTCCCGTCTCGGTCGCGGCCGACGCCGCGCGTCGCCTGCATCCGCCGCTTTTCGACGTGATGATGACCGGCGGCGACGACTACGAAATCCTGTGCGCCACGCCGCCCGAAAATCTCGATGCGCTCCTGGCCGATTGCGAGACGATCGGCTTGCGCATGACGCCCATCGGGCATTTCCGCCAAGGCGAGTGTACGGCGATTTTCAGGGACGACGACGTGGAGAAGCGCTACGAGAAGGCTTCTTTCAGCCACTTCTGAGGCGGGCGATGCATCACGTCGCGGGCGATCCGGACGCTCTGGCCAAGCGCAACGCATGGGTTCTGGCGGTCGCGCAGGCGCTCGGCGGAGCGAGCCCCGCAATCGTGATCTCGCTGGGCGGGCTCGTGGGACTTTCTCTCGCGCCGCGCGAGGCGCTGGCCACTCTGCCCGTGAGCCTTCTCAATCTGGGCCTCGCGCTCGGGGTCATCCCGGCCGCGATGGTGATGCGCCGCTTCGGGCGCCGGAACGGCTACCTGCTCGGCGGCATGCTCGGCGTCTTCGGCGGCTCGATCGCCGCGACGGGGATCATGTGGGGCGATTTCGCCCTGTTCTGCATGGGAGCGGTGCTGGCGGGCTTTTACGGCTCCTACGTGCAGAGCTACCGCTTCGCCGCGGCTGACACAGCGACGCCGGCCTTTCGGGCGCGCGCAATATCCTATGTCATGGCCGGCGGTCTCGCGGCCGGCGTGGTCGGCCCGCAGGTCGTCATCTTCACGCGCGATCTGGTCCCGGGAGCGCCCTTCGCCGGATCGTTCCTGGCGCAGGCCGGCCTTGCGCTGGTGGCGATCGTGGTCGTCGCGTTCTTTCGCGCCGCGCCGGTCTCCGCTCCCGTCTCCGGGCCGCCAGAAGGGGGCGAGGCGCGTCCGCTCGTCATAATCGCCGCGCAGCCGCGCTTCGTCGTCGCCGTCCTGGCCGGCGTCGTCTCGTACGGGTTGATGGCGTTCCTGATGACCGCCGCGCCGCTGGCCATGGTCGATTGCGGTTTGACGGTCGAGACGGCGGTTCTGGGTATCTCGTGGCACATTCTGGCGATGTTCGGTCCGAGTTTCTTCACGGGGCGGCTGATCGACCGTTACGGGAAGGAGACGATCACCGCGCTCGGGCTCGCTCTGACCGCGCTTTCGGCCGCTATAGCCCTGCACGGCCTGAGCGTCGCGCATTTCTGGACCGCATTGATCGTGCTCGGCGTCGGCTGGAATTTCGGGTTCATCGGCGCGACCGCGATGCTGACCGACTGTTATCGCCCGCAGGAGCGCGCCAAGGCGCAGGCGGCGAACGACTTTGCGGTTTTCGGCTCGGTGGCGCTCGCGTCCTTCTCGTCGGGGCGGCTGCTGGACGGAGGCGGCTGGGGATTTGTCAATTGGATGGCGTTCCCGCCGATCGCCGTGACGCTGGTCCTCGTGCTCGCGATCGCCCTGCGCCGCGGCCGCATGAGCCCGGCCTGACCGGCTGCGGAGCAACAAGCACGAAGCGTAACTGCCTTTCTGCGCAGTTTCCGACCACAAGGCGTTTGCAAGCCGTATAAAATTTTGGCAGAAATCCGGCGCAACTCCCGGGGGGAGGACGTTCGAGGCGGCGCGGGATCCTCCCGCGCGGGTCTTTTCGGCTTCTGCTCCCTGATCCCAAGGACGGTCAGATGCTAGCATTGACACTCATCATACTGGGCGGCGCCCTGTCGATCGCCTACGGTTTGTGGGCCATCAACGACGTTATGAAGCGCGATGCGGGCACCGTGCGCATGCAGGAGATCGCGGCTGCGATCGCGGAAGGCGCGCAGGCCTATCTTCGCCGCCAATACATCACCATCAGCGTCGTCGGCGCCGTGCTCTTCCTCGTGCTCATCTACCTCCTCGGGATCTGGGTGGCGATCGGTTTCGCGATCGGCGCGATCCTGTCCGGCGCCGCCGGCTTCATCGGCATGAACGTGTCCGTTCGCGCCAACGTACGCACGGCCCAGGCGGCGACTCAGTCGCTGTCGGCCGGCCTCGACGTGGCGTTCAAGTCGGGCGCGGTGACGGGCATGCTGGTGGCCGGCCTCGCGCTGCTCGGCGTCTCCGTCTACTACGTCGTGCTCACCCGCATGCTGGGCTTCGATCCGGGCGGACGCGTGATCGTCGATTCGCTCGTCGCGATGGGCTTCGGCGCTTCGCTGATCTCCATCTTCGCGCGTCTCGGCGGCGGAATCTTCACCAAGGGCGCGGATGTCGGCGGCGATCTCGTCGGCAAGGTCGAGGCCGGAATTCCGGAGGACGACCCGCGCAATCCCGCCACCATCGCGGACAATGTCGGGGACAATGTCGGCGACTGCGCGGGCATGGCGGCCGACCTTTTCGAGACCTACGTGGTGACCTTCGTCGCGACGATGGTCCTCGCCTCGATCTTCTTCGCCGGCCAGGCCGGTCTCGAGACGATGCTCATCTACCCGCTCGCTATCGGCGCGGTCTGCATCGTCACCTCGATCGCCGGCACGTTCTTCGTGAAGCTCGGTCAGAACCAGTCGATCATGGGCGCGCTCTACAAGGGCTTCATCGCCACCGGCGTGCTCTCGATCGCCGCCATCGCACTCGTCAACCTGATGCTGTTCGGCGGGTTCGGAGCGACCTTCACGGCTGCGGTGCCGCTCGTCGGCGGAGGAACGGATTTCGTCACCTTCAACTCCATCTCGCTGCTGCTCTGCGCCATTGTCGGCCTCGTCGTGACGGGAATGATCATCGTTATCACCGAGTACTACACGGGCGTCGGGTTCCGCCCGGTTCGGACGATCGCGCAGGCCTCGGTCAGCGGTCACGGCACGAACGTCATCCAGGGTCTCGCAATGTCCCTCGAATCGACCGCGCTGCCGACGCTCGTGATCATCGCCGGCATCATCGGCTCCTACATGCTCGCCGGCCTCTTCGGCATCGCGATCGCGGTGACGGCGATGCTTGCGCTCGCCGGCATGGTGGTCGCTCTCGACGCCTTCGGTCCGGTGACCGACAATGCGGGCGGCATCGCCGAGATGGCGGGGCTTCCCAAGGAAGTGCGTCAGTCGACCGACGCCCTCGACGCGGTCGGCAACACGACGAAGGCCGTCACCAAGGGTTACGCGATCGGCTCCGCCGGTCTCGGCGCGCTGGTGCTGTTTGCGGCCTATACGTCCGATCTCAACTACTTCATCGCGGAAGCCAACCGTGAGGGATCGTCGGTCTACCAGTATTTCCGCGGCGTCGTTCCGGACTTCTCGCTGGCCAATCCCTACGTCGTCGTCGGACTGCTCTTCGGCGGCCTGATCCCGTTCCTCTTCGGCGGCATGGCCATGACGGCGGTCGGCCGTGCGGCCGGCGCGGTCGTCGAGGAAGTGCGCAGGCAGTTCCGCGAGAAGCCAGGCATCATGGAGGGCACGGAGCGTCCCGATTACGGGCGCGCCGTCGACATGCTCACCAAGGCGGCGATCAAGGAGATGATCATTCCCTCGATGCTGCCGGTGTTGGCCCCGATCGTCACCTACTTCGTGATCTTCGCGATCGCGGGCAAGGATCAGGCGTTCTCGGCCGTCGGCGCGATGCTGCTCGGCGTCATCGTCACCGGCTTGTTCGTGGCGATTTCGATGACCTCGGGCGGCGGCGCCTGGGACAACGCCAAGAAGTCCTTCGAGGACGGCTTCATCGACAAGGACGGCGTGAAGCACCTCAAGGGTTCGGAAGCCCACAAGGCGTCCGTGACGGGCGACACCGTCGGCGATCCCTACAAGGACACGGCGGGCCCCGCCGTGAACCCGGTGATCAAGGTCACCAACATCATCGCGCTCCTGCTCCTGGCTATCCTCGCGCAGAGCTGAGACGCGCCCGCTATCGCGGGGCGGTGAAAAAATGACGGGAGCGGCCGGAAAGGGCCGCTCCCGTTTTGTTATTCCCGCCGATCCTGTCCCGGCGACACTCCTGATCATGCAGGCTTGGCCCGGCGATTGGCCCGGTTGCCGGAACCGGCTCAGTCGCCTGCTCCGGCATGACCGCCGCCCCCGCAGGACTGCTCGCGACGCATGGCGCGGCCCTGGGTTTGACCGCGACGCATCGCGGGGCGCAGGGATCGGCGCATCAAGCCCTGTCAAAACGAAAAGAACGGCGGAAATCCGCCGTTCTTCATTGCTTGCGCTCCTGAAAGTGCTCAGGCTTCTGAGCGTTTAGCGATAACTAAAGCTGGAGTTCAGCCTGGACCACCGCCGGGAGGGCCACCGCCGGGAGGGCCACCACCGGGAGGACCGCCGCCGGGAGGACCGCCACCGGGAGGACCGCCACCGGGAGGACCGCCACCGGGAGGACCGCCGCCGGGAGGACCGCCGCCGGGAGGACCGCCGCCGGGAGGACCGCTGCCGTCTGGGCCGGGAGGGCCTTCGCCGTCGGGGCCAAGTCCGGGATGACCGCCATTAGGGGGGTCTTCGAGAGGAGGCTCTTCGGGAGGAGGATCACCCGGGGGGGGGATCGCCGGCAGGAGGAGCGCCGCCGCTGTTAACGTTTCCGGGGGAGGGCGAGTCGTTGATCCCGTTGGAGGGGCCGCCTTCTCCAGCATCGAAACCTGACGCAAATTCAAATCCGGTCCCGTTGCCGGCGTCTTCATTGCTGCTGTTCGCGGACGCGCCGATAGCGCCCGTGATGCGGCGGAGAATTTCCTCCAATGTACGCGAATCAGAATTTTGGGCCAAAGCAGGCGAGGCGGCTACGCCGCTCATAAGCACAGCGGCGGCCACCGAGAACGCAAAACGTTTCCTGGTCATGGCACTGATCTCTATTTCTGGTTGGGAGCTGCCCGCGAATATTGGGTTGCATTATTGAGGTACGGAGTTCGCACAACCCCGGAATGTCTGTTTTCTTATCACATTAATTTAATATTAGTATTGAAAAAATCAATGGGCATTGCGAAAGATTTTAGTGGCATAAAATGCAAGGCGTAAGCTACGTAATATCAGATAATGAATTTACAAATTTTTTACTTTCAGCCTTGATCCAGCGTTCATGCTTACTGGTTGAAGGTCTCGCTCGGAAAAGACTCGTC
>REDO01000041.1 GCA_007693435.1 Salinarimonadaceae bacterium | reverse complement strand
AATATATCGCCGGGCTGATCCTGCTCGGCGCGGCGCCCTGCACGGCGATGGTGTTCATCTGGTCGCAGCTGACGCGCGGCGACGCGAACTACACGCTCGTCCAGGTGTCCCTAAACGACGTCATCATGATCTTCGCCTTCGCGCCGCTCGTCGCCCTCCTGCTGGGCGTCACCGACATCGAGGTGCCCTGGGAGACGCTGCTTCTGTCTGTCGTCCTGTATGTCGTCATCCCCTTGGCGGCGGGCGCGGCGACGCGCGCGGCTTTGGTCGCGCAGGCGGGGAGCCGCGCGCAGGGAGAGGCCAGGGTCGCGCGCTTCACGAGCGCGGTGAAGCCGTTCTCGATCCTCGGGTTGCTGGCGACCGTCGTCCTTCTGTTCGGCTTTCAGGGGCACGTCATTCTCGACCGGCCGTTGCTGATCGCTCTGATCGCGGTACCGCTGCTGATCCAGTCCTACGGGATCTTCGCGATCGCCTACATCGCCGCCTGGGCTTGGCGCGTGCCGCACAACGTCGCCGCCCCCTGCGCGCTGATCGGGACGTCAAACTTCTTCGAGCTGGCGGTGGCCGTCGCGATCGGGCTGTTCGGCCTGAATTCCGGCGCGGCGCTGGTGACGGTGGTCGGCGTTCTCGTCGAAGTTCCCGTCATGCTCTCGCTCGTGGCTTTCGCGAACCGGACGCGGCGGCATTTCCCCGAGGCGGAAGACGAGACGATCGAGGCGGCGGCGCGGGCGCGCGCCGAAGTCGCGCGGCGATGAGCGCCGGCGATGCCCCCGCCCACCGGTTCCGCCTCTCGAAGCTGCGTCAATCGGGACGCACCAGCGGACAGCTTTCATCCGCCGCCCAGTCGGCGAAGCTCAGGTAGTAGACGCGCACGTCCTTGGCGCCCGCGGCCACCGCTGCGAGGGCGGCCAGCGCGGCGCGTCCTCCGCCGTGGCAGTGACTGACGATCGATCGGGACCCGTCCAGCCCCGACTTGGACATGAGCTCCGCGATTTCCGACGCGTCCTTGAGGCGCGCTCCGTCCAGCAAATCGGCATGGGACAGATTCCCCGCGCCCGGGAGATGGCCGCCCCGGGGGGCGCCCTTGAGGTCTTCGCCGCGGAACTCGGCGGCTGTCCTGGCGTCGAACACCTGAACCGTCCCAAGGCTGGCTTTCAGATGCTCCCGGTCCGACAGCCCGACCGGCCCCGCGCCCGGCTCGAGCGCCAGCGGCGCGGTCGCGGGAGGCGCCTGCTGCGGAACCTTGCCGCCGAGAGCCGGCAGCCCGCCGTTCAGCACAACGGCCGGCAGGCCGAAATATTGCAGGATGAACCAGACCCGAGCGGCTTCAATCATCCGCCCGTCATCGACCACGACGCTCAATGCGTCGGGCCCGACGCCGAGTTTCTGGATTTCGCTTCGCCAGAACGCGAGATCGTCGAGACCCGTCCGGGTCTTCTTGGCGCGCGAAACCCATTCTTCGAGCGGGATCGTCATCAATCCCGGGGGAGTTTCATGGCCCGCAGGCACATAAAGCATCCGCACGGGACCAAGATCATCGAGATCCGCAGCCGAAACGACAGGGGTGGGCGGGACAGCGATTTTCATGAGCGCGAGTCTCCAGTGACGGGGGCGTTGACCCTCTGGTTAAAGACTGAATGATCAAACGTCGATATCGAAAAACATGGGTGACTTCGTGGCGGACCAATTGGCGGACGGCACAAGCGCCATGCCCATGGTCCGTGATCGATGCGCTGCGCCAGTTCCTGCCGGGTCCGGCCTCCTGATGTCCCGGCCGCAAAGACCGGCATCGGCGGCTCGGAGGAATCGGCGACTTCGGGTACTATGGGAGCGTTCCAGGCCATGACCGAAAGCCTCGTCATGCCCCGCAAGATGCTTCGCGCCACTCTGATCGCCACTGTCCTGACCCTCCCCGCTGCCGCCCTTGCACTGCCGGACGGCGAGGGGCGGGAGTTGGTCGAAGGAGCCTGCGCGTCCTGCCACGGCGTGAACCTGATCGAGCGCAGTTCGGGCAATTCCCGCGAGGACGGGGGCTATCTCGCCTCCACCATGATCGGCCGGCTCGACCCCGAGACCGGCGAGGTGCGGCTCGTCGTCAGCCCGCGCGAACGCTCCCGCCCCTACGGGCTCAAAGTCGCTGCGGACGGGACGATCTGGGTTTCCTGCAACGGCGCCAACTGCCTGCTGCGCGTCGATCCCGAAACGATGGAGGTGACCGAAATCCCCCTCCCCGAGACCGGCACGACCGTACGCAGGCTCGATGTCGACGAAGACGGGATCATCTGGTGGGCCAATTCCGGGCTCGGACGTCTGGGCCGCTACGATCCGGAAACGAGCGACATTCAGGAATGGGTCTCGCCCAGCGGTCCGCGCTCGCACCCCTACGCCATCGCCGTTTTCGACGGGGCGGTCCGGTACTAATGAAAGCGGCGTGCGTCCCGACATGCTGGTGCGCTTCGATCGCGAGTCGGAGACCTTCCAGAGCTGGCCGATCCCCTCGGGCCCGGTCTATGCCGGCATCCTGCGCCACATGCGCACGACCCTCGACGGCAAGGCGCTCCTGATCCACCAGAGCGGCACGAACCACCTCGCCCGGGTGACCGTGGAGCGCGATGCCCCGGTCCGATGACGCCGCTCCGGCAGGGCGGCCCGGTAAAGCGGATGAACCCAGCATTTCCGGCGGGAAACAGAGCATCGAACCGCCGCCGCTGGATCGGAATGATGCACGGACGAACACCGCAAGCCCCGCAGCCGACCTCGCCCTGCGGCGATCGCGGCCTCCCGCAAGTGGCGGAGGCAGGTTCGGCGATCACCTGCCGTGCGGGTCGACAGCTGCGATGGCGTTCAGCCGAGCGACCGTGCGCTCAGTCAGGGTCGAGCGAGAAGACGAAATCATCATCCGCCGCCGCCTGTTCGGAGAGAGCGGCCAACATGTCGAAGCTCGCGGGAAAGTCGTAGAGGCTGACCAGAAAGCCGTGCCGTCCACCGCCTTCGATCAAAGCCGCGTGCAGGGTCAACCCGCAATCGAGCATCTCACCGAGTTCCAAGTTTTCGGCTTCGGTCGCGGCATGTACCGGGCGCAGAAGAAGCGCATCCAGAATCAGGTCACTCAGACCGGGAACAGGGTAATCGACGGCGCCTGTGGTGGCGGTCCAGTGGAGGTCGTCCCAGGCAACGGCGTTGGCGTCAGCGGTGGTGAAGGCGGCGCAATGACCGGAGGGATCGAACCGTTCGGCCAGTCCAAAGCGCCCCGGCCCGTCGCCCAGTTCGGCGACCGCCTCGCCGAAGCGCGCCACCAGGGTCTGGCGCAGACGATCGAGCGGAGGCGGCGCGGGAAACAGCGTCAGCAGGTTGACTCCGACGATTACGGGTTCGGCGTCTTCAATTCCGGCCAGGTAATGCAACGCCATCGCCCGCCGCTCATCGTTCGAGATCAGGATTCGCGCGCCGCCGAAGGGGGCGTCGGAAACCGCCGCGGTCAGAGCCGGATCAAGCTGTTCGATGGCATGGCGCTCGGCGGCGGGCAGATCCTGCCCGACCGCCACGCCCAGAATGTCGTTAGCCAAGGGTCGCGGCGAGGGTTGGCTTGAGGCCAACGGTTCGCCCTCGCCGGCCTGCTCGGCGAGCCATCGCTGCAGATCGAAACCCATGCCCTCGGCCTGGGGCGCGACCGCGCTTTCGGGCGCCTGGATCGACGCCTCGGTCTGCGCCTCGGTCTGCGCTTCGGGCGACGGTTCGGGGGCCGGCGCAGGCAGGCGCACGGCGGCCAGCCGCGCACGCGCGGCCGCGACCTGAGCCTCAACATCGAGCGTCGGATTGCGCTGCGACTCAAGCTGCCGGTCGGGGGCGCCGACCGGCTCCCAGAGCGCGTTGCGGAAACGCAAATCGAGCACCAGTGCGGGGTTCTGGCCTCGGAACCTCTGATGGCGGGTGTCGTCGAAGACAGGCGCCCATCGGTGATCCGGGGCCAAGGCCAATTCGCCGAGGAACCCGTCGGTCAAGGGCACGCTGGCGTCGAGCCGCACGTCCTCGAGGTCGAACACCAATTTGCCGTGGACCTGCAGCCGGTTGCCGGACAGGGGCGGAACAGGTGGCGCGATGACGGGCGTGAGGTGGCGATGCACTACAGTCAGCGGATCGCCGAAGCGGAACCGATCGGCCCCGCGGGTCCGATCGGGATCGACATAGATAAGTGGGCGAAACTGGTTGTTGAGGACCGCCGCTTCGCAGACCTCGGCGGAAGCCTCGGCGAATCCGCTCGACTGACACTGTGCGACATTCCGGAAACCGCTAGCGCGGCTGTTCGAGATCAGGGTCGTGGGGTAGCGCCGGCCGGAGCTGTCGGACACGGTGCGCTCGCCAGCGCGAACATGCGCGTGCCGCCATTCGAGCGTGACCTGCGGCGGCGGCGCCCAGTCCAGCGCCCTCGCCCAGGCCGCAAAATCGCGGCCCATCGCCAGCAGCGCCTCGGGGTCGCGCTCTTCGGCGCCGGCGGGGAAGAACCGGCCGCCATACGGAAACGGGGTCGCGCGTTCATGAGCAAGGCGGCGAAAGGCCAGATGTACAAGAATTTCGTCCGGCAGGTCGATATCGCCCAGCCGCAACAGCAGCAGATCGGCCAGATGGCGGTCCAAAGGCAGCGGCTCGGGGGTCGCAACGGGGCCGTCACCCACGCCTTCCGCTGCCTGGGCTTCCGTTCCCAGCGGGATGACCGCCAGCGGGACGCCGAGCTCTGCGGTCTCGGCAGCCTCGGGGGGCAGGACCCAAAGGGCCACCGGCCGCAGGCGCAGCACCGGGATCATCGAACCGGCGAGATCCACCGTAGCGAAATGCTCTATCTCGAACTCGGTTCGCAGCGACACGACGGACGGGTCCAGCGCGCCGAATTCCTCGCGCGGCGCCGCAACGGTGGCCGCGACTCCACGATAGGGCGTCACCAGCGCCAGATCGGGACTCGACCCGGGATAAGCCAGAATTTGGTCGGGCCAGACTTCGAGGCGGGTAGCCAGTTCGCCCGCATCACGGCGCAGCCAGTGGAAATCGGCCAGCGGCACGACCTCGACCCGGTCGACGCCCACCTCGCGCAACTCGGTCCGGCTCAGAACGCGTTCGCCAAGACCCTCGGCATAGGCCGCCGCCCAGCGCTGGAAGCGATCTCGCGTCGGCGCATTGCGGTTCAGGTCGCCGCGCGCGGGCCCGGACGCGCGCCAGAACGGACGCCGGGCATCGAAGGCATGCCAGTCCGACATGTCGGGCGGATCGGCGTGCAGGCGCTGGTCGCGGCGGACTATGTCTCGGCCCAGCGAATCGAATTCGGCTTCGCCAAGCACCCCCTCGCGCAGCAGCAGCAGCCGGACCGTCGTCACGGATTCAAGCGGCGGCGGGTGGGCGACATGCAGAGCCTCGGGCAGATCGGCGAGCACCATCGGCAGCGCACCCGCCGGGGTCACAGGGATCTCGGTCAGCAGTCTGGCTCCCGTCACGTCGAGGACGCGGGCCGAGACGAGCCGAAGCGTCGCAGTGCCGGTTTCGGGGTCTACGGTCGCAACCTCGGCCACGAAACGAAGTTCGACAAAGCGTTCCTGCCCCACGATCATCGAGCCGATAGCATCAAGTTGATCCTGCCGCGCCCTTGGAATCGATGCGGCGGCGGCGCGCATCTCGGCGAGAAACGCCCGCGCCTCGTCCATTCCGAGCGGGAGGACGACTTCTTCGGCATGACCGTTCAACCATTCGACGTTTTCGTCTTCGAGGCTGTGGATGGCGCGCCAGTCGAGTCTGATCGCCTGCCCCTGCTGAAGCGGCAAGCCGCCGCGTTCGGAATCGTATGGGCCAAGCTCCGCCAGCCTGGAGAATCCGAACCGCACCCCCGGCGTGGGCGCCCAAGCCAGGAAGGGCTCTACGATCTCGCGCTCGAAGCGTTCGCGCATCCCGGCTCGCTCGAACTCGTCCCGGCCGGAGAAAGCGGCGTCCGGACCGTGATGCTCCAGCGCGCCGAAACGCCCGCGTGCGAAATAGAGCGCCCGGGCCTCGTCGGTCATGATCCGGCCGACCGGATGCTGGGCCCGCACGGGGAACCTGTCACCAAAAGAATCAGCGAAGGGCGCCGGATCGCTGCGCAGGCGCAGATAGGTGAACAGGCGCTCCATGCCGTTGTGCCAACGGTCGAACTGCAAGACGCCATCAGCGTAGCGCGCGTTCAGCGGCAGTATCCCCGGTGGCGGGGTAAGCAGCCGTTCCGGGTCCGCCGAGGCAACCGCTAGCTCCGCGCCGGCCCCTAGCGGTCGCGGGGCCGGAAGGACGCCGAGACGGCGCCGGCGGTCGGCGTCGTAGATATCGGTATGCAGCCTCCGATAGACCCATGCGCCGGTATCGGGCGCGATGTCGAGAACCTCGACATGCACCACCGCCGAGACAGATCGGCCCGACATTCCGCTTCGACTGGCGCGCAGATCGGCGAGCACCGATCGCGCCTCGTCCTCGCTCATCCGCCAAACCAGATCGGGCGCCTCGCTCAGCATCTTTCCAAATGGCAGCCCCCGGTTTCCCAATCCGCCCCTGATTTCGAAGCCGCCACGTTCGGTATCGTATTGATACAGCTCGGTATCGCGGGCGACCACAGCGGCGCGGAACGGCAGCTGCGGCGCCATCGCACGAAGAGCGTCGCCATAGAATTCGATGAATTCGGCGCGCAGGACATCGCGCTCGATCTCCGTGCGGCCCGCAAAATTCTGGTGGCGCAGGAACCGGGACCGCGCGGGATCCTCGAGCAGCGCCACGGCCAGCAGGCGCGCCGGATCTTGCTGCCAGTTTCTGTAGCGACCGCGCCGCTCCAGCAGATCGTGCGTCTGGCCAAGACGCACGAGCATGGCGAGCGCCGGTAGCCCGATCCCGCGTTCGCGCGCGTTCAGAATCGGAACGCCATCAACATGATCGAAGTCGAGCATGCGCAGATCGGCCGCAGCCGGCCCGACCGTCAGCGGCGGAACGTCCCCCGCCTGGAGCAGCCCGACCTGTGTTTCGGCGGCCGTTCCCGGCGGGCCTTGCCTTGCGGTCACGACAGTCGACCTCACAGCGTTCTCGGCCTGCGACAGCAGCGCCCGATCGTCGAGACCCAGGATGTCGATCCCCTCTGCCTCCAGAAAGCGCCCGATCGCCGCTCTTGTCCTTGGCCCCATAACGCCATCCGCACCACCGGGGTTGTGACCCAGTTCGTCCAACGCCACCTGCAGGCGGCTCACTTCGTCACGCGACAGGCTTGCGCCGGCACGCGCCAGCGGCGATGTCTGCTCCGGCCGGATTCGGGTGGGTGCGACCGGTTGTGGTCCGGTTTGCGGCAGGCGCCGCCCATCTCGCGCCCGTTCGTGCGCCCGTGCCGCCTCGCCGCCGATGATCAGGAGCCCGCGTAAAAAGTCGGCCTCGACGCTTTGGGCGGACGCCCCGCCATGCCACGGCAATGGAAACGCCAGCAACAAGATCAGAAGCCAGAATTTCATGGCGCTCCCTTCAACTCAGGCGCAGCACGATCACAAGGATTGGTGCAGGCCGATGAAGCGCGGACAGGAAGTCTAACACGCCCCATCTCGACCCGAATCCGTCATCTTATCACACACGCCTTCGCAAGGCAACTTCAGAGCGAAACAGAAGCTGACCTACCGGCTTGCCGCCGAGTTCGACGCGGCAACAACAGCGGCCATCGCGGCCGTTGTCCTGAGCGTCTTGTGGCGTCGGTTGAAGCGGCGCATGTGCATCCGAATGTTGAGATTCCGCCGCTCAACGTGCTTTGTGCTGACGTGGTTGATATCCGGGGAGCCTACGATGCGGTCCTTCTTCTCTCTGGTGCGCGCGTTGCGGCTGTACCGATCCTCGGAGATCTCCGGGCCGCTCGGCTCGCCATATATCTCAGCGGATCATGACCCTGACGGGGCGGGAGCGCCGGCGGCGGCGAGCGCCCTACAGGCGCACGTCGTGGCGCGGCCTGTTCCAGTCCGCGGATTCGTCCACCGCCTGCTCCACGTCATCGGCGAGCAGGAAGCCCTCCTCGACAAGCGCCCGGGCGGCGGCGGCGATCGCCGCGCTGTAGCCGTCCGGCGACCCGTAGCGCTCCTCGACGCTGGCTCTCGGGTCGCGCAACATGCGCCGCTCGTCCGCGGTGTCGGGGAACGGAATGTAGCTGCCGACGAAGTTGTACGTCGCTCCGAACCCGTGTCCCCGCGCGCGCACGTTCCAGCCCGTATAGGTGCCCAGCGGCGCCTGCGCCATCGGCGCGCGCACCCCGGCGATCTCGTTGCCGTCGGCGTCCACGGCCGGCACCAGCACGGCGTAGCTGCCGGGTCCGACGATCGGCGGCAATATGTCGAGGACGCCCTGATCGGCGCGCGGGCCGAAATCGAGCTGCTCCAGGCCGTTCGGCCCGGCCGGCAGATGCGCGCCGGGAATGGCGGGAAACTGCGCCTCCCACTGCGCCTGGGTGACGAGGCTGCCGTCGGCCCGCTTCGGATAACGGCTCGGCGGCGGCGCCTCGCCCCTGCTCGCCCAGGCGTCCATCATGTCCACCAGCGGCCTGAACAGCAGATAGGTCTGGACATTGTTGACGTAGTTGACCCCGACGCCTCTGCTCGGCGCGCCGAGCGCCGGGTCCGCCCAGTGCTGGCTGCTGGACCAGTGGTAGATGCGCACGTTCTCGGGCTGCTCCAGATCGTTGCCCTGCGTGTCGGTGTGCACCAGAGACGCGCGCCGGTACCAGTACTCGCTCGCCGTGTGGGTATGGATCACGAGCGGGTCTGTGTCGGGCCGCTTGAGAATGGCGTCCTCCCTGCCCGTCAGATGGTCGGTGCAGCTCGCATAGGAGAACGGGAAGCGGTCGGCCGGGTTGTAATGATGCTCCCAGGCCCGCGAGGACGAGACGACCAGATTGGCGAAACGGTTGAGGTCCAGCCGCCCGGCGCCGGCGATATGAGACAGCATGCCGTCGAAAACCCGTCGCCCGTCGAGGTCGGCGTTGAACCCGCGATAGATATAGTCGCGTATGCAGCGCCCGGTCTGCGACCGCCCCCACGCATAGACCTTCTCCAGCGGCGCGTCTGGTGAGGATTGCGGGTCGCCAGCCGCGCCGCCGTTGCGCAGGAAGCTCACGAGATCGCGCACCGCCGCATGGCCGAGGCCCAGCACGAGCGGACTTTCGGCGTCGTAGACCAGTTCGTAGATCCAGCCGGGCCTGAAGCCCTCCTTCAGGAACACGTCCGTCGGCGAGGGGATGATCGCCTGGTCCTCCGCCAGCCCCGTCTCGACGATCAGCGTGGTCGGCGCCCCGCGCCCGTGATAGCGCGCGAAGGCCCATTCGCCGTCGGGAATGGCGATGCGCTCGCTTTCAGGATAGCGCCGTTTGGTGAGCTGCGCCCGGCGCGTGTCGAGGCTCGCGGCCGGATTCGACCGGGTCGACACATAGCCGCTGATCGGCAGGTAATAGACGGGACCTTTGTCAGCGAAGAATTCGGCGGTGATGCGCCCGGTCAGCGGCTTGCCGTTTTCCTGGGCGACGGGCAGGTCGAGCAGCAGACGCCCGTTGCCCGGAAGGTTGTCGCCCTGCCAGCCGGCCCAGATGAGCGTATATCCGCGTTCGAGCATGAAGCCGTCGCCGGCGTCCTCATCGGCGCGCGGATCGTTGGTCTGGCGCGCGCCGCAGAAGAACTGCAACGTGCGCCGGTTGCCCCGGTTGACGAATTCGAAGAACGCGCGGCGATTGCCGAGGGCCGGATCGCGCGGGCGAAGGATCTCCACGTCGCCCGAAAACCGCACCAGCCCGTCCGCGCCGACCGGCGCGAAATCGATGTCCACGATCTCGCGGTTGCCCGGATGGGCCGGGTCGACCGCGTAGCTCGCGCGCGCGATCAGCCGTTCATATGCGCCCGCAGCGCCGAATTTGCGGCCGCCGGCGAAGTCGATGCGCTCGACGATGTCGAGACTGACGGACCCGTTCATCTGCGTTCCCCCTGAATGCTCGGCTCGCATTGGTTCACCAGCCGATGGCGTATGCGGTGCGGCGGTGGTCGGCGGCCGCATAGCGATTGCCGTCCAGCAAGTCGTTGACGATCATGCAGGGCGAGCCGGCGAGCCACTTGCGCTCCGGCCACCATTCGACCTTGTGCCCGCGGCCCTGCAGGTCCTCGCCGATGGCCGCCGGAATGCGCGATTCGAGATTGAGCCTGCCGGGGAAGTAGGGATGCGGCACGATCGATCCCGGCCACGAGTAGCTGGCGAACCGCGCCTGCTCCAGCGCCGACTGGGGGTCCATGCCGAAGACCGCGCGGTTGAGGAAGACCTGCACCTGCGCCTGCCCGAGCACCTCGTTGCCGGGCGAGCCGAAGGCGATCACCTCCTTGCCGGGGCGAATGGCGATCTGCGGATTGGCCGACATGCGTGGCCGACGCCCGCCGCCCACGGCCCCGGGATGGTCGGGGTCGGTATAGGCGCGCGACCCCCAGGTCGAGCAGACGGTGCCGGTTCCAGGCACGATATGGCCGGAGAAATTGGAATCGCTGGGCGTCGACGAAAACGCGTTGCCGTGGCGATCGACCGCGCAGAGATAGCTGGTCTCGAGCTGCGGAGCCTCGGCGCTGCCGCTGTGGATATGGGTCTTGGGGATCGGTCCCTTCGAGGTGGTGCTGGGATCGGGTCGCCATGGGCGCTGCTCGTAGCCGTCGATTACGCCGTGCTCAGGCATCTCGGGCCACGCGGTTTCGAGATCGAGGCTCTCCGCCCGCTCGCGGGCGTAGGCCTCCGAGAGCAGGCGCTCCACCGGCACGTCGATGAAATCGGGATCGCCGAAGTAGCGCTCTCGGTCCGCCGCGGCGAGCTTCAGCGCCTCGGCGACGACATGGATGTAATCGGCCGTGTTGTGGCCGAGCGCCTTCAGGTCGAACTGCTTGAGGATGTTGAGCGCCTCCAGCACCATCGGCCCCTGCGACCAGGCTCCGCAGCCATAGACCTCGAAATCCCCGAAGCCGATCCTGTGAGGCGTCTCGACGCGGGCCCTGAAGGACGCGAGATCCTGCGCGTCGAGCAGGCCGCCCATCTCCTCCTGCTGACGCACGATCGCCTTTGCGATGTCGCCGCGATAGAAGGCGCGCCGCGCCGCGTCGATGCCCTCGGCCCGTCCCCGGCTCGCATGCGCGGCTTCCTCGTCGACGAGATACTGGAGCGTGCGCGCGAGATCGGCCTGAACGAAATTCTCGCCGAGTTCGGGAACCTTGCCGCCCGGCAGGTAGATCGCCGCCGTGCTCGGCTTCTTCGCCAGCGCTTCCGCGCGGTCGCGGATCTGCTCCAGGAATATCGGATACATGGGGAAGCCGTCGCGGGCGAAGCGGATCGCCGATGCGGCGACCTCGCCGAAACTCATCGTGCCGTATTTCTCCAGCGCGGTGAGCCAGATGTCGGGCGTCGCCGGCACGACCGAATAGAGGACGCCATCGGGCACCCGCCCGCCATGATGCTCATGGAAGTAGTCGCAGCTCGCCTTGCGCGGCCAGGGGCCCACGCCGCTGAACGAGACGACGCGGTTCTCTTCGGCCAGGTAGATCATTGTCGGCGCCACCCCGCCGAAGGTGCACATCTCGCTTTCCAGCACGTTCAGCGCCAGCCCCGCCGCCACCCCGGCGTCGATGGCGTTGCCGCCCGCCTCCAGCACCTGGAAGCCGGCCTGGGAGGCCCAGTAATGGCCGGATGCGACGGCGTGCCGCCGCGCCATGATGTTGGGCCGCTGCGGCTGCGAGGGGAAGATGTCGAAGGGCATGCCTTGTCTCCTGGCTGAGGCTTTCACGCGCGTCGCACGTGATCGGCGAAGGCTGCGATCAGGGCCGTGGTCGCCTCGCGCATCCGTCCGAATCCCGGCGTCTTCGCGATCGCCGTCTCGTCCATGTAAAGCGCGCGGTTGATCTCGATCTGGAGGCTGTGGCGCCCGGCCGCGGGATCGGAATGGGCGCGGATGAGATCGGCGCCGTTATAGGGATCGTTGATCGCCACGCCGAAGCCGCGCCCCTCGAAAACGTCTTGCGCCAGTCGCGTCAGGCGTGGGTCGCAGCTCGCGCCGTCGGCGTCGCCGAGCACCACGTCGGGCCGGCGCTTGCCCGGCCCTTCCCGCGATTTCAGCGAACTCACGGACGGCATGGAATGGCAGTTGACGTGGACGACCTGCCCGAAACGGGCGTGCAGCCCGTCGAGCATGGCGAGAAGTTCTTCGCGATAGGGCCTGTAATAGCCCTCGATCCGGCGCATCACCTCGTCGCGCGACAGCTTGGAGGGGTAGAGCGGAAGGTCGGGGTAATGCGTGCGCCAGATAAGCCCCATTCCGAGGCGCACTTTGAAATTGTCGGTCGATCCCTCAGGCCAGCCGCCCTCGACCAGATCGGGATCCATGTCCGCGAGAGACCGGTTGAGATCGATATAGACGCGCGGGAACAGCGCCGCGAGAAAGGCCGCGCCCGTACGCGGCGCGGAATCGTACAACTCGTCCACGAAGGCGTCTTCCGCCTGCCGGAGCACATCGCGCGCGACCAGCGTCTCGAAGCCTTCGGGATAGACGTTTCCGCTATGGGGCGAATCGAACAGCAGGGGTAGCGCATCGGCGACGGAATCGCGTCTGACGAGTACGCCGGGGATCATCTTGTCCATGCCCGCCCCGCGAGATCATTGGGATCGACCGCCGGCATCAGGCGGACTCGAAGGCCGGCCGTTTGCGGCCGTCATGAAGGAAACATTCGACGAAGCCGCCCCCCTCCACCGTCGTCGGCGTCGGGACCTCCGAGCTGCAATGAGCCATCGCCATCGGGCAGCGCGGGTTGAATACGCAGCCGGGCGGCGGATCGAGCGGGTTCGGGAAGGCGGTGGCGGTGCAGGGGAATCGCATTTGAGAATTTTATCTGGCGCGTCGCGATGAAATGGATTCTT
>REDO01000045.1 GCA_007693435.1 Salinarimonadaceae bacterium | reverse complement strand
GGACTTGGCGGCGGCGGCGGAGGCGGCGGAGGCCCCGGCGGAGGAGGCGGCGGAGGCGGCGCGGGCGGCGGATCGCAGCGCCGGTCCTGAATATGGACGTTCGCGAAGTTTTCGCCGTGATAGCGGGCCAGTCCGTTGACGTCCATCCAGCCCATATGCTGCGGGTGGCCGGAGACGTTCACGGTGGTGACGTAGGGCACCAGCGCGATGCGCAGTGAATCGGTGTTCACGCCGGGCGGCTTGAGGATATTGACGAGCTCGCGGGTGGCGACGCGAAGGGCGGCGATGTGCTCGCGCATCGACCCGGTGAGATCGAGCGCTACGGAGACGTCGGCCGTTGAGTCCGAAGCCCGCGCTTCCGAGATCACCCTGCCGTCGATGCTCTCGATCTTGACGACGCGGATGAGATTCGTGCGCACCCCGTAATCCACTTCGACAGTGATCGCCCGACCATCGGCCGAGAAACGGATGTCGATTTCGTCGAGGCGGATCTGGTTGGGCAGCCGGCTGCGGACGTATTCCTTCAAGTCGGCGGCGATCTCCGCCTGCGTGAGTGAGGTCTGCTGCAGTCGCGTCGCGCCTGTCAGCGACGCCGCGTCCACCAGCCGCTGGAACTCAGCCCTGGCGGCGGAGGCCATCGCATAGTCGACGGCGCCTCCCACCGCCGCGATGAACGGCAGCAGCATCAGTGCGAACATCATCGCGACGTTGCCGTCTTCGCGTTTGCGCAATCGGCGAAGCTGCGAGGAGATCTTGCGGCGCACTGCACGGCTGAAAGGAATCTGCATCGAACTATCCAGACGGTCTGATTTCAGGCTGCAATCAGGCCATGTGGGCTTTTAAGGCCAAGTTAATTCAATTCGACAGCAGGCCGCTGTCCCATGGCCTCCATTAGTCAGCGTTAATGGGGTCTTTCAGGCGCACGGGAGCCGCCGGAATTCCGGGGCGCGACCCGGTACACAATTATTAATAGTTTTTTGAATTTCCAATCGCGCCCGCCGATGATACTATAGGTTGTATAAATGAAGCACTCTCCAAAAACGAGCACGAAACGAGCGCCAGCCCGGGAGGAAGCCATGACCCCTTCGAAACTTTCCGAAACGGATGTCCGAGCGAACCTGCACGCATATCTCGTCGCCAACGCCACGACGCCGGTCTCGGGGTCGATAGACCCGGACGAGAACCTGCTCGACAGCGGCCTCCTCGATTCGCTCGGCATCGCCGAGATCACCGAGCACATGGAGACCGCCTTAGGAATCGTCATCGAGGAGGATGAGGTCTCTGCGAAGAACTACCGCTCCCTGAACACGCTGGCCGCCTTCTGCCTGTCGAAGATCGGGAGCGCCGCCTCCGCCGCCTGATCCCCTACCGCCGAGGAGGGCCGAACCGATGACAGCGACGACAAGCGACAGGATCGCCGCCGACCTGATGCTCGTGCATGCGCCGGCGATCTACGATTTCCGCAACCGCGACGATTTCGTGCTCGGTTGGTGGGCGAGCCAGGAGAGTAGCAACGTCACCCCGATCTTCGAGATGTATCCGCTCGGCTTCCTCTCGATGAAGAGTTACCTCGCGCAGCACGATCTCGACGCGAAGATCGTCAATCTCGCATCCTTGATGCTCAAGCATCCGAGCCTCGACGTCGAGCGCCTCGTCTCGCATTTCGACGCGCCGATTTTCGGGATCGACCTGCACTGGCTGCCGCACTGTCAGGGCGCGATCGAGGTGGCGGGCCTGCTCAAGAAGGCCTTCCCCGAGAGCTTCGTCGTGCTCGGCGGCATCGTCTCGACCTATTACGCGCGCGAGTTGATGGCCTATCCGCAGGTCGACATGGTGATCCGGGGCTACGACACGCTGGAGCCGCTGCGGCTGCTCGTCGAGGCGGTGAAACGGGGCGAGCGGCGCAACTTCGCCGTGCCCAATCTCGTCTACAAGGTCGACGGCGAGGTCGTGGACAACGGGCACGGCTACACGCCGGCGATCCTCAACGACGTCGCGATCGACTGGTCGAAGATGTTCCCCAAGACCTCGAGCCTGCTCAACATGCCCAATCTCATGGTGCTGCCCAACACCGGCTGCGCCCAGAGCTGCGGCTGGTGCTCGGGCTCGCGCTGGGCCTACCAGCGGATGATGAACGTCTCGAAGAAGACCGTCTTCCATCGCCGCAGCGAACAACTCTCCAAGGAGATTCTGACCTTTCCCAAGACCGAGTCGCCGCTCAGCGTCTACACGCTCCAGGCCTATTCGGAATCGGGGCCGCGCCTCATCGAGTATCTGGAGAGCGTCGAGGCGTCGGGCGTCGTGAGCTCGGTCTCCTTCGAGCAGTTTCGTCTCACGAAGCCCGCGCTCCTGCGCGAGATGGTGAGGGCCGCGCCCAACACCGACATCTTCATCAACCTCTCGCCGCAATCGCACGACGTCGAGATCAGTCGGCTGACGGGGCGGGGAACCTATGCCAATCCGGAGATGGAGGACTGGATCGCCCAGGCGCTCGATATCGGGATCAAGGGCTTCTACCTCTGGTACACGATCGGCATGCCCCAACAGACCCACGCCTCCGTGATGGAGACGGTCGCATACAGCGCGCGGCTGATGGAGCGCTTCCCCAACGACAAGGTGATCCCGACGATCTTCGGCATGGTCCCCTATCTCGACCCCGGCTGCCAGTGGTTCGAGGAGCCGGATCAGCACGGCTACACCGTCTTCCATCGCGATCTGGAGAGCCACCGCCGGGCGCTCACCGAGCCCGTCTGGCACGATGCGATGAACTACGAGACGCAATGGATGGGCAAGCGCGAATTCCTGCCATCGATGTACGAGGCCATGCAGACGATGGCCAACCACAAGGCCGATTTCGGGCGGATCACGCGCAAGAGCATCGGCATCGTCAATTCGCGCATCGAGCGGCTGCGCTATCTCACGGGGGAGGTCGAGCGGGCGATGACGCGCGACGGCCGCCTGCCCGCCTCGCTGCGCGCCGAGCTCGGTGCCCACAACGACGAGATCCTCTCCTACGCCGCCGACGTGGTGCTGGTGAAGAAGCCGCTCTCGGGCCGCTGGTACGACGACCACACCGTTCCCCGCCATATCGTCGACGCCTGCCTGACGAAGCGCAGCGGGTCGCACGCGGCGGCGTGAGGCGGCTGCAAGCGAGGAGTTCCGACGATGACCGAACCGCGCGCAGGCGTCCTGTCGATCGCGTCCAGCCTTCCCCCGCGCGTCGCGAAGATCGAGCAGATCTTCAGCGACGAGGGCGCCCTGCTCGACGCGCGCCGCGCGGCGCGGCTCGGCGTGCGCGAAACGCGCGTCTTCGAAGGCGAGAGCCCGACCGAACTCGCGCTCGACGCGGCGCTGGCGGCGCTCGCGAAAGCGGAGATCGGCGCGATGGAGCTCGACGCGATCATCGATTTCTCGACGATGCCGCAGCGCTATGTCGAACCGGCCTGGTCGATGAGCAACGAACTCCAGCATCTGCTCGGCGCGCGCAACGCCTTCACGCTGGGCTATAGCGGCGGCGGCTGCGCCAACCTGCTCGTGGCGATGAAATTCGCGCGCGCGCTGCTCCGCGCCGACGAGGACGCACGCACGATCCTGCTCGTGGCGAGCGACGTGGCGCTGACCGGAAACCGGGTGATCGACCGCGACGATCCGCTCACGATCCTCGGCGACGGCGCGACTGCGATGATCATGCGCCGCGACGCTGGCCGCGCCACGCTCGTCGACGTGGCGCTGTCTTCCGAAGGGCGGCTCCACGACGCGCGGCTCATCCCCGGCGGCGGGATCCGGCATCCGACGCGGCTCGATCTGCATCGCCTCGTCGTCGACCGAAAGAAGATCGCCTCGGTCGACCGCCACGCCCGCGCCCGCGACCTTGCGGCGGGGCTTCTCGAAGCGCGGGGCGTCCCGCTCGCGGATGTCGCGCATGTCGTCACGCCCAACCTGTCGGCCGAAGACGTCGTCGACTTCGCGGCGGCGCTTTGCGGAGACGCCGCGCCGGGCCTCGCGACGCTCGCCGCGCACGGGCATGCGAACGCCAACGACCTGATCCTCAATCTGGCCCGCGTCGAGCAGGCCGGGATCGCGGAGGACGCTTACGTGCTGCTGGCCTCCCACGGGCTCGGCTTTCTCGCCGGGGCGGCCCTCCTGCGCTACTGAACGAAGGATCCTCGCATGGACACGATCGGCATCCTCTCGGAAGCCTTCCACCTGCCGCAGACGAAAAAACCCGTCGCCGAAATCTTCCGCGACGAGGAAGTGCCCTTCGGCACGCTCTCCAAGAACATCGACTTCCAGCGCGACGTCGGGATCGAGGAGGTCCACGTCACCGACGCGATGCCCTCGGAGCTGGCGGTCACGGCCTCGCGGCTCGCAATCGACAAGGCGGGGATCGGGGCGGACGAGATCGGCCTCGTCGTCGATTTCACCAGCATCCCGGA
Organism: Salinarimonadaceae bacterium; assembly: GCA_007693435.1. Classification (GTDB taxonomy): domain Bacteria; phylum Pseudomonadota; class Alphaproteobacteria; order Rhizobiales; family Beijerinckiaceae; genus Saliniramus. The sequence continues at coordinate 40,350 of REDO01000045.1, read as the reverse complement.
GGATTACGTCGGGCCTACCTGGTCGGCGGCGGGGCTGGTGCAGGCAGAGCTCGGCATCCGGGACGCTTTCGCGACGGCGGTCAACACGGGCGGATGCGCCAGCTACCACCTCGCCCTCAAGACGGTGCTGGCGCTGATGCGCGCAGAGCCGGGGATCGACGCGGCGCTGCTCTTCGCCGGCGACCGCACGCCGCGCCTCAACAAGACCTATTACCCGATCACGGTGGCCAGCGACGGGGGCGCGGCGATCGTGCTGAAGCGCCATTGCGCACGCGCGGCGATCCTCGGCGTCGAGACGATCTCGGTCGGGCGCCTGCACGACGTCTGGTACGTGCCGGGGCTGCAGAATCTCGCGCCGGGCGAGGAGCCGACCGAGGCGGCGCTGCACATGTACGCCAAGATGGAGAAGTTCAACGAGGGGGTGATCCCCATCAACTTCATCATGTTCAAGAAGGTCATGGCGCGGCTGCTCGCCAAGCATGGCATCGGATTCGCGGATATCGACCATTACGTTTACCCGACCTTCTCGACCTGGGATCAGGCCTATTTCATGAAGCGCTTCGCCATCCCGCCGGAGAAGATCTGGACGCAAGGACTGCGCGGACGCGGCCACGTTCAGGAAAGCGACATGGTGATCAACTACGCCGAAGCGGTTGAGGCCGGCGCCATCCGCGACGGCGACCTCGTCATGGTCGTCTCGAACGGCGCGGGCTTCGCCTGGTCGGCGGCGCTGGTCCGGCATTGAGCCTAGGCGGGCGAACGCCGCGTCCCTTCCGGGCGAGCCCGGACTTGCCGCCGCGCCCGATGCGCCTATCTGACCATTGACCTTCCAATGATGGTAGGGTTTATGGACTGCGCCATCGGCCTGCGCATGTCGCGGCATGCCGGGAGCGAACGGAAAGAACATCATGAATTTCGCAACGGCGAAGAAGCCCGTCGGAACGGGCCTCGCCACTCTCTCGATCTCGATCGGAGGCATGACCTGCGCATCGTGCGTGGGGCGCGTCGAGAAGGCGCTCGCAGCGCTTCCCGGCGTCGAGCAGGCGTCCGTGAATCTCGGCTCGGAGAAGGCCGAGATCGTCTTTGATCCCAAGGCCGTCGCAGCGGACCGGCTCGTGCGCGCTATCACCGAGGCCGGCTACGCGGCGCGCCTTCGCGAGGTCGAGCTGGCGCTGTCAGGCATGACCTGCGCGTCCTGCGCAGGGCGGATCGAGAAGGCGCTGGCGGGCGCTCCGGGAGTCGTTTCGGCGACCGTCAATCTCGCCAGCGAGCGGGCGCGGCTCAGCCTCGTCGATGGACAGGCCGTCACCGCCGCGATCGGCGCTATCGAGAATGCAGGCTTCGGCGCGCGCCGGGTCGATGACGAGGCGGGTTCCGCGGGAGACGCGACGGCGAAGGCCGACGCCGCCGAGGCGCGCCGCGTGGCGATCGGGCTCATGCTCTGCGCGCCCCTCGTCCTGCCGATGCTCGCCATGCCCTTCGGCGAGCACTGGATGCTCCCGGGCTGGATCCAGCTTCTGCTCGCCACGCCGGTTCAGTTCTGGCTCGGCGCGCGCTTCTACGTCGCCAGCTGGCGGGCGGTGAAGGCGGGCGCGGGCAATATGGACCTGCTCGTCGCCATCGGCACGAGCGCCGCCTACTTTCTCTCCCTCTACATGCTCCTCACCCAGGGCGGCGGGCATCACGAGCCGGATTACTATTTCGAGGCCTCGGCCGTCATCATCAGCCTCGTCCTGCTCGGAAAGCTGCTGGAGACCCGCGCAAAGCGCCGCGCGGCCGACGCCGTACGGGCGCTCTCCGCGCTTCGGCCGAACACCGCCACGGTGCGGCGCGAGGGCGGCGACGAGACGCTGCCGCTCGCGGATGTCCGCGTCGGCGACATGGTCGTCGTTCGACCGGGCGAGCGCCTCGCCGTGGACGGGAGCATCTTCGAGGGCGAGAGCGAGATCGACGAATCGATGGTCACCGGAGAAAGCCTCCCCGTCCGGCGCGCCGAGGGCGACCGCGTCGTCGGCGGATCGATCAACGGATCGGGGGCGCTCCTCGTCGAAACCACCGCGATCGGCGCGGAGACGACGCTGGCGCGCATCGCCCGGCTCGTCGAGGGCGCTCAGGCTTCGAAGGCGCCGATCCAGCGGCTCGTCGACAAGGTCGCGGCGGTGTTCGTGCCCATCGTCGTCGTGTTCGCGGCGGCGACGCTCGCGACCTGGTGGGCGCTCACCGGCGACACCGAGCACGCGATCATCATCGCCGTGTCGGTGCTGGTCATCGCCTGCCCCTGCGCGCTGGGCCTCGCCACCCCGACGGCGCTGATGGCGGGCACGGGCGCCGCGGCGTCGGCGGGCGTCCTCATCCGCGACGCGGAAATGCTGGAGCGCGCCACGACGATCCGCGCGATCGCCTTCGACAAGACGGGAACCCTGACGCTCGGCAGGCCGACGCTGGCGCGGTTCGAGACGCTCGACGGCGAGGACGACGCGCTTCTTTCGATCGTCGCCGCGATCCAGTCGGAAGGCGAGCATCCTCTCGCCCGGGCCGTCGTGGAGGCCGCCCGCGAACGCGGCCTTGAGGTCCCCCGCGCACGATCGGTGCGCGCGGTCCCCGGACGCGGCATCGAGGGCGAAGTCGACGGCGCCCGCATCGCGGTCGGCAGCGCGCGCTTCATGGCCGATCTCGGCCTCTCGCTCGGCGCGTTCTCGGAAAAGGCCATAGCGGAGGCCGCGCGCGGCCGTTCCGTCTCTTTCGTGGCGCGCATGGGCGACGCGCCGCGCCTTGTCGGTCTCGCAAGCTTCGCCGACGCGCCGCGCCCGAGCGCGCGAGAGGCCGTCGCTCTGCTCGAGGGCGCCGGGATACGCACGGTCATGCTCACGGGCGACAACGAGGCGGCGGCCCGCGCCGTCGCCGGCGAGGTCGGCGTCTCGGAAGTGCGCGCGGAAGTCGCGCCAGAGGACAAGGCGCGCATCGTCGGCGAGTTGCGCGCGCGCCACGGCATGGTCGCGATGGTGGGCGACGGGGTGAACGACGCCCCCGCCCTCGCCGCCGCCGATCTCGGAATCGCCATGGGATCGGGAACGGACGTCGCCATGGAGGCGGCCGGCGTGACGCTGATGCGCTCCGATCCCCTCGCCGTCGTCGATGCGCTCGACATCGCCCGGCGCACCCACGCCAAGATCCGGCAGAACCTGTTCTGGGCCTTCATCTACAACACGCTCGGCATCCCGATCGCGGCGATGGGCCTGCTCGATCCGATCGTCGCGGGGGCCGCAATGGCGTTTTCCAGCGTCAGCGTCGTCGCCAACGCGCTGCTTCTGCGCCGCTGGCGGCCTGCCAGCGGCAATCGTGGAGGCGACTCGTGAGGATTGGCGAGGCTTCACGGCGCTCGGGCGTCAGCGCCAAGATGATCCGCCATTACGAGGCGATCAGGCTTCTGGCCCCGGCGCAGCGCCACGACAATTCCTATCGCGATTTCGATGTGCGCGACGTGCACGATCTCGTCTTCATCCGCCGCGCGCGCGACCTCGGCTTCTCGATCGAGGAGATCGGACGCCTCCTCGCGCTGTGGCGCGACCGGGAACGTCCGAGCCGCGAGGTGAAGGACATCGCGCTGCGCCACGTCGCCGACATGGAGGCGCGGATCGCGGCGATGGAGGAGATGGTCGCGACGCTTCGCCACCTCGCCGATTCCTGCGCCGGCGACGAGCGGCCCGATTGCCCGATTCTCGGAGCGCTCGGCCGGTGCGAGGATTGAATCGCCCGCCTGCCTGCCTATTGCGCTGCGCCTCTGGCGCGCGATGATCCGGACGACTGATTCTCACCTTTTCCCGGCGGAGCCCGCATGATCCACCCCCTGATCGAGACCGACGCCTCCCTCCCCGCGACGTCCGTGTTGCGGGCGCGCCCCTCGACCCTCGAGGCGACCCTTTCCGGCCTGCCGGCGGCGGCCGCCGCCTTCGCGCGGGCGCAGGGGTTCAAGGCGAAGGAGGGCGCGGTCTGCCTCCTTCCGGGCGAGGACGGCGCCATCGCCGCAGCTCTGTTCGGCGTCGCCGAGGAGGATGCGGCGCGCGATCCGCTGCATGCGGGCGCGCTGCCGGCGCGGCTGCCCGAAGGTCTCTACGCGCTGGAGGGCGCCGACGAGACCGACGTCCTCGCCTGGCTCATGGGCGCCTATTCCTTCGACCGCTACCGCAAGCCCGCGCGCCCGGCCGCCCGGCTCATCGCGCCGGCGGGCGTCGATGTCGCCGCGATCTCACGGATCGCGGAGGCCGTGGCGCTCGGGCGCGATCTCGTGAACACGCCCGCCAACGACATGGGGCCCGCCGAAATCGAGGAAGCGGCTCGCGCGCTGGCGGCGCGTTTCGGGGCGCAGATCACGGTCACGACCGGCGAGGCTCTGCTGGCGGCGGGTTTCCCGATGATCCACGCGGTCGGGCGGGCCTCGACCCGCGCGCCGCGCCTCATCGACATCCGCTGGGGACGCAAGGACGCGCCGAAGGCGACGCTCGTCGGCAAGGGCGTGGCCTTCGATACGGGCGGGCTGAACATCAAGCCCGACGCCTCCATGGCGCTGATGAAGAAGGATATGGGCGGCGCCGCCTGCGCGCTCGCCGCCGCGGCCATGGTGATGGGCTCGGGCCTCGACCTGCGCCTGCGCGTGCTGATCCCGGCCGTGGAGAACGCGATTTCGGGAGACGCCTTCCGCCCCGGCGACGTGCTGAAGAGCCGCAAGGGACTCATGGTCGAGATCGGCAACACCGACGCCGAGGGGCGCCTGATCCTCGCCGACGCGCTGGCGCTCGCCGACGAGGAGGCGCCGGAGATCATCGCCGATTTCGCGACGCTGACGGGCGCCGCCCGCGTCGCGCTCGGTCCTGACCTGCCGCCCTTCATGACCGATGACGAGGCGCTCGCGAGCGATATCGCGCGCCTATCCGCGAAAATCGCCGATCCCGTCTGGCGCCTGCCGCTCTGGGGGCCCTACGCGCAGATGCTGAAATCCGAAGTCGCGGACATCAACCACATCTCGGGCGGCTCGTTCGCCGGGGCGATCACGGCGGCCCTGTTCCTGCGACGCTTCGTCGCGAAGGCGGGCGCGCATGTCCATTTCGACGTGTATGGATGGACGCCCAACGCCAAGCCCGGCCGGCCAAAGGGCGGGGAGGTCCAGGCCGCGCGGCTCGTTCATGCGCTTCTCGCCGAACGCTATCCGGCGCGCGGGAGCGCCGCGGCATGATCTCCGGCCATCCCCGCCTCACGCCCGCCCGCCCTGATCTCGCTGCGCAGAGCCTGCGCGGCGTCGTCGAAGCGCCGCGCTACGTCGAGCCGAGGCCCATGCGCGTCGTCGCGCCCGTGGCGTCGCTACGCCGCGAACCGCGCCCCGACGCAGCCCTCGACACGCAATTGCTCATGGGCGAGCCCTTCGCCGTGTTCGACGAGGACAAAGAGGGCTTCGCCTGGGGGCAGAGCGGCTGGGACGCTTATGTCGGCTACGTCTCGCGCGAAGCGCTGGGGCCGGCCGAGCCAGCGCCGACGCATCGCGTCGCGGCGCTCAGCACGCCGGTCTATCCCGGACCGTCCCTGAAGCTGCCGACGGAGACGTTTCTCCCGATCAACGCGGAAGTCGCCGTCGCCGGCGAGGAGAAGGGTTACGCGCGGCTCGCGGGCGGCGGCTTCGTCCACGCGGCTCATCTCGCGCCACTCGGGACGAGCGAGCCCGATTTCGTCGCCGTCGCCGAGCGCTTCCTGCACACGCCCTATCTCTGGGGCGGGCGCACCGGCCTCGGTCTCGACTGTTCGAGCCTCGTCCAGATGGCGATGCGAGCCGCCGGCATCGCGGCGCCCCGCGACTCGGACATGCAGGAGGCGTTCATCGGCGAGAAGCTGGTCGCGGAAGAGGCGCTGTCGCAGCTGCGCCGGGGGGATCTCGTCTTCTGGAAGGGGCACGTCGCGATCATGCTGGACGATACGCGCATGATCCACGCCAACGGCCATCACATGGCCGTCGCGATCGAGCCGTTCGAGGATGCGCGCGCGCGCATCCTCGCCAGCAGCTACGGCGCGGTCACAAGCGTCAGACGCCCCTAAAAGCTCACCAGCCCGGCCCCCAGAACGGGTCATAGGGGCACGGATCGTAGTGGCGCCAGTCACGATAGCGCCGGTCGCGGTAATAACGCACGCGCGGAGGCGGCGCGTAGTAACGCGGCCCCGCGCGGAATTCGAAGGTCACCACCGGCCCGCCAAAAACGATCCCCGGCGAACGGGGGACGACGCGATGAGCGCGGCTGCCGTCGTGGAGATAGCGCGCCGACACCCAGCCGGTGCGGCCGCGATGATACACCTCGCACCATGAGCGCCCGGCGGCGCAGCGCAGGACGTCGACATGTGAGCCTGCGCGCAGCACGCGCAGCACATGGTGGCGGGTCGAGGGTCCGGCGCGCATGTTGAGGTCGTTCGTGACATAGGCGCCGGCCGCCTGCGCCGGACTGGCGGGAGCGAAGGCGAGAAACGCGGCGATGATCGTCGCAGCGCCGATCGTGATCACGGTTTTCATGGCTTGCGAGCCTCCTTCGTCGCGCGAGGCGGCGAGCCCGGGACGAGCGCCTCGCGCCATTAATTGATCGCGCAACTCTGGCCTCTTCATGGCGAGGCGCGAGCGAGATGATAAACGGCGGGAATCACGCTAGGCTGTCGTCATGACGCAATTCAGCCAATCCCGCCGACTGCTGCTCGGCGCCGGCGCCGCCGGTCTCGCCGGGTCGGGGATAGCCGTCTCGAGTCTCGCCGCTTCCGCGCAGGGCCTCGACGCCGCCGCCTCGGGCCTGACGCCCGACATCCGGGACGTTCAGACCCAGGCGCTCGAGGAGGGCTTGCGGGCAAGCGCGCGCACGGGCGTCCCGCTGCGGCTCGCCCCGGGCGTCTACCGGATCGCGGAAGCGGCCCTGCCCGACGGCGCGACGCTTACGGGGCCGCCGGGGGCCGTTCTCCTTCAGGCCTCCGACGCGCCGATCCTTCGCGCCGGCGGCGGGCGCGGGGTGACGATCGCAGGCCCGACCCTGCGGGGCGAAATCGGCCGCGACGCGCCGCTCCTGCTCGCCGAGGGCGTCGCGAATGTTCGCGTCGTCGACGCGACGTTCGAGGACGCCTTTTCCGCCGCGATCAGGCTCGAAGGCTGCGGCGGGGGCGTCTCCGGGTGCCGGTTCGTGCGAGCGGACACCGCCATCTTCGCCCGCGATTCAACCGGCCTCGTGATCGAGAGCAACGTGATCGAGGATTGCTCCAACAACGCGATCCTCGTCTGGCGCTCGCAGAAGGGCTTCGACGGGACGCAGGTGCTCGGCAATCGCATCGCGCGCATCCGCGCCGACCGTGGCGGCTCCGGCGAATACGGCAACGGCGTCAACGTCTTCCGCGCCGGCGGCGTCATCGTGGGACACAACGTGATCCGCGACTGCGCCTTTTCCGCCGTGCGCAACAACGCCGGCGACGGCGTCCAGATCCTGGGCAACAACTGCGCCAATCTCGGCGAGGTGGGGCTTTTCACGGAGTTCGACTTCGAGGGCTGCGTGATCTCAGGCAACGTGTTGGAGCGCGCGGCCAACGGGATCGTCTCGACGAATTTCAACGAGCAGGGGCGCATCGCCGTCATCTCCGGCAACATCGTGCGCGGCCTGTTCCGCCGCCCCGATCCGCTCACAGGCGAAATCCTCTACGGCATCGGGCTCTTCGCCGAGGCGGACGCCGCGATCACGGGCAATGTCGTCGAGGACGCCGAGACGGCCGGAATCGGCCTCGGCTTCGGCCCGTATCTGCGCGACGTGGTGGCGAGCAACAATGTCCTGCGGTCTTGCGGGATCGGGATCATCGTCTCGGTCGCGGAGGGCGCAGGCCACGTCCAGATCGCCTCGAACCTCATCTCCGGCGCGCGCGCCGGCGCGATCAGGGGTCTGCGCTGGACGGAGGTCGCGACGAGCGACCTTCTCTCGCCGGGCGCGCCCACGCCGTCGAACATCACGCTGTCGGGAAACGTTGCGCACTGAACGCCGCAAAATGCCGGCCTCAGCGCTGGCCGGGCCTCAGCTGGTAGAAGATGTGGCGGCCGATGCGGTCCTTGCGCAGCAGGGCGCGGGCCCAGCGCGGATTGACGTAATTGGCGTGGTAATGCGTCGCCCCGCCGATAGTCTCAAGATAGGTGTCGCCGGTGAGCACGGCGTCGGCCACGCGCACCGCCCGCCGCCAGGCCGCCTGCTCTCGGATCGCGAGCGACTTGCCCTCGCAGGCGAAGGTGAACTGGCAACGCAGGTGGCGATGACGGTTCTGATAGACGACGCCGCAGATCGAATTCGGATAGAGGTTGCTCTTGACCCGGTTGAGCACGACCTGCGCCACCGCCGACTGACCGGTCTCGGGCTCGCTGCGCGCCTCGAAATACACGGCTTCTGCGAGGCAACGCGCCTCGCGCTCGCGGGCGGAGGGATCGATCAGGTCGGCGTAGCGCGGGCTCGCTGGACGGTTCACGTCCTTGGCGACGCTCGACACGCCGACGCCTGCCGGCATCCGCACGGGAGCCGCGGCGATCTCGACGGGCGCCCAGTCCAGCGCCACGGGCGTCGCCGCCGCGAGCACCGTCGCGCGCCCGACGCCTGGCGTCGCGCCGTCGCCGGCGGGCGTGAAGCCGCCTGCGCGTCCGGCCCCGGTCGAACCCTGCGCGGCGGCTTCGGGCGTCCGCTCGGCGGTGGCTATCTCGTAGGTCGAGAACAGGTCCGGTCGGGGGGCGAAGGTGCGCGCCGCGTCGAGGGCGTCGACGGGGCCGGCGCCGGGGGTGAGCCCCTGAAACACAGTCGCGCGCTCGCGCGGGTCGCCGCGTGCGACCCGCAGATCAAGACTCAGCCATGCGGCCTCGCGACCGATGTCGCCGCCCCGGCGGCTCAGCGTCGGACGCAGGGGCACGAACGGATCGCCCTTGCCGTCGCGGTTGATCTCCGGCGCCTCGCCGCCCGCGTCCTTCGGCTCGTAGCGCGGGGGATGCGCCGGATCGGGCGCGAAGGCCTCGCGCGGCAGATGGAAGCGCAAAGCCGCCTCGCGGATCGATGACGCGGCGAGGTCCGGCCTGTGCGGCAGCGGCGCAAGCGCCGCATTGACGGGCGGTACAAGGTTGTCGGCGGCGAGCAGGGCCGCCACGGGCGATTGCGCGCGGATCATCCGGCCGGCATCGACGGCGTGATTGCTCGCCGTCGCGGTGAACGAGACGAGCACGCCGGCGCCCAGCGCCCAGGGGGCGACCGTAGCGCAGATCCAGCGGATCCGGTTGACTCGTTTACGCCGACGCACGCGATCCACCACTCAGTTCGTGACCGGAACGACACAGGCCATCCACAAATAAAAGGATCGCCAATCAAGGTTCAGGAAAGGTTAAGCGCGGGGATCGAATGCGAAGCATCGCCTCTGCCGGCTTGAGAAAGCCCGCAACCTGACCCATAGGTTGAGGCAACGCCGGAGCCGAGGGAGCGAAAGAACGTGCCCGTCATCCAGAGCCAGATCGATCCGCATTCACACGCCGCCCGCGAGAACCGCGCCGCCTGGGACCGTCTCGCAGGGGAGCTGCGCCACCGCCGCGCCGCGGTCGCGGAGGGCGGTCCGCCCCGCGCCCGCGAACGCCATCTGGGGCGCGGCAAGCTCCTGCCGCGCGAGCGCGTGACGCGGCTGCTCGATCCCGGCGCGCCCTTCCTCGAAATCGCGCCGCTCGCCGCCTTCGGCATGTATGACGACGCCATCCACGGCGCCGGGCTGATCACCGGGGTCGGGCGCGTGTCGGGCCGCGAGGTCATGATCGTTTGCAACGATTCGACCATCAAGGGCGGCACCTACTACCCGATAACGGTCAAGAAGCACCTGCGCGCGCAGGAGATCGCCCGCGAGAACCGCCTGCCCTGCATCTACCTCGTGGATTCCGGCGGCGCGAACCTGCCGCACCAGACCGAGGTCTTCCCCGATCGCGACCATTTCGGCCGCATCTTCTACAATCAGGCGACGCTCTCCTCGCTCGGAATTCCGCAGATCGCCTGCGTCATGGGCTCCTGCACCGCGGGCGGCGCCTATGTGCCCGCGATGTCGGACGAGACGGTGATCGTGCGCCGACAGGGAACGATCTTTCTGGGCGGCCCGCCGCTGGTGAAGGCGGCGACGGGCGAGGTCGTCACGGCGGAGGATCTGGGCGGCGCCGACGTGCATGCCCGGCAATCCGGCGTCGCGGACCATTACGCCACGGACGACGTGCACGCGCTCGCGATCGTGCGCCGCATCGTGGCCAACCTCAACACCCGCAAAGAGACGGACATCGCCATCGCCGACCCGGTCGAGCCGCTCTACCCGACGGAGGAGCTCGACGCGATCGTGCCGACCGACCTCAAGAAGCAGTACGACATCCGCGAGCTGATCGCGCGCCTCGTGGACGGCTCGGAATTCGACGAATTCAAGCGGCTTTACGGAGCCACGCTCGTCACCGGCTTCGCGCGGCTCATGGGCATGCCGGTCGGGATCATCGCCAATAACGGCATCCTTTTCTCGGAGAGCGCCCAGAAGGGCGCGCATTTCATCGAATTGTGCTGTCAGCGGCGCATACCGCTTCTCTTCCTCCAGAACATCACCGGCTTCATGGTGGGGCGCGAATACGAGGCGGGGGGCATCGCCAAGGACGGGGCGAAGCTCGTCACGGCGGTGGCCTGCGCGCAGGTGCCCAAGCTCACCCTGCTCGTGGGCGGCTCCTTCGGGGCGGGCAATTACGGCATGTGCGGTCGCGCCTATTCGCCGCGATTCCTTTTCACATGGCCGAGTTCGCGCATCTCCGTCATGGGCGGCGAGCAGGCGGCGAGCGTGCTCGCGACCGTCAAGCGCGACAATATCGAGGCCGATGGCGGAAGTTGGGGGCCCGAGGAGGAGGAGGCGTTCAAGGACCCGATCCGCGCCAAATACGAGGAGGAGGGCTCGCCCTACCACGCCACAGCGCGGCTGTGGGACGACGGGATCATCCTGCCCTCGGAGACGCGGCGGGCGCTCGCACTTGCGCTGTCCGCGACGCTCAACGCGCCCGTGCCGGAGACGCGCTTCGGCGTCTTCCGGATGTGAGGCCTCAGGCCTGCGGCGGTATCAGGGCGTCGTCGAGTTCCTTCGCCCGGATCGCCGCCGGACGCGCGGAGAGGCGTTCAGCGTAGCGCTCGAAAACCGGGCGCGTCTCGATCGTGCCGAAGCGCAGGCCCCATTGCAGCTGCGAACCGAGATAGACGTCGGCTGCGCTGAAGCGGTCGCCCGCGAGAAAATCGCGCGCCAGCGCCTGCTCCAGCGTGTCCAGCACATCCTCGTAGGAGCCGTAGCCGACCATGCCCCTGCGATCTTCCGGCACCTCGACCCCGAGCGAGCGATTCGTCACCGCCGCCTCCAAAGGCCCCGCCCCGAAGAAGAGCCAGCGGTAAAAGGCGCCGCGAGCCGGGTCGCCGGGGGCGGGCGCGAGACCCGCATCGGGAAAGGCGTCGGCGAGATGGGCGCAGATCGCGGCTACTTCCGTGACCACGACCCCTCCATGGATGAGCGATGGAACCTTCCCCATGGGGTTGATCCTGCGATACTCCTCGCCCTTCATCTGCGGCCCGTATTGAATGACCTCCGTCCGGTAGGGCCGCCCCACCTCCTCGAGCATCCAACGCGCGATCCGCCCGCGCGACATGGGGTTCGTGTAGAAAACGATCTCATCGCTCATCATATGCTCCCGCTTTTCGGCGCCTCGGCTCAAGCCGCCGCCCAATCGACGAGCCCGTGATCTGCTGTAACGGCCCGCTCCGAGGGAGCGATGCGGTCACAGAACAAGACCGCGTTCAGGCAGGCGTGCCGGGCGGACGGCGCGATCAGCCCGTCGAATTCGAGAAAATGCGCGACTTCGCCGATTTCCTGGGTTCGCGGATACTCGTCCACCTTCTGCTGATACGACAGCCGGCCAAAGCGCGAAACGTCGTGGCCCAAAGCCGCAAGGGCGTCGAGGTTCAGAAGCTTCAGAGCGCGCTCGATGCAGACGTTCAGCTCGAACAGCTTGTAGGCGACCCTGCTCGGCATGATCGGCTGGCCGCGCATGAGATGGAACCGCATCTCCTCGATCGCGCCCTGTCGCTCGATGGAGGTGTAGAGCACGTCGAAAGTCCCGTCGTCCCACCGGCCTCCCGATGCGCTGCATTGCAAGGGATCGCGGCCCTCGCGCACGATCCGCCAGACCGCGCCCTCGAAGCGGACGGGCTCGATCTCCTCCATGGCGTCGATCAACGCGTTGTCGCGGCGGGGGATCGGGCGCGGCATGCCTCAGACGTAGACCTCGTTGTCCAGCCGGTCGAGGACAGCCAGCACATCGACTGTACGGCTCTGGTTGATCAGGTCGATCGCGCGCTCGCCGCTCAGCTGCGGGTGGCGCGCATAGAGCCAGCTGCGGATCTCGTCCGGCGAATAATATTCCTGCAGCCTACCCACCACGTAATAGAGATCCGACAGGATCAGCTCATTACGCGGCTGCGGCTTGAAATCCCCTGACTTCCAGCGCGACACCGTCGCCTTGGAAACGTCCGTGATATTGGCGATGTCGGCGCCCTTGAGCCCACCGACCTTGCCGAGTTCGTCAATGAAACGGACGACAGCTCCCTGCATGACACCCTGCTTGTGGCCTTTTCGGGCTTAGCCCTTCGAAACTTCGTGCTTGCGATACGGGCGAACGCAAGGCCTCAATGAATAGGCCGGATTCAGAGGCATCACCTTTACATTCGAATTTCAGAAAAAAGATTATTGAAACTGATTTGTTAAGTCAATGGCGACAGCGCCCGGTCTCGATGGAGCCGAGGCGCGCCCCTCTTACGGCGGGAGGGCTGAATTTGAGGCTTTCTTGCCGGTTCTCGGCGCCGCGCGAAATCTTAGTTCAAAAGGGTTCTAAATTACCGCTTGTGTGACTTGAAAAAATCTGTCAGTTTCGCGGCCCGTTAGGACAGTATCACTGTCCAATTATCCAGGCTCGCCGCGATTGTGCCGCAGGCCGCCGGTCTCGAGGGCTGACATGACGCGCAATGCGTCCAAAACGGCTTCGAAACGGACCGCCCGTGCTAAACGGGCGGGGCGGGTACGCTTGGGCTGAGACGAGCCCACGACGCCCGCGAGGTGCGGGCGTCCCGACGACGGCGCGGCCGAACCTCCTACAACAAACCGGGTCTGTCGGGCGCATCCACGGGATCGCCGCCGCGAAGGGTCCGGGTCGAGCGCGGGAAACGCGCCGGCGGATGATGGCGAGATGAAATCGGGGACTGACGATGAGCGAGAAGAGGCGATATCCGGCCCTCCGTCCCGAAGCGAACGCGGCGCGACCCGTCGCCGCCCCCCTCGTGGTGCGCGACCCCGGCCTGCCGGCGGCTCAGGGGCTCTACGATCCGGCCCGCGAGCGTGATTCCTGCGGCGTCGGCTTCGTCGCCCACATGAAGAACCAGAAGTCCCACGCCATCGTCCGGCAGGGCCTCGACATCCTGCGCAACATCGACCATCGCGGCGCGGTCGGCGCCGATCCGAAGATGGGCGACGGCTGCGGCATGCTGGTGCAGATCCCGCACCGCTTCTTCGCCGCCGAATGCGCCAAGCTCGGCATCTGGCTGCCCGAGCCCGGCGAATACGGCGTCGCCCAGCTCTTCATGCCGCAGAACGAGGAAGGCTACGGCGTCGTCAGGGAGATCGTCGAGAAGGTGCTCGTCGACGAAGGGCTGGCGCTGCTCGGCTGGCGCGACGTGCCGGTCGACGGCTCCGATCTGTCGGAGAACGTCAAGGCGACCGAGCCGCTGCACCGGCAGGTCTTCATCGGCAAGACGAAGGAGGAGGACGAGGCGAGCTTCGAGCGTCGCCTGTTCCTCGCCCGCAAGACGATCTCCAACACGGTCTACGATCTCGAGGATCCGCGCACGAAGGGCTATTACCCCGTCAGCCTGTCCTCGCGCACCATCGTCTACAAGGGCATGGTGCTGGTGACGCAGCTCGGCTCGTATTTCGTCGATCTGCAGGATCCGCGCTTCGAAAGCGCCATCGCGCTCGTCCACCAGCGCTTCGCGACCAACACCTTCCCGACCTGGCAGCTCGCACATCCCTATCGCATGGTCGCCCATAACGGCGAGATCAACACGCTGCGCGGCAACGTCAACTGGATGGCCGCGCGCCAGGCGAGCGTCGATTCCGAACTGTTCGGCAACGACATCTCGAAGATCTGGCCTATCTCCTACGAGGGGCAGTCCGACACCGCCTGTTTCGACAACGCGCTGGAGTTCCTCGTGCGCGGCGGCTACTCGCTCGCCCACGCGATGATGATGCTGATCCCCGAGGCCTGGGCGGGTAACCCGCTCATGGACGAGGACCGGCGCACCTTCTACGAATACCACGCCGCCCTGATGGAGCCGTGGGACGGACCCGCGGCGATCGCCTTCACGGACGGCCGCCAGATCGGCGCGACGCTCGACCGCAACGGCCTGCGCCCGGCGCGCTACATCGTCACCGACGACGACCTCGTGGTGCTCGCCTCCGAGAGCGGCGTCCTGCCGATCCCCGACGAGAGGATCGTCGCGCGCTGGCGTCTCCAGCCCGGCAAGATGCTGCTGATCGACCTCGAACAGGGCCGCATCATCGCCGACGAGGAAATCAAGCGCGAACTCGCCACCGCCCTGCCCTATGGCGAATGGCTGAAGCGCACGCAGATCGTGCTCGAGGACCTGCGTCCCGTGCAGGCCCGCGAGAGCCGCACCGACGTGTCCCTCCTCGATCGCCAGCAGGTCTTCGGCTACACGCAGGAGGATCTCAAGCTCCTCATGCAGCCCATGGCGATCACCGGCCAGGAGGCCGTCGGCTCGATGGGCACGGACACGCCGATCTCGGCGCTCTCCGACAAGTCGAAGCTGCTCTACACCTATTTCAAGCAGAATTTCGCCCAGGTGACGAACCCGCCGATCGACCCGATCCGCGAGGAGCTCGTCATGAGCCTCGTCTCCTTCATCGGCCCGCGTCCGAACATCCTCGACCTCGAGGGCACCTCGCGCCGCAAGCGCCTAGAAGTGCGCCAGCCGATCCTGACCAACGAGGATCTCGAGAAGATCCGCTGCATCGGCCATTTCGAGGACCGCTTCGACACCAAGACCCTCGACGTCACCTATCCGATCGAGCAGGGCGCGGCCGGCATGGAGGGCGCGCTGGAGCGCCTGTGCGACCGGGCCGAGGCGGCCGTTCACGGCGGCTACAACATCATCATTCTTTCCGACAGGCAGGTGGGGCCTGACCGGCTGCCGATCCCGGCGCTCCTCGCCACGGCCGCTGCCCACAACCACCTCATCCGGAAGGGGCTGCGCACGTCGGTCGGTCTCGTGGTCGAAAGCGGCGAGCCGCGCGAGGTGCATCATTTCGCCTGCCTCGCGGGTTACGGCGCTGAGGCGATCAATCCCTGGCTCGCCTTCGACACGCTGCTCGCCATGAAGGACGAGATGCCGCCTGAGGTGGACGAGCGCGAGATCGTCCAGCGCTACATCAAGTCGATCGACAAGGGCCTGCTCAAGGTCATGTCGAAGATGGGCATTTCGACCTATCAATCCTATTGCGGCGCGCAGATCTTCGACGCGGTGGGGCTCAAGTCGGAATTCGTGAACCGCTATTTCTTCGGCACGGCGACGACGATCGAGGGCGTCGGCGTCGAAGAGATCGCCCGCGAAGCGGCGATGCGCCACGACGAGGCCTTCGGCGCCTCGCCGATCTTCCGAGACGCGCTCGGAATCGGCGGCGAATACGCCTATCGCCTGCGCGGCGAGACGCACGCCTGGACCCCCGACACGGTCGCGACGCTCCAGCACGCCGTGCGGCTGCGCGCCGACGACCGCTATCGCGAATTCGCCCGCCTGGTGAACGAGCAGGAGAACGCCTACACGACGATCCGCGGGCTCTTCCGGATCAAGAAGGCCGAAGAAATCGGACGCAAGCCGGTCGCGATCGAGGATGTCGAGCCGGCCGCCGAGATCGTCAAGCGCTTCGCCACGGGCGCCATGTCGCTCGGCGCCATCTCCAAGGAGGCGCACGAGACGCTGGCGCTCGCCATGAACGAGATCGGCGCGCGTTCGAACACCGGCGAGGGCGGCGAGGACGCGAGCCGGTTCGAGGCCCTGGCGGACGGTCGCTCGAAGCGCTCCGCGATCAAGCAGATCGCGTCCGGCCGCTTCGGCGTGACGACGGAGTTTCTCGTCAATTCCGACCAGATGCAGATCAAGATCGCGCAAGGCGCCAAGCCCGGCGAGGGCGGCCAGTTGCCCGGGCACAAGGTCGACGCCGTGATCGCCAAGCTGCGCCATTCGACGCCGGGCGTGGGGCTGATCTCGCCCCCGCCGCATCACGACATCTACTCGATCGAGGATTTGGCGCAGCTCATTTTCGACCTGAAGAACGTCAACCCGGCCGCCGACGTCTCGGTGAAGCTCGTCTCGGAGGTCGGCGTCGGCACGGTGGCGGCGGGCGTCGCCAAGGCGCGGGCCGACCACATCACCATCTCGGGCTTCGAGGGCGGCACGGGCGCCTCGCCACTGACCTCCCTCAAGCACGCCGGCTCGCCCTGGGAGATGGGGCTCGCCGAGACGCAGCAGACGCTCGTCCTCAACCGCCTGCGCGGCCGCGTGCGGCTTCAGGTCGATGGCGGCCTTCGCACGGGGCGCGACGTGCTCATCGGCGCGCTGCTGGGGGCCGACGAATTCGGCTTCTCGACGGCGCCGCTGATCGCGGCCGGCTGCATCATGATGCGCAAGTGCCACCTCAACACCTGCCCGGTCGGCGTGGCGACGCAGGACCCGGTGCTGCGCAAGCGCTTCAAGGGCCTGCCCGAGCACGTCGTGAACTACTTCTTCTTCGTCGCCGAAGAGCTGCGCGAGCTCATGGCGGAGATGGGCGCCACGAAGCTCGACGAGCTGATCGGCCGATCCGATCTCATCGAGAAGCGCGAGGCGATCGAGCACTGGAAGGCGAAGGGCCTCGATTTCACCCGCATCTTCCACAAGCCGGAGGTCGGCTCCGAGGTCGCGACCCGGCATGTCGAGAACCAGGTCCACCCGATCGCCGACGTGCTCGACCGCACGCTGATCGAGGAGGCGCGCGCGAGCATCGAGACGGGCGAGACGATCGTGATCGAGGCGCGGGTCCGCAACGTCGACCGCACGGTCGGCGCCATGCTCTCGGGCGAGGTCGCCAAGCGCTACGGCCACGAGGGGCTGCCCGACGACACCATCGTCGTCAAGCTGAAGGGCGTCGCGGGCCAGAGCTTCGGCGCCTGGGCGGCGGCGGGCGTGACGCTCGATCTCGAAGGCGAGGCCAACGACTATGTCGGGAAGGGCCTGTCCGGCGGCAAGCTGATCATCCGCCCCTCGGCGGAAAGCCGCACGGCGGCGGAGCATTCGATCATCGTCGGCAACACCGTGCTCTATGGCGCGATCGCGGGCGAGGCCTATATCCGAGGCGTGGCCGGCGAGCGCTTCGCCGTGCGCAATTCCGGCGCGGTGGCGGTCGTCGAGGGGACGGGCGACCACGGCTGCGAATACATGACCGGCGGGATCGTCGTCGTGATCGGCGAGACGGGCCGCAACTTCGCGGCCGGCATGTCGGGCGGCATCGCCTACGTCCTCGACGAGGCGGGCGATTTCGCCAGGCGCTGCAACCTCTCCATGGTCGATCTCGAACCCGTCGAGGAGGAGGAGGATCTGATGCAGCGCCTCCACCACCACGGCGGCGATCTCGAGACCAAGGGCCGCATCGACGTGATGGCGGATATGTCCGGCAAGGACGAGGAGCGCCTCGTCCAGCTCATCACCAATCACCTGAACCACACCGGCTCGACCCGCGCCAAAGCGATCCTCGACGACTGGGCGAATTACCGCACGAAGTTCGTGAAGGTGATGCCGGTCGAGTATCGCCGGGCGCTGCGCGAGATGGATCGGGCGCGCATGCCGGCGGCTGCGGAATGAGAAGCGCCGGGTCGGCCCGCGCGGATAGCCGGCGCGCCCGCAGGCCGAATTTTCGCGGATCGGAACGGTCCGAAAGAAAACGACAGGGACTAAAGTCATGGGCAAGGTGACGGGCTTCCTCGAATTCGACCGGCAGGACCAGAAATACGAGCTGGCCGGCGACCGCATCCGCCATTTCCGCGAATTCACGCTGCCGCTCGACGACGGCGACCTGAAGAAGCAGGCGGCGCGCTGCATGGATTGCGGCATCCCGTTCTGTCACGGGCCGACCGGCTGCCCGGTGCACAACCAGATCCCCGACTGGAACGACCTCGTCTATCAGGGCGACTGGGAGCAGGCCTCGCGCGACCTGCACTCGACGAACAACTTCCCCGAATTCACCGGCCGCGTCTGCCCCGCGCCCTGCGAGGAGGCTTGCACGCTCAACCTCGAAAACGAACCGGTCGCCATCAAGGCGATCGAGCAGGCGATTGCGGACAAGGCCTGGGACATGGGCTGGATCAAGCCCGAGCCGCCGAAGAGCCTCACCGGCAAGCGCGTCGCCATCGTCGGCGCTGGTCCGGCCGGCCTCTCCGCCGCCCAGCAGCTCGCCCGCGTCGGCCACGAGGTCCACGTCTTCGAACGCGAGAACCGACCCGGCGGCCTGCTGCGCTACGGCATCCCCGATTTCAAGCTCGAGAAGCACCATGTCGAGCGCCGCGTGAAGCAGATGGAGGCGGAGGGCGTCGTCTTCCATTGCAACGTCGAGATCGGCCTGACGAAGAGCTTTTCGAGCCTCCAGAGCGAATTCGACGCAGTGCTGATGTCCGGCGGCGCCGAGCGCCCGCGCGATCCGCAATTGCCCGGCATGGAGCTCGCGGGCGTCCGATACGCGATGCCGTTCCTGACCCAATCGAACAAGCGCGTGAACGGCGAGCACATCCCTGAAAGCGAGGAGGAGATTCTGGCCGGCGGCAAGCACGTCGTCGTGATCGGCGGCGGCGACACGGCTTCGGACTGCGTCGGAACCTCGTTTCGCCAGGGCGCGCTCGCGGTGACCCAGCTCGACATCCGCCCCCGTCCGCCCGAAATCGAGGACAAGCTCACCGTCTGGCCCTACTGGCCGACGAAGATGCGCACCTCGTCCAGCCAGGCCGAGGGCGCGGAACGCGAGTTCCAGGCGGCGACGCTCGGCATCGAGGGCAACAACAAGGGGCATGTCACCGGCGTGCGCTGCGCACGCGTCAACGAGAAGCGCGAGCCCATTCCCGGCACGGAATTCACGATCAAGGCGGATCTCGTGTTCATCGCGATCGGCTTCGCCAGCCCCATTCCCGACGGGATGGTCGCGGAGGCCGGCGTCACGCTCGACCGGCGCGGCAACGTCTCGGCCGACGAGCGCGACTACCGCACCTCGCAGGAGAAGGTCTTCGCCGCCGGCGACATGCGCCGCGGCCAGTCGCTCGTCGTCTGGGCGATCCGCGAGGGCCGGCAGGCGGCGCGGGCGATCGACGAGGCGCTGATGGGCGCCTCGACGCTGCCGCGCTGAGGCCCGTCCTCAGCCGCTCCTCAATCCGCCTTGCGGAGGATCAGGCCATACCAGCCGAGGCCGGGGTAGGTTTCGTATCCCGGCGTCGCGTGGAAGGCGACCGTCGAGCCGTCGGGCTCGTGGCGATAGCCCGATTGCCGTCCCTCGGCCCGGAGCGGGATACGCTCGGAGAGAATGCCCACGCCGTCTGAGGCCGCCAACACCCGACCAGTCGAATCGACCAGAAGGACGCGGGTTCGATCGCGCTCGGAGGGAGCGATGCGCACGCCTTCGACGATCGCGCGCGCCTGGGGCGCCCAGTCGAAATGGATCGCGAGCACGCCGAGCGGCGCGCCATGCGCGCTTCCGTTCTCGCGCACGCTGGCGCAATAGGTGAGGACCTGCGCGCCGTTGAGAGCCGTTTGCGGCGCCACGTCGCCGACAGAATAATCGTCGCCGGACGCAAGGCCCGCGGCGCTCTGGAACCACGGTTCGTGCGCGACGTTGCGGCCGCGAACGGCGAACTGGTCAGGACGCCCGTTCGCGAGGACGACGCCGTTCATGTCGCAAAGCCACAGGTCCACGTAGACCGTATAGGCGCTGAGAATCACCCCGAGCCTGTGAGAGGCGTATTCGGCGGCGGCGTCCGTATGCTCGCGGGCGCAATCGACGACGGCCGAATCGGTCGCCCACCAGCGCACGTCGCAGGTGCGCTCGAAAAGATTGCGGTCGATCAGCTCGATCGCGTTGAGCGAGAGATCGACGAGACGTTCGCCCTGCGCCTGATCGGCGAGGAATTCCACCTGCTTCTGCAGATCGAGGATTCTGCTTGCGAGATCCGCCTCCAGCTCGCTCGCGACGCCGTCGATCTCGTTGCCGACGCTGCGCACTTCCTGCGCAACGACAGAAAAGCCGCGTCCGTAGTCGCCGGCTCGCGTGGCCTCGATCATGGCGTTGAGCGCAAGGATGCGCATCTGGCCGGTGACCTGCTGGATCCGACGGGTCTTCTCGGCCGCCAGCCCCCGAACTTCCCCGGTCACTTTCGCAATGTCTCTCAGCGAGACGGCTTTTTCTTCTACGACCGCAGCCGTCGCAGCACTCATTTTCGCCCATCCCATTCTTGTCCAAATCGCGACTGTACTATTAATGATTTTATTTAATAAAATATGAATTATAAGAACATTTCAGGCACCAGCTTTCGTTGCGGAAGCTGCGGCGCTCAAAAGCGCCGCGACCGTCCGAATCGAAATCCACAACGGGGAAAGCCGCCCTTTCGGACGGCTTTCCAGCCCTTTAGCGAAAACTTTCTGGAATAGTCGATCAGCGCGGACGGACGGCGCGGGCGAGGCCGATTTCATCCATGACGGCCTGCTCGCGGGCGCCTGCGGCGACCCGTTCGGCGTTGCGTTCGCGATCCTCGAGAATCTCGACCTTTTTCAACTCTTCGTAGGCCTCTGCGAGCTCTTCCTGAGCCTCGTTCAATTCGCCCTTGAGGTTGTGGGCGGATTGCAGAAGGTTGTCGCGGCGCTGCGCGGCGGCCTTGGCGTAGGTCGGATAAGCGAAATGACCCAGATCCGTTATGCCGGCCTTCTTTTCCTCGAGCGTGATTTCCGCCTCGAGTTCGGCGGCCATCCGCTCGAAATCAGCGATCATCATTTCTATCTGCGCCACCCGGCGACGCTTTTCGTCGACCTGGAAGCGCTTCAGGCGAATGAGGGTGTCACGCGACTTCATCTGTCATCAAACTCCAGCGGGCGCCGCGCGAAGACCGAGGCGTCACTCCCCGGCGACCTTCATGATCTGCGCCAGACGCTGGTAACCATGCCCGATGGAAGTTGACTCTTCCTTACCTTGAGCGAGGAAGATTTCGAGATCGGGGTGAAGCGCGATCGCCTCGTCCACTTCCGCCGAGGAGCCAGGCCTGTAGGCGCCCAGACGGATGAGTTCCTCCATGTCCGCGTAGGTCGCCATCACCCGGCGCGCCGCCTGCACCACCGGCCAGTATTCCGGATCGCAGGATTTGGGCATCGTCCGCGAGATTGATTTCAGCACATTGATCGCCGGGTAGCGCCCGCGCTCGGCGATGGCGCGCTCCATCACGATATGGCCGTCGAGAATGCCGCGCACGGCGTCGGCCACGGGCTCGTTGTGATCGTCGCCCTCGACGAGGACGGTGAAAAGGCCGGTGATCGACCCCTCCTCCGTTCCGGGCCCCGCGCGCTCCAGCAGGCGCGGCAGCTCGCTGAAGACGGTAGGCGTATAGCCCTTGGCTGTCGGCGGCTCGCCTCCGGCTAGACCGATGTCGCGCTGGGCCATGGCGAATCGGGTGATCGAATCGATCATGCAGAGCACCGACGAGCCCTGGTCGCGGAAATACTCCGCGAGCGTCAGGGTGAGATAGGCGGCGTTGCGGCGCATCAGCGCCGGCTCGTCCGAGGTCGCGACCACCACCACTGAACGCGCGAGACCTTCCGGCCCGAGATCGTCCTGAATGAATTCCTGAACCTCGCGTCCGCGCTCGCCCACGAGGCCGATCACGGCGACGTCGGCCGCCGTGTAGCGCGCGAGCATGGAGAGGAGGACGGACTTGCCGACGCCCGACCCGGCGAAGACGCCCATGCGCTGCCCCTCGCAGCAGGTGGCGAAGGCGTTGAGCGCGCGCACGCCGAGATCCAGCGGCGGTCCGACGCGGCGGCGCGCATGGGCCGGCGGAGGCTCGGCCCGGAAGGGATAGGGCGCGTCGCCTTCGGGGAGAGGAGGCCCGCCATCGATCGGCCGCCCCAGCGCATCGACGACGCGTCCGAGCCAGGCATTGCTCGGGCGCACCCCGGCGGCTGAGCTCCGGACATAAGCCGCGCAGCCTCGCCTCACGCCCTCGAGGTTGCCGAAGGGCATGGCGAGGGCGCGCTCGCCCGAGAAGCCGATGACCTCGCAGGGCACCAGAGCGCCGGCCTCGATCGCGATATCGACCCGGCCGCCGAGGCCCATCGCGGCCACCGGGCCGGCGATCTCGACGAGCAATCCGCGAACCGACGCGACGCGGCCATAGACCTCGACGCCGTCAAGTTCGGCGAGCGCACGCCGGGCTGATGAAAATTTCCTTGCGATCCGGGGCTGATCTTCCACTGGCGTCAACCTTTCGTTTACCCGCTTCGTTAAGACTGCTGAAGCCGACGTTAAGGACCCCGATGGGGCGACGGCGGCGCGAAGGCGAGTCTCACGAGTCGCTTAGCTTGTTTTTTCATATGTGACGCGAAGTTCATGGAGCGCAGAAACCGACGACACCGCAATATATTATGCCGATTCGCTCCGGAAACGGGTTTAACGGCTTGCGCGATGGAATCAGATTTTGTTAACCATTTGGACATAGCGTTGCGAGTCGGATGTAGAGGGGCGCTCGTCATGGGCAATCCATGGCGAACGGGTGAGGTTGCTTTGCCCGCATACGCTCGAGCCAGGCTGGGGATCTAGACATGCGCGTACTTCTCATCGAGGACGATAGCGCAACGGCGCAAAGCATCGAATTGATGTTGAAATCGGAGAATTTCAACGTCTATACGACCGATCTCGGCGAAGAAGGCGTCGATCTCGGGAAGCTCTATGATTACGATATCATCCTTCTCGACCTCAATCTTCCCGACATGTCGGGCTACGAGGTTCTGCGCACCCTGCGCGTCGCCAAGATCAAGACCCCGATTCTCATCCTCTCCGGCATGGCCGGCATCGAGGACAAGGTTCGCGGCCTCGGTTTCGGCGCTGACGACTATCTGACGAAGCCCTTCCACAAGGACGAGCTCGTGGCGCGCATTCACGCCATCGTGCGCCGCTCGAAGGGTCACGCGCAATCGATCATCACAACCGGCGATCTGGTCGTCAATCTCGACACCAAGACCGTCGAGGTGGCCAGCGCCCGCGTGCATCTGACCGGCAAGGAATACCAGATGCTGGAGCTTCTTTCGCTCCGCAAGGGCACCACGCTCACCAAAGAGATGTTCCTCAACCATCTCTACGGCGGCATGGACGAGCCCGAACTGAAAATCATCGACGTCTTCATCTGCAAGCTGCGCAAGAAGCTCGCGAACGCTTCGCAGGGGCGCAACTATATCGAGACTGTTTGGGGTCGCGGCTACGTGCTGCGCGAACCCAACGACGCCGAAGATCGCGTCGCGGTCTGATCGACACGCGACGAAACACGAAAGAGCCTCGCGCCTGCGGGGCTTTTTTCGTTTCCGCAGCCGATTCGCCGCAATGTCGGCGGCGCGAAGACGCGCGAAGACGGCGCGGCGCTCAGGCCACCCCGGCGCGCAGCAGATCGAGCACGTGGACGATTCCCGTCGCACGCGCGTCCTCGACAACGACGAGAGCGGTGATCTTGCGGCTCTCGATCGTCTCCAGCGCCTCGCCGAGCAGAGTTTCGGGGGCGATGGTCAGGGGATTGCGGGTCATCACTTCTTCGACCGGGCGGGCGAGCAGGTTGTCGCCCATGTGGCGGCGGATATCGCCGTCAGTGACGATCCCGGCGAGGCGCCCCTCTTCGTCGACGACGACGCAGCAGCCCAGACCCTTGGCGCTCTGCACGGAGAGCGCCTCGCTCATCCGCGTTCCGAGCCGCACCGTCGGCAGGCGATCGCCGGTATGCATCACGTCGCGCGCGGTCTTGAGCATCGCGCCGAGCTTGCCGCCGGGATGGAATGAGCGGAAATCGCTCACCGTAAAGCCCCGGCGCTCCAGGAGCGCCACAGCGAGGGCGTCGCCCAGGGCGAGCTGCATGGTCGTCGATGTGGTGGGCGCAAGCCCGTTCGGGCAGGCTTCTGCGGCGCGAGGCAGGACAAGGGGTATGTCGGCGGCGCGCGCGAGCGCCGATTCGGCGCGCGAGGTGACGGCGACGAGCGTCACGCCGCGGCGCTTGGCGTAGGCGGTGATGTCGGACAATTCGCTCGTCTCGCCCGACCAGGAGAGCGCCACGATCACGTCCTCGGCGCGGATCATGCCGAGATCCCCGTGGCTCGCCTCGCCCGGGTGCACGTAATAGGCCGCCGTGCCGGTCGAGGCGAGGGTCGCGGCGATCTTGCGCCCCACATGGCCGGACTTGCCCATGCCGGTGACGATGACGCGGCCGGTCATGGCGGCGATCGCCGCGATCGCGCGGGCGAAGGGCGCGCCCAGCCCGTCCTCGATCGCGGCGACGAGATGGGCGAGGCCGTCCCGCTCGGTTTCCAGGGTGCGCCGGGCGGAGGCGATGGCGGCGCTGTCCGGAGTGGCGGCGGGGGCGGGGGCGCTTTGTGCGGACATCTGTATTTCCGTTTGCTCTATGCGCCAGCTTCTAACAAGGTTTTCGCGCGGAAGGAAACGCGCCTCGCGCGTCTTGCGTCAACGGATCGTTAACCACGTCCATTTACCCTTTGGTCACCATGGTCAATCCGGTTTGACCGGCATCCGGCAGGCGCCCGTGACCGCTCGAACAAAATGTTTCCTCACTATCGGCCTCGCCTGCGCCGCCCTCGTCCAGGCGGGGCAGACCCGCGCGCAGGCGCCCGCCGTTCCGCCCGCCGTCATGTCGGCCGCGCAGGAGGAGACCCGCGCGCGGGTCCGCGAGGAGGTCTATTCGCCCGTCCGCGCAGAGCCTTCGCCCGCTCCGGAAACGCCGGCGCGGCGCGCCCTCGTCGAGGACGATCCGTTCGCGCCGACGGGCATGCGGCTTGGCGCATTCACGCTCTTCACGAGCATCGCGCAGAGTCTGGGCTTCGACACCAATCCGAGCCGATCCGCCGCCGCAGGCAAGGCGGAGGCCTTCTCGCGCACGCAGGTCGAGGCCCGGATCGAGAGCGACTGGACGCGCCATTCCTTCTCGGGAGGCCTGCGCGGCGGATACGATTTCTACGGGCGCTCCTCGAACGCCTCGCGCCCGACGCTTTCGGGCGAGACGGATCTTCGCCTCGACGTCACCGACGACACGCGGCTGACGCTTTCGACGACGCTCGGCCTCGACTCCGAGCGCCCCGGCGCGCGCGACCTGCCGGGCGCGACCGTCAACCGTCCGACGATCCTCGACTATTCCGCATCCGCCGCGATCGAGCGGGGATTCGGCCCGGGACTACTCGCCTTGCGCGGCACGATCGGGCGCACGCAATACGGCGAGGCGCGGCTCGCGAACGGAACGCGCGTGTCGCGACGCGATCGCGACCTGTCGCGATTCGAAATCGCCGCGCGCGCCGGCTACGAGATCACGCCCGGCCTCGTCCCCTTCGTCGAAATCGCGGCCGATCGCCGTCTCTACGACCGACGTGTGAATGCGGCGGGACTTCGCCGCTCCTCCGACGGGCTCACGGGCCGCGTCGGAACGCGCTTCGAAGTCACGAGACTCATCACCGGCGAAGCCTCGATCGGCTGGCAAACGCGACGCCTGGATGATCCCACCCTTGGCGGCCTCGACGGAATCGTCGCCGACGCCTCCCTCGAATGGGTCCTGAGCCCGCTCACGCGGCTGAGCCTTTCCGGATCGAGCCGCCTCGCCGAGACCACGCGCGCCGGCGCAAGCGGCGACCGGACGCAATCGATCGGCCTCTCGTTCGCCCACGACCTGCGGCGCAACCTCACGGCGCGCGGCGAGATCGCCTTCGCGCATACCCGGTTCGGGGGCGGGGGATCGGAGCGCGCGACGAGCGGCGGCGTCGGTTTCGACTATGCGGTCGGCCGACACGTCGTCCTCGGGGCCGACTGGCGACGCGAGCGGCTTCGCGACGATCTCGGCGGCGGTTACGACGCGGATCTCTATCTCTTGGGTCTGCGTTTTCGCCATTGAGAGCGACCGTATCCGCTGTTGCGCGCCCGCCCGTTTCCGGGCCAATCTGCCGCTCCGGAGAAGACCACGGAAAAGGACCCCGCGATGAAGACCGTCCTGCTGCCGACTGCGCCGCATGATCTGATGCAGGCCACCATGGAGACGGCGTTGCGCTTCGCGCGGCGGTTCGATTCCTATGTCGAGGGCTTCGCGCTGCGCCCGCCCCTCGCCGAAATCGTCTCTGTCGACATGGTGATGGGGCTCACCTGGGCCGCCGACGAGCGCGGCGACGCCGAGAGCGAGGCCGAGGCGCGCAAGCTCTTCGAGGAGTTCATGGACGCGGCCGATGCGCCCCACGACGCGGGCGCGCCGGGCGGCTTTTGCCGCCGCTGGAGCGCCGACGCGCCTGCCGGCGACGATTTCGTCGGCAGCCATTCGCGCGTCTTCGACGTGACGGTGCTCGGCAAGCCCGCCATGCGCGCGGCCGGGCCGCGCATGACGACTCTGGAGGCGGTTTTGTTCGAAGGCGGGCGCCCGGCGCTCATCGCCCCGCAGGCGCCGCCGGAGACGATCGGCGAGACGGTGTTGATCGCATGGAACGGATCGACGGAAACGGCGCATGTCGTCGCGATGGCGATGCCGATCCTGCATGCGGCCAAGCGTATCGTCGTGCTCACCGCCGAGGGGGCGATGGTTCCGGGGCCGACCGGCGAGCAGCTGGCGCGCGCGCTGCGCCGGCACGGGCTGGAGATCGACGCCGTCGCCATAGAGGCCGGCAAGGGCCATCCGGGACAGCTCATCCTCGACCACGCCGCCGAGATCGGCTGCGACCTGCTCATCAAGGGCGCCTACACCCAGAGCCGCATCCGCCAGATGATCTTCGGCGGCGCCACGAGCCACATCCTGGCCAACGCCACGATCCCGGTCCTCATGGCGCATTGATTTCGCGGCGCATTGAGGTCGTTCACAGCCCCATGAAGCGCGCGGCGATGTTGCGCTGGATGTCGGACGTGCCGGAATAGAGCAGGCCGCCGATCGAATCGCGGAAATCGCGCTCGATCTCGCGATCCGTCATGAAGCCGTAGCCGCCGTGGATGACGACGGCGTTCTGGCAGGAGGCGACCCAGGATTCGCTGAGATACAGTTTCGCCAGCGCCGCCTCCATGGCGGCCGAGCCCTTCTCCTGCTTGAGCCAGGCGACCTTGTAGAGCAGGAGCCGCGAGGTCTCGAGCCGCAGGCGCATGTCGACGAGGCGGTTGGCGACCGACTGGAATTTCGAGATCGGCTTGCGGAACTGCGTGCGCTTCGTGGCGTGCGCGACGCATTCGTCGAGCTGGCGCGCCATCGAGCCGACGAGGTTGGCGAGGATCGAGCCGCGCTCCCATTCCATCGAATCGCTGAAGATGCGCCCGCCCTGTCCCTCGCGCCCGACGCGCGCGGAAGCCGGCACACGGCAATCCTGCAAAGTCAGCTCCGCCATCGGCGAGGTGCGCATGCCCATCTTGGTCTTGTTCTCGCTGACGATCAGCCCCGGCGCATCCCGCTCGACGAGAAAGCCGGTGAGGCCGAGGGAGCCGGCGCTGGCGTCGACGGTGGTGAAAACCAGAAACAGGTCGGCCACGGGGCCGTTGGTGCAGAACACCTTCGCGCCGTTGAGCACATAATCGTCGCCGTCGCGCGCGGCGCTCGTCGTCAGGGCCATCACGTCCGAGCCCGCCTCGCGCTCGGTGATGCCGTGGGCGCCGATGAGGTCGCCCGAAATCAGCCCCGGCAGGTATCGGCGCTTCTGCTCCTCGCTGCCGAAGCGCCAGATCGGCATCTGGACGGTCCACATCTGGCCGTTGATGCTGAACAGAAGCCCGTTGTCGCGGCAGCCCTCGCCGAGCGCCTCCATGGCGAGGACCGTGGTCACGACGTCGCGCTCGCCCCCGCCGTATTCCTTCGGGAAGGGCAGGCCCTGCACGCCGAAGCGCGCGCAGGTCCGCCACAGGTCTCGCGAGAGCGTGCAGGAAAGGTCTCGCTCCTTCAGGGTCTCGTCCTGCAATTCCTCGCGGGCGAAGCGCAGAACCGCGTCGCGGAAGGCCTGCTGCTCGGGGGTGAATTCGAAGCGCATGGCGGTTCCTCCCTGTCAGGCGCGGCCCATGAGCCAGACGAAATATTCGTAGCGCGGCCCCAGGAAGCGCTCGGCCTTGGCGAACATGTCGGCCTGCGTCAGCGGGCTCGGGTAGCGCCGCCCGACGGCGGAGCGTGCGAAGAGCGGCTGCAGGCTGGTCAGCGCCAGGATGTAGAAGAGGTCGTGGTCCATCTTGTAGGACTTGCGCTCATCCCCGCTCCATTCGTTGCGGATGGCGTGCGCATGCTTCTTCAACAGGAACAGGTGGGGGATGAAATAGCCCCACAGCCTGCGCGCGACCGGACGCAGCTCGTCCTCCGGAATCTCAGTGAAATAGCCCGCGAGGATCGCGTGGATCGGGTCGTGGGCCAAAAGGTTGTCGAGGGTGTATTTGTCGAGCGCCGTCGGATAGCCGAGCTTCGCCACCATCCGGTAGATCGCGCTCGCGATGTCGCGCCAGGCCTGCAACGGCTGGAGCGCCTCGGGGAGCTTGCGCATGTCCTGCACCGAATCGAGGTCGATCAGGAACAGCCGTCGGCTCTCGACCGAATAGACGAAATTCCCCCAGTCGCCGGAATAGCGATAGAGCTCGGCCAGCGAGAAATCGTGCAGGAGCTCGCCCGCCTCGCGCGCCAGCGCGCAGATGACGCGAAGCCGCACGCGCTCGTCGTCGGGGTCGCCCTCGATCCCCAGCGCCTCGCGCATCGCGTCGTAATGCGCGTCGAAGCCGGGATCGGAGCCGCGCGCGAGGCCAGCGCCGAACAGCACTTCCGAGATGCGGTAGGGCGCGGCCCCAGGCGAGAGCGTGATCACCGCGCCCATTGGCTGGCCCTGGAAGCGCAGGCTCTCGTCGTATTCGACGACGGCGAATGGCGCGACGGAGGGCACGCCGAATTCGATCAGTCGCTCGGCCGCCCAGTATTCGCGATGCGCCCGCTCGTGGACGATGCCGCCGACGGGGCTCGCGGAGGAATAGGCGAACTTGTATTCGCCGTCCTCGCCGATCCCGAAATGCGGATAGGTGACGAGATATTCGAGGACGTCGGTCAGCGGGGGAACCGGCGCGTCGCCGTCGAGGTCGTGGAGCTTGTTCGAGAAGGCGCTGTCGTCGGGGCGTCTGGGGTTCCACAAACCGACGCCCTTCAGCTTCGCCGCATGGAACGTGACGGCCGGGTCGCGCGCGATCGCAGCCGGCTCCGCGAGCAGTTCCCATGCGCCGCGCCCGCGCCGCGTGAAGGTCGGCGTGAGCCCGTTCCAGCTCGCGATGTCGAACAGGCGGCGGCCTTCCTCGGGCGAGATCGCGAGCCCGTCATAGGCGTGGGTGATCGTGTAGTTCAGCGGCGTGCGCGCGTTCATTTCCCTGCTTCTCCCCTTTCCCGTGATGGTCCTCAGCCGCGCGCCCCGAAGATGGCGGAGCCCACGCGCACGCTCGTCGCGCCATGCGCGATCGCGGCGGCGAAATCGCCCGACATGCCCATGGATATTCCCGACAGCCCGGCCTCGCGCGCCAGGGCGGCGAGGCGCGCGAAATGGGGCGCCGGATCCTCGTTCGCCGGCGGAATGCACATCAACCCCTCGATCGAAAGCCCGTGGGCCTCGCGGCAGCGCGCGACGAAGGCCGCCGCCTCGTCCGGGTCAATCCCGGCTTTCTGCGGCTCGCGGCCGATATTGACCTGCACGTAGAGGCGCGGCGCGCAGCCCTGCCCGCCGATCCCCTTTGCGATCTCGGCCGCGATGGCGGCGGCGGTCTTCTCGCGATCGACGCTCTCGATCACGTCGAACAAGGCCACCGCCTCGCGGGCCTTGTTGGATTGCAGGGGGCCTAACAGGCGAAGCTCCAGATCGGGGAACGCCTCGCGCAGCGCAGGCCACTTGCCGGCCGCCTCCTGCACCTTGTTCTCGCCAAAGACCCGCGCGCCCGCCTCGATCACCGGGCGGATCGTCTCGGGCCCGAAGGTCTTGCTCACGGCGACGAGGGCGACGGAGGCGGGGTCACGGCCGCTGTCGCTTGCGGCCTGCGCGATCCTCTCGCGGATCGCGGCCAGTCTCTCGACGGCGCTCTCGGTCATGATGATCCTCCCGGTTCCCGATCTGTGATGCGCGCCCCTCCCCTCATCCCGCCGCTCCGAGCAACCGAGGAAGCGCCAGCGAGATCGCTGGAAAGAGGATGACGAGCAGGATCACGAGGAGATGCGCCACGTAGAAGGGCGCGGCCGCGCGCACGGCGAGTTCGTAGGGCGTGTCGGCGATGCGCGCGGCGGTCATCAGCGTCATGCCCACCGGCGGCGTGATATTGCCGAGATTGAGCGCGAGCAGCATCACCATCGCCGCATGGATCGGATCGAAGCCGAGCGCCACGAGGGCGGGCGCGAGCACCGGCGCGGCGATGATGATCGCCGGCAGAACGTCCACGAACATGCCGAGCACGACGAGCAGCGCGCTCACCGCCAGCATCTGGATGATCGGGTCCTGGCTCACGAAGGCGATGGCCTCGGCCGCCTCCCGCGCCAGCCCCGAGCGCGTGACGTACCAGCCGAGCAGGTTCGAGGCGCCGATGAGGAGAAACACGACGCCGCTGAAGCTCACCGTCGAGACGAGCGCCTCGCGGATATCGGCGAGCGACAGGGTGCGGTAGGCGAAGACGCCGAGCGCCAGCGCGTAGACGCAGGCGATGACGGAGGCTTCCGTCACCGTCGTCAGCCCTGTGAGGATGCCGCCGATGATGACGAGCGGGATCGCCATCGCCGCAAGCGCCGAGACGCCCGTGCGCAGGATCACGGAGACCGCCACCCCGTCGCGCGCCGCGTAGCCGCGCCGCCACGATATCCAGAAACTCACGGCGAGCATCGCCGCGCCCATCATCAGGCCGGGCGCGACGCCCGCCGCGAAGAGGGCGATGATCGAAACGTCACGCAGGCTCGCGGCGTAGGCGATCATGATGATGCTGGGCGGAATGATCGGCCCGACGATCGCCGCGCAGGCGGTCACCGCCGCGCAATAGGGCGCGTCGTAGCCCTCGCGGCGCATGGCCGGGATCAGCGTCTTGCCGATGGCGACGGTCTCGGTGACGGCGGCGCCCGTGAGGCCGGCGAACATTACGCAGCTCGTGACGTTGATGTGCGAGAGAGCCCCCGGCGTGCGGCCGAACAGGCTCGATGCGAAGGCGATCAGCCTGTCGGTCAGCCGCGCCCGGTTCATGATCTCGGCGGTGACGATGAAATAGGGGATCGCCACGAGGACATAGGCCGAGACGCCCGCATGGAAGCGCGGGGCGAGGATTTCCAGGAAACCCGGACCGCCGATCGAGACGGCGCCGACGAGCCCCGCCGCCGCGAGGACGAGCCCGATGGGAAGCCCGAGGAGCAGGAGCGCCGCGAAGGCGCCCGCGACGAAGCTCATGGCGCCTCCTCTGCCTCGCCCGCGAGCGCAAGCCCGCAGACGAGATGCGCGCAGAGCACGAGGCCCGCAGCCGGAACGGAGGCGGCCGACCAGGCGAACGAAACCTGCACGCCGTTCGAGAGAATGAGCGGCTGGCCCGCGCCCAGCGTGAAGGCGAGTCCCTGCCAGACGAGCGCCGCGGCGAAAAGCCCGATCGCCGCGAGATGGACGGCCGCCGCAGCGATACGCAAGGGGCGCGGCAGGTTCTCGACGAGGAGCGCGATGGCGACGTGCTCGCGGTGCTTGAAGGCGACCGTCACGCTCAGCATTCCGAGCCAGGGCAGGAACAGACGCACGGCGGAGGGGCGCGTATTGGCGTAGATCGCGTCGAATACGCCGCCGGCGGCGTCCGGCAGGCCGAGACGCGCCCGCAGCGCCAGAGCGACTTCGGCGAGAATTCCGAGCGCGGACATGAGAAGCATCATTGCGAGCATCGCCGCGCACAGGGCGATGACGGCCCTGTCCAGCTGGTCGCTGAACCGGCGCAGGCGCGCGGATATGGTCGCGGATGGACTCATGGAAGCGGCCTCGTGCGGATGGAGGGCGGCTCAGTCGAGATAGGAGGCGAGCGTGCGCCGCCCGATTTCCTCGTGGATGCGGGCGATCTCGGCGCGCATCTCGTCGAACAGGGCCGCTTCCTCGCCGAACTCGCGCGTCAGCCATTCGCGATAGGGCGGCTCGGCGACAACGCGCATGCGCTCGCGCTCGTCATCGTCGAGGACGTAGCACTCGGCGAAGCGGTCGCAGGAATTGGCCCAGCCTATCACCGAGATCTTCGCGCCCGCGCCATGCGCCAGCGCCACAGCCTCTCGGGCGGCGGAGACGACGATCTCCTGGTATTCGCGCGGCAGGGTCTGGAACCAAGCCTCGCTGACGCTCCAGGTGATGGTGTTGTAGATATGGCCGCTCCAGGTGGTGTAGCGGGTCACGTCGTAGAGCCGGAAGATGTCGTTGACGCCCGGCGCGTGGAAATGGCCGTCGATCAGCCCCGTCGCGAGCCCGGTCTGGACCTCGGCCCAGGGCAGGGAGACCGGCGTCGCCCCGAGCGCCGCGACGATCGTCATATGCGCCTGGTTCTCCTCGACGCGGATGCGCAGGCCGCGCAGGTCGTCGACCGAGCGGATCGGAACCCGGTTGTTGGCGAAGGCGACGAAGCCGCCGCCATCGTCGAGGGTGCCGAGATAGCGCAGCCCGCTCTCGGCGATCATCGGCCGCATGAAATCGGCGAACCAGGGGGAATCGAAGAAGGCCCAGGCGGTGCGGTAATCCGCGAAAAGGAAGGGCGCCGTGACCATTTCGTAGCGGCGGAAGAAGGCTGCCTGCGTGCCCGATCCGAGCATCACCGACTGCACGGCCCGCCCCGAACGCGCCTGCTGCGCGACCTCGCTCTCGCCGCCCAGCGCCCCGTTGCCGAACGCCTCGACCGCCAGGTCGCCGCCGGTGGCGGCCTCGACGAGACGCTTGAAATGGGCGAGCGCCGGGGCGGTCTCGTTGCTCGTCAGATCGTCCGGATAGAGATGGGCGATCGTCATCGTGTAGCTCTGCGCGGCGACCGGCGCAGGAAGCATGGCGCCTGCGGCGCCGATGGCGGCAGCGAGCATCGCCGCCATAAGCGGCCGGGCCGCGAAACATCGCGCATCGCCGGCGCCTGCTTCGCCGGCCTCCGTCCGGCTATTCCTCGCGGCGTTCGGAATCCCCTCGATATGCATGCCGTCCTCCCGTTCCGAGCAAGGCTCGCCCGTCGCCGCGAGCGCGCCATGCGCGCCGGCCTGATGCGGCGCCGGAACGGGAAGGATCAGCCCGTGACCGCGCCTTTGCTGGCTGAACTCGCCAAGCGGGCGAATTTGGAGAGCACACCCCGCTCGTATCGTGGCGGCGGCTTTCTCCAGTTGCTGCGACGACGAGCAAGTTCGTCATCTGCGACTTCAAGTTGTATCAAATGACGGCTCGCGTCAATGGTGATTGTATCGCCTTCTGCAACCAATGCGATAGTGCCGCCCTCGTAGGCTTCGGGCGTGACGTGGCCGACGAGCATGCCCCAGGAGCCGCCGGAGAAGCGCCCGTCGGTGATGAGGCCGACCTTGTCGCCGAGGCCGCGTCCGATGATCGCGGATGTCGGCGCGAGCATTTCCGGCATGCCGGGGCCGCCGCGCGGGCCGAGATAGCGCAGCACCAGCACGTCGCCGGGCTTGATCCTGTCGGACTGGATGGCGTCCATCGCCGATTGTTCGTCGTCGAAGACGCGCGCTGGGCCGGTGATGGACGTCGATTTCAGCCCCGTGATCTTGGCCACCGAGCCGTCCGGCGCCAGATTGCCCTTGAGAATGGCGAGATGGCCCTGCGCATAGATCGGGCTCTCGACAGTCCGGATCACGTCCTGCCCGGCGGGCGGCGCATCCGGCACATCTGCGAGTTCTTCGGCCAGCGTGCGCCCGGTGATCGTGAGGCAATCCCCGTGCAGGAGCCCGGCGTTAAGCAGGAGCTTGAGCACCTGCGGCACGCCGCCGGCCCTGTGCAGATCGACGGCCATGTATTTGCCCGAAGGCTTGAGGTCGCAGATGACGGGGACTTTCAGGCGGATGCGTTCGAAATCCTCGAGGCTCCAGTCGATTTCCGCCGCGTGGCAGATGGCGAGGTAGTGCAGGACGGCGTTGGTCGAGCCGCCCGTCGCCATGACGAGGGCGATGGCGTTCTCGACGCTTTTGCGGGTGACGATGTCGCGGGCCTTCAGCCCCTTCTTCACGGCCTCGACGAGTACGCGCGCGGATTGCGCGGTCGAGACGCGCTTCTCCTCGTCGATATTGGCCATGGTGGAGGAATAGAGCAGCGCCATGCCGAGCGCCTCGAAGGAGGAGCTCATGGTGTTGGCCGTGTACATGCCTCCGCAGGCGCCGGTCGTCGGGCAGGCGTTGCGCTCGATGCCCTCGAAATCCTCGTCGCTCATCTTCCCGGCCTTGTAGGCGCCGACCGCCTCGAAGGAAGAGATGACGGAGAGATCCTGCCCCTTCCACGTCCCGGGCTTGATGGTGCCGCCATAGACGTAGATCGCGGGCACGTTGGCGCGCAGGATGCCGATCATGCCGCCGGGCTTGTTCTTGTCGCAGCCGCCGAGCACCAGCACTCCGTCCATCCATTGCCCCTGGACGACGGTCTCGATGCAGTCGGCGATCACCTCGCGCGAGACGAGGGAGTATTTCATCCCCTCGGTGCCCATGGCCATCCCGTCCGAAATCGTGGGCACGCCGAAGATCTGCGGATTGGCGCCGGCGGCCTTGATCTCGGCCACCGCGATGTCGGCGAGCGGCTGGAGGCCGCCATTGCAGGGGGTGATGGTGGAGTGGCCGTTGGCCACGCCGATCATCGGCTTGTCGAAATCTTCTTTCGTGTAGCCCAGACCGTGGAACATCGCGCGGTTCGGCGAGCGCTCGACCCCTTGCGTGATGACTTTCGACCGTTCGTTGTGCGGCATGCGGAGCCTCCCGGAAACGCTTTCTTTTCGCGGCCGGAGGCTACAGGGGAGGGGAAGGCGACTGAAA
The DNA here is from genome assembly GCA_007693435.1 of Salinarimonadaceae bacterium. Taxonomy (GTDB): domain Bacteria; phylum Pseudomonadota; class Alphaproteobacteria; order Rhizobiales; family Beijerinckiaceae; genus Saliniramus. The sequence continues at coordinate 4,943 of REDO01000045.1, read as the reverse complement.
TCTATTCGCCGTATCGCAATCGCGCCGCTTGCGTATAACCGGAACGCGACGGCCGCGCCTCCTTGAAGAAGCGCGGCCGTGAAACGACCTGTCATTGTGCGGCGTCGTCAGCGCATCGTCGGGATGACGAATTCCGCGCCGTCCTTGACGCCCGACGGCCAGCGCGCCGTCACGGTCTTCGTCTTCGTGTAGAAGCGAAACGCATCCGGGCCGTGCTGGTTGAGGTCGCCGAAGGCGGACCGCTTCCAGCCGCCGAATGTGTAATAGGCGAGCGGCACCGGGATCGGCACGTTTATCCCGACCATGCCGACCTCCACCTTCGCGGCGAAGTCGCGCGCCGCGTCCCCGTCGCGGGTGAAGATCGCGACGCCGTTGCCGTATTCGTGGTCGTTGGCGAGCGCCAGCGCTTCCGTGTAGGTCTTGGCGCGTACGACGGTCAGGACGGGTCCGAAAATCTCCTCCTTGTAGATGCGCATGTCCTTGGTCACGTTGTCGAACAGGCAGCCGCCGAGGTAATAGCCGTTCTCGTAGCCCTGCAGCGTGAAGCCGCGCCCGTCGACGGCGAGCTTGGCGCCTTCCTTCAGGCCGATCTCGACATAATCGCGCACCTTGTCGAGATGCGCCTTGGTGACGAGCGGGCCGTAATCGGCGGAGGGGTCGGTCGAGGGGCCGATCTTGAGGCTCTCGACGCGCGGGATGAGCTTCGCCATCAGACGGTCGGCGGTCTCCTCGCCCACGGGCACCGCGACCGAGATCGCCATGCAGCGCTCGCCGGCCGAGCCGTATCCCGCGCCGATCAGGGCGTCGACTGTCTGGTCGAGGTCGGCGTCGGGCATGACGATCATGTGGTTCTTCGCGCCTCCGAAACACTGGGCCCGCTTGCCGCTCGCCGTGGCGCGCGAATAGACGTATTCGGCGATGGGCGTCGAGCCGACGAAGCCCACGGCCTTGATGTCGGGGTCGTCGAGGATCGCGTCGACGGCTTCCTTGTCGCCGTTGACGACATTGAGGATCCCGGCCGGCAATCCGGCCTCGATCATCAGCTCGGCGAAGCGCATCGGCACGCCGGGATCGCGCTCGGAGGGCTTGAGGATGAAGGCGTTTCCGCACACGAGGGCCGGCGCGAACTTCCACATCGGAATCATCGCGGGGAAATTGAACGGCGTGACGCCCGCCACGACCCCGAGCGGCTGGCGCATCGAGAAGATGTCGATGCCGGGACCCGCGCCGTCGGTGAATTCTCCCTTCATGAGATGCGGCGCGCCGAGAGCGAATTCGCAGACTTCCACCCCGCGCTGGATGTCGCCCTTCGCGTCAAGGATCGTCTTGCCGTGCTCGAGCGCGAGCAACTCCGCGAGAGCCTCGGTGTCGCGCTGGATCAGCTCGATGAACTTCATCATCACCCGAGCGCGGCGCTGCGGATTGACGGCCGCCCAGGCCGGCTGCGCGGCCTTGGCGTTCTCGACGGCGGCGCGAAGTTCGGCCGCGCTCGCCAGCGCCACCTTCGAGCGGACCTCGCCCGTCATGGGCTCGTATATGTCCGCGAAACGGCCGGAGCGGCCCTCGACGTGCTTGCCGCCGATGAAGTGTCCGTAAGTCGCCATGATAACTGGTTTCTCCCCTGATCGTTGTTTCGTGTTCTGCGGCTTGTTTCGGGTCTCGTCGAGCCAGCATTCGCCAAAGCGGCGGGATCCCCGGCTGCCGAAGATCGCTACCGCACGATGCGCGGTCGCGGCTTTCGCGGTCAAGTGCTTCGCCGATAAAGAAAAGAACGTGTCGGAACGACGCATTCAAGCGCAATTAACGAAAAAAGCCGCCGGGCTTTTCGCACCCGACGGCTCGCATCGTCTGAAACTGGAAGCTCGCGTCACTGCACGAGCCGGGGTCCGCCGGTCGGAGGAGCCTCGTTTTCGGCGAGAATGCCGAGACGCCGCGCGACCTCGGAATAGGCTTCGATCAGCCCGCCGAGATCGCGGCGGAAGCGGTCCTTGTCCATCTTGTCGTTCGACTTGATGTCCCACAGCCGGCAAGAATCCGGAGAGATCTCGTCGGCGAGCACGATGCGCATCATGTCGCCTTCCCAGAGGCGGCCCGTCTCCATCTTGAAATCGACGAGGCGGATGCCGACGCCGAGGAAGAGGCCCGTGAGGAAATCGTTGACGCGGATGGCGAGCGCCATGACGTCGTCGATCTCCTGCGGCGTGGCCCAGCCGAAGGCGGTGATGTGCTCTTCCGAGACCATCGGATCGTTGAGCTTGTCGCTCTTGTAGTAGAACTCGATGATCGAGCGGGGCAGCTGCGTGCCCTCTTCGATCCCGAGCCTCTGCGAGAGCGAGCCGGCGGCGACGTTGCGCACGACGACCTCGAGCGGAATGATCTCGACCTCGCGGATCAGCTGCTCGCGCATGTTCAGCCGGCGGATGAAATGCGTCGGAACGCCGATATCGTTGAGGTTCTGGAATATGAACTCGCTGATCCGGTTGTTCAGAACGCCCTTTCCGTCGATCACTTCATGCTTCTTGGCGTTGAAGGCGGTCGCGTCATCCTTGAAGTGCTGGATGAGCGTGCCGGGCTCGGGCCCCTCGAAGAGCACCTTTGCCTTGCCCTCGTAGATGCGACGGCGGCGATTCATGGGCGTGTACCGTGTTTTGTTGAAGTCCATGGGAAGGCTTGGGCTCCTGGTTCGATCGGCTGCGCACAAAAAGGGATGGGCGCGGTCGAACGGCTGGGCCGCCCGCTGGCGCGCAACCTATATGATCAGATGGCGATGCACAACGCGGGTTTCACCCCCCATGGGCGCATTGGGATGAATCCGCCCATTGTCCGGTTCGGCTGGCGCGCGCCCGGCTCGACCGCTATATGGGAAGGGCGAACCGGACGATCAGGCGATCGGTTCGCCCAAGCCAACACGGATGAGCCGGACATGACCACTTTCGACGATCGCAAGGACGCCTTCGAGAACAAGTTCGCGCATGACGAGGAGTTGCGCTTCAAGGCGACGGCGCGCCGCAACAAGCTTCTCGGGCTCTGGGCGGCGGAAAAACTCGGCAAGTCGGGCGCCGATGCCGAGGCCTATGCGCAATCCGTCGTGTTGGCCGATTTCGAGGAGCCGGGCGACGCTGACGTCTTCCGCAAGGTGCGCGGCGACCTCGACGCATCGGTGACGGATGTCGAGATCCGCACGCAGATGGACACGCTGCTCGCGCGCGCCATCGAGGAAGTGAAGACGCAGTGAGCGCCGCCTCGCCGGTCGCCGCCCTGCGCGACGCGGTCGCCGCCGGGCGCCCGACGCTGTCGGCCTGGTGCAGTCTTTCCGGTTTCGCTTCGGCCGGGCTCCTCGCGGGCGAGGAATTCGACGCCGTCACGCTCGACATGCAGCACGGCGCGGGAAGCCTCGCCGATTGTTTCGCCGCGATTCCGCTCGTGGCGGCGGCGGGCAAGCCGTTCGTCGCGCGCATCCCCGTCGGTGATTTCGCGAGCGCGTCGCGGCTGCTCGACGCCGGCGCGGCCGGAATCATCGCGCCGATGATCAATACGCTCGAGGACGCCCGGCGCTTCGCCGGCTTCATGAAGTTCCCGCCGCTCGGCGAACGCAGCTGGGGGCCGCACGGCGCGCTCGCCCTGTCGGGTCTGACGGGCGAGGCCTACTTTCGCGCGGCGAACGACTTCTGCCTCGCCTTCGCCATGGTGGAGACGCGCGAATCGCTCGCGATCCTCGACGATATCCTCGCCGTTGCGGGAATCGACGGCGTCTTTATCGGCCCATACGATCTCTCGATCGGCCTGTCCGGAGGCGCCGTTCTCGATCCGCAATCCCCGGCCGTCGAGGACGCACTGGACCATGCGCTCGCGCGATCCCGCGCGGCAGGCAAGGCGGCCGGCGTCTACGCCGCAACGCCTGAGCGGGCGGGGGAGATGGTGAGGCGCGGCTTCGATTTCGTCGCCCTCGGCTCCGATTCCTCGCTCCTGCGCACGGGCGCGCAGGCGGCCCTGCGGACGGCGCGGGGACGCTGACCGTTCTGTCGGCGTGGCGCCCGCGCTCCGGTGATCGCCCGATCGGGGGGAGACCTCAGGCGCTCGAGGCCGGGCGCACGCCATAGGCGGCGTGAGCGCGCGCCTGCTGGTCCTCGACGGTCCGGTCCGGGAACAGGGCGTAGCTCGGGGCCCAGATCCGCGAAATTCGCGTCACCGCGACATGGATCGCGTGGCGCACCTGGAAGTCCGGCCCGGCCAACTCCTGCAGACGCGCGCCGTAGACGGCGAAATCCGGATCCACCGGCGCGATCAGCCGCGTGCGCCCGGCGATCTTGAAGCCGCGCTGGCGGAACACGTCGACGAAGCTCACGCAGACGAGCGGGTTGCGCGCGAGGTTGCGCACGCTCACCGGCGAGGCGATGTCCGCGATCAGGATCGCGTCCTCGCCGTGATCGGTGAACAGCTCTTTCGGGCTGACATTGGGCTGCCCGTTCTCGTCCACGGTGGCGAGCCAGCACAGAACCGAATGGCGGATATCCTCCCGCACGGCGTCATTGATCACGGCCGATTCCCTCCTCGCGTCGAACCCCGACACAGCAGCCGCAACAGCGCCTCGGATCAACCGAAAATGTGTGATCCGCCAACGGAACTCCCTCCCCGGAGGGGAGGGCCGGGGTGGGGCGGATAGCGCCATCGTTCCCGGACAAAACGCCCTCCAGCTTCGCGCTATCGCGCGAAACACCCCACCCTGCCCTCCCCTGAGGGGAGGGTTTTCTGGCGGCTTTTAAATAGCAAAGAAAGCAAACTACGGATGGCCCATTTTCTTTTGGATTGATCGCACCTCGGCTTGGAGGCCAAAGACAACTTGTCCACACACGCCCATAAGATCGTTGAAAGATGCTAGGGCATTTTCCGATCATGTTGCATCATACCCAGCGGCAGCGAAGTAGTTTCGGCACTCGTCGGGG
>REDO01000006.1 GCA_007693435.1 Salinarimonadaceae bacterium | reverse complement strand
GGTAGGGAATCCGAGGATTCACCACTTACACCACTTTCAACGCCTACACCGGTAGGGGCAGGTGATGAAAGTCGCGACGACCTCCTCGACGAGGAGGACATCTTTTGATGGACGCCAAAACGCTCGACCGCCTGCGGAAACTCGTTGCCATGCTCGACACCCCCGAAGAGCATGAGCAAGTGAACGCGATGCACCGAATCAATGACCTACTTCGCTCGCAGGGAATGACGTTCGTAGACTTCGCCCGGCGTCTCGAGCTCGCCACGGTCCCCACCGGGCCGCCGGACGACCCACCGACCCGCGATGACTGCACGCGCTGGGTCGAGCTCTGCGACAGGCTTCTCGATGCCGATGCGTGGACCTCAGACAAGGAACGCGACTTTCTGGAGACGGTCAGAAAATGGGCGCGGCGCGGGAAGCCACCGAGCGAGAAACAGCAAGTTTGGCTCGACGACATCGCGTCTCGAACGAAAACGACAGTATAACTTGGAGGTAGCATGAAACTGAGCAATGGCTTGCGCAGGGCCGTAGAGGAGATCGCCCAGGAGCGTGTAGAACACGTTGAACCCCTTATAAAAAAAAAAAAATCCGCCCGTGCGGCTGGCTCGATCGCGTGGGCGGAGGTTCGCAACGCGGCGCCGGTCGCGACGGACGAGCTCGCCCACTACCGAGAACTGGCCCAACGTGCGGCCAGCTTGGGCGCTCTCGTCGATCGGCCCGGCAGTGCCGTAGCTCCGGGCGAGTATTCGGCTGCGATCGCGCGTTTGAACCGCGAGGAGCGGCGGCTTCTCGCTCGCGGGGTGTTGCCCGCCGCGATCGATGAAGCGCTGGAATCTGTGAATGATCCGTCGGCCATTGGGGGCGGCGGCAGGAATCTTGAGGAGGAGAACGAAATGGGAAATCACGTGAACGATGAGCTCGCGAAGGCGGCCGGTGCCGAAACGCGGCCAAAGTCCGAGCAGGACAGGGACAGGGGCAGTCTCGCCGACAAGCGGCGCAAGCGGGCGAAGGAGATTGTGGAAAGCCGACGGCCGAAGCTGAAGGGCGGGAAGGATGAGTAGCGTTGAACAGCTTCGGATCGTCGACGCACGGCTCGCCGATCTGCGCGAGCGGGAAACGGAGACCCGGGAGCGGATCGAGGCACTACAGGCCGAATTGTCGGACGCTCTCGCCGAAGGCCGCGAGACCGGCGACGTGCACAGCCAGATCGATCGGTTGCGCGCGGAGCTCGAGGCGCTCCCGGCGGCCATTTCTCGCGTGGAGGCGGAACGAGTTGAAGCGAGCGTCGCCGTCGAGAAGGAACGGGCCGAAAGCAAGGTCTTGGAGATCCGTCGCGCCGCTGCCGAGATCCGCCCCGCGCTCGCCGAAGCTGCCGACGCGCTGGAGCGAGTGGCCGAGGCGGCGGCCGACCGGAAGGACTTCGCGTATTTCCCGCTCGAGGCCGGTGCAATTGCATGGAGCGGCATGGCGGCTCGGGTTCGCGAGCATGCGGCGACCGTCGAATCCCATCGCGTGTCTGAGGTCCAGACGTCGGCCGACCGCCGGATATCCAGCCTGCGAGCCGAGTACCGCCGCCGGACCGGTGCGGATACACCGGGCCCGGACCGCATTGTACGCGACCCGGAGGCGGCACCCATACGTGCGGCGAACGCCGTGCTTGCACGAAGCGGCGCAGGATTCTTCGCGGAGTAACGCGACGAGTTGAGTATCAAACGTTGCTGCGGCGCGGGCTTTCCCGGGAGTCTCTTCCCGCGATTCTCGCCCCGCAAGGGGGGATAGATGCCATTTGTTGAATACGATCCCGACGATAGGTCCGAGGGGGGTACCCCACGGCCGGTGCCGTGGGACTTGCGTCTTGGGTCGATAAAGGGCGCCCGGCAGAGTCTGGCACGGCTGATTCGCGGCCATGCTCGCGGGGAGATCGACGCGGCGACGCTTCGCACGCTGACGTGGGCGATCGGGCAGCTTGTTGGGGTATGGAAGGTCGAGAACGACGGCGCGATAGAGGCCCGCATCGCAAGGCTCGAAGCGATCGCCGAGACGGTCTTGAAGGGCGGCCAGCCGTGAACGCCCGCACCGTTACGTCCCGCCTCTCGCGTCTCTCCGGGCTCTTCCAGACTCAGCGGCTCGAAATCATCCCACCGCCCGAAACGTACCCCGCGACACTGCCGACCGACGCGCAGGTCCTTGCCGCCGCCCGGCGCGAAGCCGCGACGCTGGAGCCCGGCGAAACGCTGATCTACATCGGCGTCGGCACGTTCACGCGGCTTGCGACCGGCGAGATCGTGAGCACGACCGCCGCAGATTCGTAGCGACGCCGCTACGATTTACGGGGCCGTCCTGGGCGATGATTCAGGCTCCGGACGGTCTCAATGTCCTGCGGCGTGAGCACCCATACGCTACCCAGCTTCCGACCGATCCTTCCGGCAAGGCAATGCTTGCGCAGCGTGACCGGCTGGACGTGGGCGAGATCCGCAGCTTGACTGAGCGTGTAGAAGTCCATGCCTTTATCGTAGCGATACCGCTACGATTTATCCAGCCCCGCGAGAAAGCCCGTAGACGCGCCGAACGCGCCCCGGACCCATCACGCTACCCAGAACGCGCCTTCCG
>REDO01000107.1 GCA_007693435.1 Salinarimonadaceae bacterium | reverse complement strand
GGCGCCGACATCCTGCGCCTGTGGGTCGCGGCTTCCGATTATTCGGACGATCTGCGCATCGGCCCTGAAATCCTCAAGACCTTCGTCGAGACCTACCGCAAGCTGCGCAACACCATGCGCTGGATGCTGGGCTCGCTGCACCATTTCGACGCCGCGAAGGCGGTTCCCGTCGAAGGAATGCCCGAGCTGGAGCGACTGATCCTGCACCGGCTGGCCGAACTCGACGGGCAGATGCGCGACGCCTACGCCGCTTTCGACTACAAGCGCGTCGTCTCCCAGCTCATCGGCTTCATGACGAGCGACCTCTCGGCCTTCTATTTCGACGTGCGCAAGGACGCGCTCTATTGCGATCCCGCGTCGAGCGTGGCGCGGCTCTCGGCGCTGACCGTGATCGACCGCTGCTTCGACTGCGTGACGACGTGGATCGCCCCGATCCTGTGCTTCACGGCGGAGGAGGCCTGGCTGTCGCGCCATCCGGACAAACTCTCGGTGCATGTCGAGACCTTCCCCAAGGTTCCCGCATCGTGGCGCGACGACGCGCTGGCCGCGCGCTGGGCGAAGGTGCGCCGCCTGCGCCGCGTCGTGACGGGAGCGCTCGAGATCGAGCGCGCGCAAAAGCGCATCGGCTCGAGCCTCGAGGCGGCGCCCGTGGTTCACGTCTCGGACCCGGGCCTGATGGAGGCCGCCGCCGGGCTCGACATGGCCGAGATCTGCATCACATCGGGTCTGACGCTCGTCGCCGGCGAGGGGCCGGCCGACGCCTTCCGCCTCGACGAGGTCAAGGGCGTCGCGGTCGTCTTCGCGCGGGCGGAGGGACGCAAATGCGCCCGCTCGTGGAAGATCTCGCCCGATGTCGGCGCCGATCCGGATTATCCGGACGTGACGGCGCGCGACGCCAAGGCGCTGCGGGAACTCGCGGCGGCGCGGGGATAACGGGGGCGCCGGCGAGAAACGGGGGCTGCGGCGTGGCGCCGCGCCCGCCATCGGCGTAATCTTTCCCGATGGAGGACTTTCTCGCCGGATATGGACCATATCTCGTCTTCGTCGCGAGCATCGTCGTCGGGCTCGCGGCGGCTCTTCACGCAGCCATGCACAAGGACGAGGTGCGCACGGCGCTCGGCTGGGCGGCGCTGGTCCTCTTCTCGCCGTTCCTGGGGGCGTTCCTCTATTTCGTGGCGGGTGTCAACCGCATCCGCCGCGAACGCATCGGCCGGCGCCGGCGCGGCATCGCGCGCGACGAGCCGGACGGTCAGGGCCTCGCCGGCGCGATCGCGATCCCCGCTCTGGCGCGGCTGGGAGAGAGCGTCTCGCCCTTCCCGATGACGCCCGGGAACCACATCGTCCCGCTCGACGGCGGCGACGAGGCCTATCCGGCGATGGTCGCGGCGATCGACACGGCGCGGCGCAGCGTCGCTTTGTCGAGCTACATCTTCGACCATGACGAGGCGGGGCTCGCTGTCGCTGCGGCGCTCGCGCGGGCGAAGGCGCGCGGCGTCCACGTGAAGGCGCTCATCGACGGCGTGGGCTCAAGATATTCTAGACCGCCGATCACGCGCCTGCTGAAATCGCAGGGCGTGTCCTGCGCGCTATTCCTCGACGGCTTCCTCGGATTGCGGCTGCCCTACGCCAACCTGCGCAACCATCGCAAGATTCTCGTCGTTGACGGTCGGATAGGCTTCTCCGGCGGCATGAACATCCGGGCGCATTTCCTGCGCTCCGTGATGGGCGACGAGACGGCGCGCGACACGCATTTCCGCATCGAGGGCCCCGTCGTCTCGCAGCTGATGTCGGTCTTCGCCGAGGACTGGCGCTTCGCGACGGGCGAGACGCTGCTCGGGCGGCGCTGGTACGGCGATGCCGTCGCCGACGGCGCCGGCGGCGCTCCGGCGCGCGTCGTGCCCTCCGGCCCCGACGAGGTACTCGACTCGACCCACGCGATGCTGATCGGCGCGCTCGCCGAGGCGCGCATGCGGGTGATTCTCTCCACGCCGTACTTCCTGCCCGACCAGGCCCTGGTCGCGGCCTTCGCCATCGCCGCGCGGCGCGGGGTGGCGGTCGATATCGTGATCCCCGCCGCGAACAATCTGAAGCTCGTCGATTACGCCATGACGGCGCAGCTCGACCAGGTGATCCGCCACGGCTGCCGGGTCTGGCGGGCGCGGGGGCCTTTCGATCATTCCAAGCTGTTCTGCGTCGACGGCGTGTGGAGCTATATCGGCTCGTCGAACCTCGATCCGCGCAGCCTGCGGCTCAATTTCGAGATCGACATGGAGGTTCACGACCCGGGCCTCGCGACCTGGATCGAGACGCGGCTTCGCGCGCGCATCGCCGACGCGACGCGGGAGACTCGCGAGACGCTCGGCGCGCGTCCGTTTATGGAGCGCCTGCGCAACCGCGTGGTCTGGCTCGCCTCGCCGATGCTTTGACTTGCGTCAGGTGGCGGGGGTGAAGTGGTCGATGTAGCGCGCGTTGATCGCCGAGACCGGCAGCACTACGAGCACGTCCGTCGTGCCGAACTGCCGATCGACGACCGCGCCGTCGCCGAAGGTCGCGCCGAGCCTCAAGTAGCCCTTGATCAGCGGCGGCAGCGACATCAGCGCGGCCTTGGGGTCGATCGCCTCTTTCGGCGTCTTGTCCATGGGCACGCGCAGATGATCATGCGCCCGGGCGCGCCACTCGTCGGGGGCGGGCGCGAAATGGTGCAGGAAGCTGAGCTGCAGGGCGAGCTTGTCCGGGTCGGTTCCCGCGAGGCTGGCGCAGCCGAGCATCACGTCGATCCTGTGACGGCGGACATAAGCCCAGATGCCGGTCCAGAGCAGTTCGACCGTGCGCTTGTTGCGATAAGGCGCCAGCACGCAGGAACGGCCGAGTTCGAGCACCCGCATGTCGGGATGAGCCGCGAGAACCGGGCCGATGGCGTATTCGCCCTGCGTGTAGAAGCCGCCGCTGCGCTCCGCCACGTCCTGGCGCAGCACCCTGTAGGTGCCCACGACCTTCGGTCCGGCGCCCTCGCGCTCGGCGTGGTCGAGAACGAGAAGATGGTCGCAGATCGCGTCGAACGAATCGGCGTCGAGCTTGGAAAAATATGAAGCGGCGTCGGGCTTGGCCGACATCTCCTCGTAGAAGACCCGGTAGCGCAGGCGCTGCGCGCGCCGCACGTCGCGCGGGCTTTCGGCGAGGCGCACTTCGAGATTGCCGATCCGCCCGAGCGAGGCGTCAGCCACCGGCGCCGCGCATCCACGCCGCAGGAGCGACATAGCGGTCGAGCCGCTGCGCAGGAGCGGGCTCGCCAGATTGGCGAGCGCCTCGGCCTGCGGGCGAAATAGAGCGCGCACGGCGCTCCTGCGGGCGCCGGCGTCCTGTAACGTCGATCTGCGAGACGAAAAAGGCGTCATGCCTGCCTCCCCGGATCGCGTCCGCGCGGCTTGTCCCCTCCGACGGTCCGGCGATCCCTGTTCGTCTTTTATCGTTTCCACGCAAATGTGACAAACGGATAACGACGATCACAAAAGGCCGCTTCTTTACCGCGTTTCCACCTTTTCGCGCTTCAGGCGCGCGCGGCGTGTTCGGCGGTGACGAAGGCGATCCGGATCATGTTGGTCGCGCCGGGCGTGCCGAAGGGGACGCCTGCGACGATCACGATCCGGTCTCCGACCTTCGCCAGTTTGGCCCGCAGCGCGAACTTGCAGGCGCGGAACGCCATGTCGTCCGCGTCGCTCGCGTCGCGGGTGACGACGGCGTGGACGCCCCAGGCGAGGCTGATTCGCCTCGCCGTGTCCCGGCGCGGCGTGAGCGCGAGGATCGTCGAATCGGGCCGCTCGCGCGCAAGACGCAGGGCCGTCGAACCGGAGAAGGTCCATGCGGCGATGGTCGAAATGCCCAGCGTCGCCGCGATCCGGTTGGCTGCGGCCGCAATGGCGTCCGAACCCGTCGCTTCCGGTTCGGCCTGTTGCGACTTGATGATCTGCCAGTAGAGCGTGTCGCGCTCGACCTCTTCGGCGATGCGGTTCATCTGCGCCACAGCCTCGACCGGATAGGAGCCCGCCGCGCTCTCGGCCGAGAGCATGACGCCGTCGGCGCCCTCGTAGACGGCGGTCGCGACGTCGGAGACCTCGGCGCGGGTGGGAACCGGCGAGGTGATCATCGATTCGAGCATCTGCGTCGCGACGATGACGGGCTTGCCGAGCCTGCGCCCGCCCCGGGTGATTCGCTTCTGGATGCCGGGCACCCGCTCCAGCGGCATCTCGACGCCCAGATCGCCGCGCGCCACCATCAGCGCGTCGGCGACCTCCATGATTTCGTCGAGACGCGCCAGCGCCTGCGGCTTCTCGATCTTGGCGAGAACCTGCGCCCGCCCGCGCGCGACCTTCTTGACCTCGGCAACGTCCTCCGGGCGCTGCACGAAGGAGAGCGCCACCCAGTCGACGCCGACCTCCAGCGCGGTCTCGAGATCGGCGCGGTCCTTGTCGGTCATTGCGGCGACGGGCAGCGCCGTGTCGGGCAGGGATACGCCCTTGCGGTTGGAAATGCGTCCGCCCACGACGACCCGCGTCGTGGCCGAACGCCCCTGCTCCACGCTCTCGACGACGAGGCGCAGCTTGCCGTCGTCGATCAGGACCGCATGCCCCTTCTCCAGCGCTCCGAGGATTTCGGGATGCGGAAGGCTGACGCGCGTCGCGTCGCCGGGGGCGGGATCGTCGTCGAGACGGAACGTCGCGCCTTCCGTTAGGGTGGCGAAATCCTCCGCGAAGGCGCCCACGCGCAGCTTTGGACCCTGCAGGTCGACGAGCACGGTGATCGGCCGTTGCGCCTTGACTTCCTGCGCCCGGATCATCCCGACCTGGTCGCGCAGTTTCTCGCGCGGAAGGTGGCTCATGTTGATCCGAAAGACGTCGACGCCCGCCTTGTGCAGCTTCTCGACCATCTCCGGGGTGTGGGACGCGGGCCCGAGGGTCGCGACGATCTTGGTGCGCCTGAGCCGCTTCATTGGGGAGCTCCGCCTTGCTGCCTGTCCGGGTCGATGAGTTGGATCGTCCAGCTTCGCTGCTGTCCGGTGTCGATCTCGAAGAAGCCTTTACGGTCGTAGCCGCGCGCAAGGCAGTTCTCTGTCCCGCGAATTGTGAACGACGTTTCACGCGTACACATTTGATAGCGTCCGCCCCACTCGCCTCCGCGATCGTAATCTAAAGCGTAGAAATAGTAGTAGCGGACGTTCAGCCGTCCCGAGACAACGGATCTGCAGTCGCGTGCGTCGAGGTTCCACCATCCTTCAGTCACCCAGCCATGAGCGTCGCGATAACCGAGGGCGACACCGACGCGGCTGTCGGTCATGTTACATATGCGCAGATCCGCGTGAGCGGGCGCAGCCGTGGCGACGAGCCCGGAAAGGGCGATCGCGAGCGGCGCAAGAAGGCGGAGGGCGAGGCTAGTTGACGAGTATGATGCGGCAATCATTGACGTTGGTGCGTGTCGGTCCCGGTTTCAGGAGATCCCCGAGCGTCTCGAAGAATCGCGTCGAATCGTTGTCCGACAAATGCGCCTTCGCGTCGAGCCCTGTTGCGACCGCGCGTGCGAGCGTCGTTTCGTCGATCAGCGCGCCAGCCGGGTCGTCGGGCGACCCGACGCCGCCGTCGGTGCCGTCCGTATCGCCTGCGAGAGCGCATATGCCCGCCGTCCCGTCGAGCGCGATCGCCAGAGCCAGCGCGTATTCCTGGTTCGGCCCGCCTGCGCCGCCCCCGCGCACCGTGACCGTCAGTTCGCCGCCGGAGATGATGGCCGCCCGCCGCCCGGCGGCGCGCAATTCGCGCGCCAGCCTCGCGTGAGCCTGCGCGACATCGCGCGCCTCGCCTTCGAGATCGGCGCCGAGCGTCACCGGCTCGTAGCCCTCCCGTCGCACGGCCTCGGCCGCCGCTTCGATCGCGTCGGCGGGGCGGGCGATCAGGCGGAATTCGGCGCGCGCGAAAGCCGGATCGCCGGGCTTGGGCGTCTCGTTCGCGGGATCTTCGAGAAGCGCCCGCGCGGCCGCAGAGAGCGCGATCCCGCGCCGCTCGACGATCGCGAGCGCTTGCGCCGAGGTGGTCGTGTCGGAGACGGTCGGCCCCGAGGCGATGACGTCGGGCGCGTCGCCGGGCACGTCGGAGATCGCGAGCGTCAGAACGCGGGCGGGAACGAGCGCCCGCGCGAGGCGTCCGCCCTTGATGCGCGACAGCCGCTTTCGCACCGTGTTGATCTCGCCGATATCGGCGCCGGAGCGCAGAAGCGCCCGTGTGATCGCCTGCTTCTCCGCAAGATCGATCCCCTCCGCCGGGGAGACCCAGTTGGCCGAGCCGCCGCCCGAAATCAGCACGAGCGCGAGGTCGTCCGGCCCGGCCTCTTGCGCCAGCGCCAGGACGCGCCGCGTCGCCGCGAGCCCCGCCTCGTCGGGCGTGGGATGGCCCGCCTCGACGACCTCGACGGGCCCGGCCTCGCCGCCATAGCCGATCCGCGCCACCGCGATCCCGCGCAGGTGCGACAGGTCGAAGCCCGCATCGCGGTAATGCGCGACGGCGATCTCCGCCATGCTCGCGGCGGCCTTGCCGGCGGCCAGAACGAGAAGGCGCCCCCGCGCCGGCGCCTCCGGCAGATGGGGCGGCAGCCGAAGCGACGGATGGGCGGCGGCGACAGCCGCGTCGAAGATGCGCAGCAGCGCGGCGCGGCCCTGATCGTTCATATGCTGCTCCTTCATGCCCGTTTCGCCCGGCGCGGCCGCGCGATCCAGATGCCGGCCAGAATCAACGCCCCGCCCGCCGCCTGAACGAGAGTCAGCGCCTCCGACAGGATCAGCCAGCCGAACAGGGCCGCCGCCACCGCCTCGAGGAAGATCACGAGCGAGGAGAACATCGCCGGCAGGCGCCCGAGCGCGACCGAAAGCAGCCCCTGCCCGCCCGCATGGCTGATCAGCCCGAGCGCGAGGAGCGCCAGGATGGCCTCGCGCGTAGTCGGGATGATCTTGGGCTCGAACGCCATCGCGATCAGGAACAGCCCGGCGGCGGTGACGAGGCTCAGTTCGAACGTCACCCGCGCCGCGCTCCCGCCCTGCCGGCGCGCCTTCTCCACGGCGAGGAAATACAGCGCGAAGAAGAACGCGGTCGCCACCCCGTAGAGATCGCCGACGACGCGTTCGGGCGCGACCTGCATGCTCTGCCCGATCAGCGCGAAGCCTCCCAGAAGGCACAGGCCGAGCCCGGCGAAGATCGCCCGCTCCACATGCGCGCGCAGCACGAGCCAGGTGATCAGGACCACGAAGATCGGCGCGGTCGTCGCGAAGAAGGTCGCGTTGGCGACGGTCGTGTTGAGGATCGCGAGGTGCCAGAAGAACAGGTCGCCGACGAAGGCGAGGCCGGCGAAGACCGTGGCCCTCGAAAAGGAGCGCGTCGGGCGGCCCGGCGCGCGCGCCTCGTCGATCCGCATCCAGGCGTAGAGGACCGGAAGCGCCAGCGCCACGCGCCAGAAGGCGCTGGCGAAGGGGCCGATATCGGCGGCGGCGAAGCGTACGAAGACGGGCGAGATTCCCATCGCGATCGCCCCGGCGCAGAGCGCGACGAAGGCTCCCGCCTGACCCGGATCGATGGATGCGGCGGGCGCGCGTGAGGGCATGAAGAGAAGTCCCGTGACTCGAGGCGTGCTGGAGCGGCCTCGCGGCATTCTTACGCGCCCCGTGACGAGGCGCCAATCCGGCCCAAGCCGCGTTGCGCGCCAGTACGGGGGTTTGAACGCCGGCGCATTCGGCTATGTTGCGCGGAGGGATACGGCTCGCGACAGGAGCCTCAGAACGAGGAGCGCCGCTCATGGACATGTCGGATTCGCGAACCATCGCCGCGCCGCGCGACGTCGTCTGGGCCGCGCTCAACGACACGGAGGCGCTCAAGGCATCGATCCCGGGCTGCGAGAGCATCGAGCGAATCTCCGACACCGAGCTGAAGGCGAAGGTGACGCTGAAGATCGGCCCGGTGAAGGCCTCCTTTACGGGCGCCGTGACGCTCTCGGACATCGATCCGCCCAACGGCTACACCATCAGCGGCGAGGGCTCGGGCGGCGCGGCCGGCCACGCCAAGGGCGGCGCGGTCGTGCGGCTCGAGGAGGCGGGCGAGGAGACGATCCTGCACTATGACGTCAAGGCGCAGGTCGGCGGCAAGATCGCCCAGCTCGGCGGCCGCCTGATCGATTCCACCGCCAAGAAGCTCGCCGGCCAGTTCTTCGATAATTTCTCGAACGTGGTCGCTCCCCCGCCCGCCGAAGAGGGCGCCGCCGAGGAGGCCAAGAAGGGCTGGCTCGGCAAGGTGTTCGGCAAGAAGGACGGCAAGAAGGACGGCAAGCAGGGCGGCGAGGGCGGGCAGCCCGCGTGAGCGCCATCGAGGAGACTGATCTTCCCGCGATCACGGCGATCGAGGGCAGGCGCTCCGTTCGCGCCTTCCTGCCCGACCCCGTGCCGCGCGCGGTGATCGAGCGCATTCTCGACATCGCGGCGCGCGCGCCGAGCGGCACCAACATGCAGCCCTGGAAGGCGTACGCGCTGGCGGGCGAGGAGAAGGAGCGGCTCTCGCGCGCTCTTCTCGCCGCCCGCGACGCGGGGCCGCCCGGCGGCGCGGAATACCGCTACTACCCGCCCGAATTCTTCGAGCCCTATCTCTCCCGCCGCCGCAAAGTCGGCTGGGACATGTACGGGCTGCTCGACATCGCGCGCGGCGACAAGGAGAGAATGCACGCCCAGCACGGCCGCAACTTCGTCTTTTTCGACGCGCCGGTGGGGATCATGTTCACGATCGACCGGCGCCTCGAGATCGGCTCCTGGCTGGATTACGGGATGTTCCTGCAAAACCTCCTGATCGCCGCGCGCGCCTTCGGGCTCGAGGCCTGCCCGCAGGCGGCTTTCGCGCCGCATCAGGCCGTGGTGCGCGAGGCGCTCGCGATCCCCGAGGCCGAGATCGTGGTCTGCGGCGTCGCCATCGGCCGCGAGGACAAGTCCGCGCCGGTCAACCGGCTCGTCACTGAGCGAGAGCCGGCCGCGGCGTTCACGGATTTTCGCGGATTCGGGTGAGGATAACGCCGGGAGCGGCGCTTTCGCCCGCGCCGCTTCGTGTCATGCTGCGGCCATCGCAAGAACCCTGCGAAAGGCCAGCGCGTGCCGTTCTTCTCACCCTCGATCCTGATCCTCGTCGCAGTGAATCTCATTCCGCTTGGCGGCGTCCTGTTCTACGGCTGGACCGTTTTCGAATTGCTGGCGCTGTTCTGGGCCGAAAACGTCGTCATCGGCCTTCTCAATCTCGTGAAGATGGGGACCGTGCTCGTCCTCGCCGGCCGGAAGGACGCGCTCTTCACCATGCCGTTCTTCCTCGTGCATTACGGCCTCTTCACGCTGGTGCACGGCGTATTTCTCTTCCAGATGTTCTCCCCGGCGGAGGATATCGACTTCGCGATCTTCCTTATCCCGCTGGCCGCGCTCGCGCTGAGCCACGTCGCTTCGTACGCCGTCAATTTCATCGGGCGTGGCGAGTATCTGCGGCTCACGGCACAGGATCTGATGACGCAGCCCTATGGGCGGGTGGTGGCGCTGCACCTGACGATCATCTTCGGCGCTTTCGTCGTCGCGGCGCTCGGCGAACCGCTTTATGCGCTGGCGCTGCTTGTCGTGCTCAAGACCGCGATCGACCTTGCGGCGCATGTGAGGGAGCATGCGAAAGCGCAATCCAAAAATGATATTGATGCATAAAAATTTCTTTTTATATAATTTTTATGCATGATAAATTTGTTTTAATTATCTAAAATTTGTGTTTCTCTCCATACAATGTTTGTTCTGGCCATGGAGAGTAATCAATGTTTCAGCCGGACCCAGTCCTCAGCGGGACTTTGCGTGACGTGACGTCCTCGGTTTTCGGTGGCGGTGGAAATGGCGGCTTCCCGGTGCTCCAGGTCGGCGGGTTGGATATCGGCGGAACGCTCGGAGCGATCCAGAGCGGCGGTGTCAGCAACCTGCTCCTGCAACACCTTGCGGATATCGGCGGCGACCTCCTCGCCAATTCGCAATTCGCCGATCTCGGCCGCCCCGCGATGACCGTGGCCCAGCGTCTCATGAACGGCAATCTCACTTTGGAAGACCTCGTGAGCATCGCCGCCGAGACCGGCGTCGCGTCCGACCAGCCAATCCCGAATTACGTGCTCAATGACGTGGTGCCCGGCCTGATCAACGGGCGGTTCAATCTGAATACGGTGGCGAACGGCCTCACGGCGCTCGGCGTCCAGTTCCCGCCACTCGTGCAGACATTTCTTTCGCTCGGGAATGGCGGCGGCGGTGGCAGCCTCGTCCGCACCCCGGATTTCAACCCGAATCCCTGACGCGGTTCTCGGTTCCGAAACAAGTCGCCCGGACGCGAGAGTGTCCGGGCGACTTGCGTTTTTTTGGCGGTCCGGAACGACGACATCATCCGGCAAGCCGGTCAGAAAAATGGAGCGTCGCCGGAAAAGAGATCGGGCGCCACCCGCGTGGAACCTGTATCTGATCAAAGCGTTGCCGTTGCGCATCTGCAGATGGCTGGACATTTTTGGGGTCAGGAATCACAACGGTCGTTGATGGGGACGAAACCGTGCGCGCGCTGATAATCGAGGACGAAACGCTCATCGCGTTCCTGCTGGAAGAGACGCTTGAATCGATGGGCTACACGGAATTGAAGGTGGCCGCGACGCAAGCCGAGGCCGTGCGGCTCGCGCGGGAATTCCCGCCTGCCCTCGTCACGACGGATGTCCGGCTTCTGGCGGGCTGCGGCATCGACGCGGCGCTCGCGATCTGCGCCGAGCGCCCCGTGCCGGTCGTGTTCGTGACCGGCAACGCCACGCGGGTCAGGCGGCGCATTCTCGAGCCCGTTATCGTCGAGAAGCCGTTCTCTCCGGAAGCCCTCGCCCCTGCAATCGAGAGGGCGCGCGCCTCGCCCGGCCTTCGACCGGCCATCGCGAGCGTGTGATGTCGCTCGCGACCCGCCTGCTTCTCATCGTCATCCTCGCGGTTCTCCCCGCGCTTCTTCTGGGCGCCTATACGGAGTATTCCGCTCGCCAGGCGCGAGAGGCCGAAGTGCGCCGCGACGCCGTGCGTCTGGCCAATCAGGTTGCCGACGAGGTGCGACAGATCATCGTGGGAGTGCAGCGCCTGGCGATGACGCTGTCGCGCGTTCCGGAGGTTGCGGGGGCGGCGCGGCCGGGAGTTGAGTGGTCCGAGCCGTGCGCGCGGTTGATCGGCGAACTGGCGCGCGACTATCCCGGCGGTATCGGCGTCGGCGTCGCCAACGCCAACGCCGAACTCGTCTGTGCGGCCAGTCGCGTGCCCGGCGGCACGCGCATCACCGGCGACCATTTCAGCCGGGCGATGGAATCGGGACGGTTCACTGTCGGCGGGTACGGCGAGGGGCCGGACGGCACAGCCTTTCTGAGCTTCGCCTATCCGTTGCGCGATGATGATGCTCCGGCCCGTGGCGCCCTGGTCGTCGGCCTCAGGCTCGACTGGCTGAGCGCCCGCCTGCAGGAGCGCTTCGGGAGAAACGACAGCAGCATCAGCATCGCCGATCGAAATCTGGTCTATCTCCTGCGTCTCCCGCAGGACCCCGTCAGCATTGTGGGTCAGGCCGCCCTTCCCGAGCATCGCGCGCTTGTCTCCATGGTGGGGCTAGGCGCTGTGGAAGCTGATGGCGTTGACGGAATCCGGCGCGTCGGCGCCATCCGCGCCGTGCAGATCGATCCGCAATCGCTTGAAGGCTTCGATCTCCTCGTCGGTTACGGCATCTCGAAGGCCGCAGCCTTCGGGCCCATCGATGCCGCCACCCGAAACGGGCTTCTTCTGCTCGGCCTGAGCCTTCTGCTCGCCTTCGCAGCGGCCTGGATCGGAGGCCGCTACCTCGTTCGTCCTCCCGTGGCGCGACTTCTGGCCGCAGCCGCGCGATGGCGGGAGGGGGATTATTCCGCGCGTGTCTCCGGCGTCGGCGCGCGCGGTGAATTCGCAGAGCTCGCCAGCGCATTCAACCTGATGGCCGAGAGCGTCGCCGACCGCACCCAGAAACTGCGATCAAGCGAGGAACGATTCCGCACGCTCGCCGCCCTCGTGCCGACATTCGTCTGGTTCGCGGACAGGAGCGGAACGCTTCTCTACGCGAACCAGCGCTGGTACGAGTTCTCGGGGGTGGTTCCGGCGGAAGGGGCGCCCGCCCACTGGCTCGAAGCCGTGCACCCGGAAGACGTCGAACATACGGAGAGCGCATGGAAGGCGGCCGTGGCTGACCGAACGTCCTTCGAGGCGGAGTTTCGCGTTCGGCGCCATGACGGCGCCTACCACTGGGTTCTCGGGCGCGCCGAACCATTGCGGGACCACGACGGCGAGGTCACGGGCTGGTTCGGCTCGACGACCGACATCGACCGCCTGAAGCGCGCGGACGAGCACCGATCGCTGCTCGTCGACGAACTCAATCACCGCGTGAAGAACACGCTGGCGACCGTGCAGTCGCTGGCTGCGCAGAGCTTGCGGTCGGCGGCCGATCCCGTGGAGGGCCAGAAGGCGTTCAGCGGACGGCTGATCGCCCTCTCCAGGGCGCACGACGTGCTGACCAGAGGATACTGGAAGTCCGGCAATCTGCGGGAGGTCGTGCAGGAAGCGGCGACGCCGTTCGACGACGCCGACGCGCGACAGATATCGATCGACGGACCCGAGGTCGAGGTCGAACCGCGCCTCGCTCTCGCATTGTCGATGGCCCTGCACGAACTCCTCACGAACGCAGCGAAATACGGGGCGCTGACAACGGCGTCCGGCAGGGTCGAGCTGAACTGGTCCGTCACCGGGGACGACGGCGGAAGGCGACTTCGCCTCACGTGGCGGGAGAGCGGGGGGCCGCCGGTCAAGCCGCCGACGCGCGAGGGCTTCGGCTCGCGTCTCATACAGGGAGGCCTGTCCCGAGAGCTCGGCGGCGAGGTGAGCGTGGCGTACGAGCCTGAGGGGGTCGTCTGCACTTTCGATCTGCCGTTGGGAACGAGCGTGGATATGCGCGAGCCGCAAGCGGCGCAGACCTACATGGACGCGAAATGAGGC
>REDO01000007.1 GCA_007693435.1 Salinarimonadaceae bacterium | reverse complement strand
TGTTGCGCCAGACGTTGGTCGCGCCGGCGGCGTTGCGTTCGGCGTTGAGGATTTCCAGCGCCGCTCCTTCGAGGGAGGGGTCGACGACGAGCAGGTTGGGCGTCAGGCCGAGCGGCCTGCCGTGGTCGCCCTTCATGTTCTGCAGCGCGGCGCGTGCGGCCGCGTAGGAGGCAGCGTTGAGGGTCTGCTTGGAGCCGTAGGCCATCTGCCAGAAGCCGAACCCGACGGCGTCTCGGCAGTCCGTGCCGTAGACGAACTCGCCCTTGTGGAACACGTTGTCGTCGTCGATCCGGTCCCTGGCGACGAACTCGGCGCGCTTGCGCACCTGCAGGATGAGCGGTTTGAGCGCGCGAGAGGTGTCGAGGAGGAACCAGGCCGCGCCCGATCCGCCGCCCGTATTCGACACGGGAGCCGGCTCGCCATCCTTGTCGAGCACGGGGTGATCGGTATCGAAGAAGTTCTGGTCGTCGTAGCAGGGCTCGTCGAAGCCGCGCTTGAGGAGCTCGAACACCATCTCGTCGGGATGCGCCGCCACGGCGCGCCCGATCTCGCGCATCATCGGGGCGTAGATCCCGACATTGTCATCCTCGATATGCGTGCGCTTGACCCCGACCGTCAGCTCGAACTGGTCGTTGACGATCGAGTACTTGTGCCCGGCCGCGCGGTTGACGACGCGATCGCCCAGCCACTTGCGCAGCGAGGGGAACTGGCCGAGCCAGCCGTATTCGTTGGAGGCGGTGGTCGAGAGGACCTCGGTGGCGACTTCGTTCCACTGGGGGACGTGCTGACCGAGCCCCTCCTGAAAGTTCGCCCTGAACGCGACGCCGAGGGTCGCGAGAGTGCTGGCGTTGATGAGCATGTGCGGTCCTCGTTCAGGCGATGGCGACCCACACGCCGGCGCTGTCGATATCGACGATGCGGCCGGCGGTGGAGCGCGTGGGGACGGTTTCGACGGGCGCGCCCGTCTTGGCGACGGTCTGGTCGTCGACGATCCAGGCGTCCGCGCCGATGTCGGCGCGGGTGATCTCGTCGCCGCCGGCCGAGTTCGCGAACCGGAACACGCCGGCCTCGGTCTCGACGCGCGCGTCGCCGGCGGAGCCGCCGGTGTTGTCGACGCGCCCCCACGCGACCCCGCGCGCGGTGAGGCCGGTAGCGGTCGCGCCCGGTACGGCGTTGCCCGCCGCATTGAGGCAGACGAGCGCGCCAATGCGGATCAGGACGCCCGCCGCGACGGGATCGGAGAAGATCTCGCCGTCGCGGCGGCGCGTGTTGCGGTCGTTGCTGAGCGCGGTCATGTCAGATCTCCACGGTCACGGCGGACTGACGGGAGGCGAGGAATTTTTCCTCGCTCACCCCCACCAGCGCGCAAACCTTGCGCTCCTCGGCCGTCAGGCCGCCGGAGCCCTTGTCCTGCTCTCGCACCAGGGCGTCGCCCTTGATCGAAGGCAGAGCTGCGAGCGCGGCCTTGGCCTTGTCCGGATCGGACGCCATGAGCTGGACCCAGACGTCGCGCTGCGCCTTGATGGGCTTGCCGGCGACGATCTCGGCGTCGACGACGCGCTCGGCCTCGGCCTTGCTGCCGACGGCCTTGAGCGAGGCGATCTCG
Source organism: Salinarimonadaceae bacterium (assembly GCA_007693435.1). Taxonomy (GTDB): domain Bacteria; phylum Pseudomonadota; class Alphaproteobacteria; order Rhizobiales; family Beijerinckiaceae; genus Saliniramus. The sequence goes on along the minus strand of REDO01000007.1, from coordinate 1,033 downwards.
ATCGTGAGATCGGAGACGGTGCCGCGCAGCTTGTCGACGTCCGTCGACTGCGCCTGGCGCGAGGCCAGCGCCGTGACGAGCCCGTCGGCGTCGAGCGCCTCATCGAGGCCCGCCGCCTTGGCGATGCGCGCGGCCGTCGCCTTTTCGTCGGCGGCCGCCTTGGCGGTTCGCTTGACGGCGGCCATCACGTCCTCGTCGCTCGCATCGGCTTTCATGCCGAGGAGAGCGGCGAGCTCCTTTTTCCAATCCATGTCATCGTCCCTGTGCATGAGGGTGGTGAGCTGCGGCAGCGCGGGATCATTGGTGAGCGCGGCGCGCAGGATCTGCCGGACGTCGCCGCCGGCCGAATGGGTGAATACGGGGCTGATCCCGCGATAGGCGCGGTCGGAGAGGAGCGCGCGGCCCGTCTCCGTCCATTCGACGCGACCCCAGACGCCGTCGGCGCGAGCATCCAGCTCGACGATCCAGCCGCGCGCCGGAGCGGCTTCGCCCCTCTTGGCGGCGAGATCGGTGGCGTGGTCCTGGTCGATCGCGAGCATGCCGCCCGCCGCGAGCGACGCGGCGATCACCGCCATGGCGTCGCCCAGGCGAAACGGCCCGCGCTTGTCGCTCGTGCGGAACTCGCCGGCCGGCATCAGGTGGATCCACTCGGGGACCTGGCCGGGCGTGATGGCGGTGAAAAGGGAGGCTCGAAGCGTTTTCATCCCCGCGACAATGGCGGGGCGACGGAGCTGCGATCAGCCTAGAAGGGTCTAGGGGAGAGATGCCCGCAGGGAGGGCTCAGGAGCCGCGCCGCCCGGCGGGGGCTCCGACGGTACCGGCAATCCCGGCGACCCGCCTCTTAGGGGCCTCTTAGGGCTCTTAACGCGCGGGATCGGGCCGGACCCGATGGCGGAAAGCTAGCGGCTCCCCATCGCCCTGTCGAGGGCGCCCTCGATCACGTCGAGCGTCGTCTCGATCTCGGCTGGTCCGAAACCGAGGAATGGGCGGGCGGGGATCGTGACGGAGCGGGCGAAGACGGGCGCCCCGCCGA
>REDO01000008.1 GCA_007693435.1 Salinarimonadaceae bacterium | reverse complement strand
GGGTCTTCGCGTTGAAGGCCTTGCAGAATTCCATGATGTTCAGGCCGCGCTGACCGAGCGCGGGGCCGATCGGAGGCGAGGGATTCGCCGCGCCGGCCGGCACCTGAAGCTTGACGTATCCCGCGATTTTCTTCGCCATGGGACTGCTCCATTTTCAGACGTCCGGACAGCCAGTCCGGTTGTCTGCGTTGCAGGTCGCGGTGCGGCCTTTGCATGCCCGGATGGCGACCGGGGGGCCTCCCGCGAACGGATATGGACCGGCGACGCGCCGGCCCGGAACGCCTCAGACCTTTTCGACCTGGGCGTATTCGAGTTCGACCGGCGTGGCGCGGCCGAAAATCGAGACGGCGACCTTGAGGCGCGAGCGCCCCTCATCGACTTCCTCGACGACGCCGTTGAACGACGCGAAGGGGCCGTCGGCGACGCGCACGGTCTCGCCGATCTCGAAGACAAGGGCGGATTTGGGACGCTCGACGCCCTCCGCCACCTGACCCTTGATGCGTTCGGCCTCATGGTCGGGGATCGGCATCGGCTTGGCCTTGTCGGCGCCGAGGAAGCCCGTCACCTTCGGGGTGTTCTTGATGAGATGATAGACATCATCCGTCATCTCGCATTTGACGAGAACGTAGCCGGGAAAAAACTTGCGCTCCGTATCGACCTTGCGGCCGCGACGCACCTCGACGACCTTCTCGGTCGGCACGAGGATCTCCTCGAACAACTCCGCAAGGCCGCGTTGATCCGCCTGATCGCGCAGGGACTGGGCGACCTTGTTTTCGAAATTCGAATAGGCGTGGACGATGTACCAGCGCTTGACCATGAGTGTCTGGCTCCTCAACCGCCGAGTCCGAGGACGAGGCCGACGCCCCAGCGCAGGACAAAATCGACGATCATGAAGTAGATCGCGGCCAGGAGCACCATCAGCAACACCATGCCGGTGGTGATCATGGTCTCCTTGCGGGCAGGCCAGGTCACCTTCGCGCCTTCGGCGCGGACCTGCTGCATGAACTCGAACGGGTTCGTCTTCGCCATCGCTCTCTCGCCTGACCCGGCGAGCCGAGAAGAGCTCGGCCGCGCGGTCTTTCGTGGACGGGCGCATGAGCGCTCCGGCCAAATCGAACGGGCGCGAAGCCTCGAGAGCCCGCGCCGCCCGGATGAACATTCTCTCCCCGGGGCGCCGGAGCGCCGTCGGAAAACCGCTGCTGGCAGGAGTGGAGGGACTCGAACCCCCAACCCCCGGTTTTGGAGACCGGTGCTCTGACCAGTTGAGCTACACTCCTGCAGCGGAGCCGGATCGACCCTGTAGGGACGGGGCCGGTCCGCAGCGGAAGGGACGCATAGCGCATCGCCCTCCGAAAGACAATCGCCCGCCACACGACTTGGCGCGCGACTTGACCCGCGACTTGGCGCGCGACCTGACAGGCGCGCCGCGAAAAGCCGCAAGCGCTTCGCGCGGCGGGCTGTAAGCCTCAGTCGAGGATTGCGGCGACGACGCCGGCGCCGACGGTGCGGCCGCCTTCGCGGATGGCGAAGCGCAGCTTCTCCTCCATGGCGATCGGCACGATCAGCTCCACGTCCATCGCCACGTTGTCGCCCGGCATCACCATCTCGGTGCCCTCGGGAAGCGTCACGATCCCCGTCACGTCCGTCGTGCGGAAATAGAACTGCGGACGGTAGTTGTTGAAGAACGGCGTGTGGCGACCGCCCTCCTCCTTCGTCAGGATGTACGCCTCGGCCTTGAACTTCTTGTGCGGCTTCACCGAACCCGGCTTGCACACCACCTGGCCGCGCTCCACGTCCTCGCGCTTCGTGCCGCGCAGCAGAACGCCCACATTGTCGCCAGCCTGGCCCTGGTCGAGCAGCTTGCGGAACATCTCGACGCCCGTCACAACCGTCTTCTGCGTGTCGCGAAGACCAACGATCTCCACTTCCTCGCCGACCTTCACGATCCCGCGCTCCACGCGACCCGTCACCACCGTGCCGCGCCCCGAAATCGAGAACACGTCCTCGATCGGCATCAGGAACGGCTGGTCGATCGGACGCTCAGGCTGCGGAATGTACTCGTCAACCGTCTTCATCAGCGCGAGGATCGCCTCGCGGCCGATCGGCGGGTTCTTGTCCTCAAGCGCCATCAGCGCCGAACCCTTGGTGATCGGGATGTCGTCGCCAGGGAAATCATAGCTCGAAAGCAACTCGCGAACCTCGAGCTCGACCAGCTCCAGAAGCTCCTCGTCGTCGACCATGTCCACCTTGTTCAGGAACACAACAAGCGCCGGAACGCCGACCTGGCGCGCCAGAAGGATGTGCTCGCGCGTCTGCGGCATCGGGCCGTCGGCAGCCGAAACGACAAGAATCGCGCCGTCCATCTGCGCCGCGCCCGTGATCATGTTCTTCACGTAATCCGCGTGGCCCGGGCAATCGACATGCGCGTAGTGACGGTTCGCCGTCTCGTACTCCACGTGAGCCGTCGAGATCGTGATCCCGCGAGCCTTCTCTTCCGGAGCCTTGTCAATCTGATCATAGGCCGTGAACGTGGCGCCGCCACTCTCCGCCAAAATCTTCGTGATCGCTGCAGTCAACGACGTCTTGCCATGGTCCACGTGACCAATCGTGCCGATGTTGCAGTGCGGCTTCGTACGTGCGAATTTTTCCTTACCCATGGC
>REDO01000123.1 GCA_007693435.1 Salinarimonadaceae bacterium | reverse complement strand
GAAATTAACATGAGGTCGATTCGTGTCAGCCCGCATTGTTTCTCAGGACTATGAACGCCGGCGTTATCCCGCAGCCTCCACGTCCTCCATTCCGACGGTCATCCTCACCGCCCGGCCCATGAGGCAAATCGGGAACTTTAACAGGACTGCCATAGGCGAGCGGACCAGTCAAGCTAAGTGTGCGGCCCTCACGCGGGATTTTTCCCGCCCCGTCGCGCCCCAGTGCAGGGCCAACGCGCCGAGGGCGTCGCGCACCCGACGCGCCACATAGCGGGACGGGTCGCGGCCTCCCCATGCCGCCGCTTCCTGGTCGATCGTGTTGCCGAGGCAGATGACGCGGATGACGAGCAGGAAATCAGCCTGACCGAGGACGGCGCGAAGGGCGAGCATTTCCGCGTTCGCCTGCACCACGCGATCGGTTAGCGGGTCTTGCGGATAGCCGCCATCGACGAGGGGCTTGGAATAGTCGAGTGCGGCGGGGCCTCCGATCTCGGCGCGGGCGTGGATGCGCTGGAACCTTCTCCCGGCGTGATATTCGGCCTCGTCGATTTGGCCGCGCGACTTCCAGTGGATGAGCGGGTCGTGGCGGACGTTCACCGCGACCCTGAGAGACTTACCCGGCTCATAGGGGTCGTCAACGTCGGCGACGCCAACCTCGAACATCCCCTCGTAGCCGGCGGCGGACTTCGGTTGAAGCTTCAGCTTTTGCTTGCGGCGGCGCGGGCGGGTGTCGGTCATGCTCATGTCTCCGGGAGAGTGCGGGCGGCGGCGTCACGCTCACTCCTCCGCAAGCCGCCTGATTTGCGCCCGGATCGCCGATTGCACTTCGGTCATCATCTCGCGCGCCTCAGGAGAACTGGCGACCGTCTCGCCGACCTCCGATGCCGCAATCATGAGGATTGTGCTGCGGGAGGGGGTGAGCGTCGCCGCGAATGCGAAGATCACTGCGGCCCCGAGCAGCGGCGGCACCTTCCGGTGAAGATGCTTCCCCGCCACCTGCAGGCCTTGGTCTCTTTGGCCGCGCAGCAGCCCTCCTAAAATTAGGAGGGCGAACGCCCCTACCCCGAGGGCAACCGACACAAACCCCACCAAGACGCCGGCTCGCGGCACTGCGTCGGCGACGTAGAGTATCCATGAGAGATTGTTCATGTGTTTTACTCCTCAAAATGGAATGTCGTCGTCCAGATCGCTTCGCCTCGCCTCGCCCCCTGAGCGCTTGTCGGGGTAGTCGCCGGAGTCGTCGCGGGCGGCGCTGTCACGAGCCCCGGCAGAGCCCATGAACGTCAGGTCATCGACGCTGATTCCGAGATACGCCTTGCCCTCGTGGACGCGGACGGAGGGACGGCCGGAGAGAGTGAGCCGGTCGCCCTTCTTGATGTGGGGCTCAAGGGACGTGGCGCGCTTGCCCCATACGGCGCAATCGTACCAAGTAGCCGGACGATCGTTGCCGCTCTTGTCCTTGCCGTTGCTGACGGCGAGGGAGAAGCCGAGGACGGGATCGTCGTCCTGCGTGCGGCGAAGAACCGCGTCTTTTCCGACGTTCCCGGCGATAATGAGGCGTTGCATGTTTTAGCCTTTCGGGCTCAAATCCGCTGTGCGATATACTCGTAGTCGAGCGGCCCAAGGCGGCGCTGCACGAGCCGCACTTCGTCTCGCTCATGAAGGGCGTACGCCATGTCCCGAAGGTCGGCCGCTTCCTTCGCCTCGCGCCATTTGCTGTCACGATGGTCCACCGGGAGGCCGAGATCGTAATTAGCGGCCCTAGCCAGGAATCCGCGAAAATAGACATACGAATCGCCGCGCGCCGCCGTGACATTCCAGTCGTGCAGGGCGTTAAGCGGTGAAGGCGGCGGGACGTGTTGCATGGCCTGTCCTTTCAGGAGTTGATTGCGTCGAGAGCGGAGCGACCCGGCTTCGGGTCTCCGCAGAACATGGCGGTGATGTCGCGCCGGCGGGGCGGCGGGGCGACGGCCTCGATCAGGCGTCCTTGCGCGATATCGAGATAGCGGCGGGGCGTGCCGGGAGGACGGAGCTCCGCAGCGAGGGCGTCGAGGACGCGACGGTTGAGGATGCCGGGGTCAACATCGGGCCGGCTGCCCTCATGCCGCCGTGCCGCGCGCGTGTCGCCCCGGTCGCGCGCATGTTCGACGCATTGCCTGACGGCGTGTTCCGAGCATCGAAACTGACGCATCAGAGCGGCGATCGTCAGGCCGCCCGCCCACGCGTCGAGCATCTGTTCATCGCGTGCGGAGACGGGCGGCGTGGCGGGTGAGAGGTCGCGGACGCGCATCATTCGCTCCTCGCGGGTTGGTGGAAGGGCCAGTATTCGAGCGTCATTACGTCGTCGCGGACGAACGTGCGGGAGCCGATGGGCTCGCCAGGCTTCAAGCGCAGGTCCTTTCGCGCCCGCTCGAAACTCGCGTCCATCGCAGCGCTAACCGCCGGGTGGCCCTCGTAGTTTGGGGAGACGCAGAGGACGCTATCGGGCATCCCGGCGGCCTCGGGAACGCGGCGCATCTCTGCGCCCAGCGCCTTGATGCGCTTGACGATCTCCTGCACTTTGTCAGGGGCGCGGTAGTGGACGGATTTCATCTCTCTCATCCTTTCAGGCTTTGGAACGTCGAGCGCGGAGCCGGGGCGTCCGGGATCGCTGCGAATTGATCGGG
>REDO01000186.1 GCA_007693435.1 Salinarimonadaceae bacterium | reverse complement strand
CCGAGGCCCCAGGCGCCGAGCGTCGGGCTCTCCCAGTCGTCCTCGACGAAGCGCACGTCATGGAGCGCGGTGTCGATGCCGATCGCGCGCAGGCTCTCCAGATAGAGATCCTGAATGTCAGGCGGGCTCGGCTTGAGGATCACCTGAAACTGGTAGTAATGCTGGAGCCGGTTCGGATTTTCGCCGTAGCGCCCGTCCTTCGGCCGCCGGGAGGGCTGCACATAGGCCGCGCGCCAGTCGCGGGGGCCGAGCGCGCGGAGCGTCGTCGCCGGATGAAAGGTGCCCGCGCCGACCTCCATGTCATAGGGCTGGAGGATGACGCAGCCGCGCTCCGCCCAGAAGCGCTGAAGCGTCAGGATCAGGCCCTGAAACGAGCGCTTCGGGTCCATATTCGCGGCGGTTGCAGACATCTCTATTCCCTCGGATGGCTTTTCCTGCGACGGCGCACCCTTAATTCCGGGGCGCATCAAGTCAAGGCGGCGCTTGGAGGCTCGGCGCGCGCGATGCGGGCGGCGCAGAACTTGAATTCCGGGATCTTGCCGAAAGGGTCGAGCGCGGGATTGGTGAGCAGGTTCGCCGCCGCCTCCACATAGGCGAAGGGGATGAAGATCATGTCGTCCTGAAGCGCGGGATCGGCGCGGGCGGCGAGATTGATAGCGCCGCGCCGGGTCTCCACCGTCACGCGCTCGCCGGGCGCGAGGCCCAAACGATCGAGCGTCTTCGGATTGAAGCTCGCGCTCGGCGCGGGCTCCAGCGCGTCGAGGACGCTCGCGCGCCGGGTCATGGCGCCCGTGTGCCAATGTTCGAGCTGGCGGCCGGTCGTGAGGATGAGCGGATATTCCGCGTCGGGCAGCTCGGCCGCGTCGGTGACTTGCGCCGGAACGAAGAGCCCGCGCCCGCCCACGCGCGGAAAGCCCTCGCCGAAGACGACCGCCTCACCGGGCGCGTCGGGCGCCGGGCAGGGATAGGTCACCGCGTCCTCGCGCTCCAGCCGCTCCCAGGTGATGTTGGCGAGAGACGGCATGGCCTGGGCCATCTCGGCGAAAACCTCGCGCGGATGCGCGTAAGCCCAGTCGAGGCCGAGCGCGCGCGCCATCGCGACCACGATCGCCCAGTCCTCGCGCGCCTCGCCCGGAAGCGCCAGCGCCGCGCGGCCCATCTGCACCTGCCGGTTGGTGTTGGTGACGGTCCCCGTCTTCTCCGGCCATGCGGAAGCCGGCAGCACGACGTCGGCGAACATCGCGGTCTCGGTCAGGAAGATGTCCTGCACGACGAGGTGTTCGAGCTTGCCCAGCGCCTCGCGCGCATGCGCCGCGTCGGGATCGGACATGGCCGGGTTCTCGCCCATGACATACATGGCGCGCACCCCGCCCGCATGGATCGCGTCCATGATCTCGACGACGGTGAGGCCGGGCCGCGGCGAGACCGGAAAGCCCCAGAGCGCCTCGATGCGCTCGCGCGCCGCATCATCCGAGACGCGCCCGTAATCAGGCAGGAACATCGGGATCAGCCCGGCGTCGGAGGCGCCCTGCACGTTGTTCTGGCCGCGAAGCGGATGCAGCCCCGTGCCGGGGCGCCCGACATGGCCGGTCATGAGCGCCAGCGAGATCAGGCAGCGCGCGTTGTCCGTGCCGTGCACATGCTGCGAGACGCCCATGCCCCAGAAGATCATGGCGCGCTCGGCCCGCGCGTAGAGCCGCGCGATCTCGCGGATGCGCCCCGCCGCGATCCCGCAGACGGGCGCCATCACTTCCGGCGCATAGGCCGCCAGATGATCGCGAAGGCGCTCGAAACCTTCCGTGTGCGCGGCGACATATTGCCGGTCGTAGAGCTCCTCGGCGACGACGACATGCATCATCGCGTTGAGGAGCGCCACGTCCGCTCCGGGGCGGAACTGGATCATGTGCGAGGCGTGGCGCTTCAGGGCGTGGCCGCGCGGGTCCATAACGACGAGCTTCGCGCCCTTCTTCGCCGCCTGCTTGAAATAGGTCGCGGCGACGGGGTGGTTCTCCGTCGGATTGGCGCCGATGACGATGATCACGTCGGCTTTCAGCGCGTCGGTGAAGGGCGCCGTCACCGCGCCCGAGCCGATCCCCTCCATCAGCGCCGCGACGGAGGAGGCGTGGCAGAGCCGCGTGCAATGGTCGATGTTGTTGTGGCGGAAGCGCTCGCGCACGAGCTTCTGGAAGAGGTAGGCCTCCTCGTTGGAGCACTTGGCCGAACCGAAAGCGGCCACCGCCTCGCCGCCGTGGCGATCGGCGGCGTGGGCGAGCCCCCCGGCTGCGCGCGCCAGCGCCTCCTCCCAGCTCGCCTCGCGAAAATGGGTGAGCGGATTTCCCGGATCGACATCCATGCCCTTCGGCGCGTCCTCGCGCCGGATCAGCGGGCGGGTAAGGCGCTGCGGGCTCGTGACGTAATCGAAGCCGAAGCGGCCCTTCACGCAGAGCCGGTTCTCGTTGGCCGGCCCGTCGCGCCCCTCGACATAGGCGATCTCGCCGTCGCGGATTTTATAGCTGATCTGGCAGCCGACGCCGCAATAGGGGCAGACGGAGGCGACTTCACGCTCCACCGCGCGGGTGCCGGCTTGCGTCACCGGATCGAGGATCGATTTCGGCATCAGCGCCCCCGTCGGGCATGCCGCGACGCATTCGCCGCAGGCGACGCAGGTCGAA
>REDO01000152.1 GCA_007693435.1 Salinarimonadaceae bacterium | reverse complement strand
CGAAAAAATTCCCGTCGGTGAGGGCGGCGAGCGCAGCCTCGGCTCCCGCCCCGGCCAGGACGGCGTTCTCGATCCCCATCGTGTCACGGGCGAATTCGAGGCGTTCGGCGCGCAGATCGAGCGCTGTCACTTGAGCCCCGGCGAGCTGCGCGAACAGCATGACTCCCAGCCCGATGGGGCCCGCGCCGACGACGAGAACGCGCTCGCCTTGCTGCATCTGGCTGCGGGCGACCGCATGAGCGCCGATGGCGAGGAATTCGACCATCGCCGCCGCGTCGATGTCGATCTCCTCCGCCGAGAAGACGTTGCGCTCCGGCACGGCGAGCAGCTCCACCATCCCACCATCGCGATGCACGCCCAGAACTTCGACCTTCATGCAGCAATTGGGACGGCCCCGGCGGCAGGCATGGCAGGACTGGCAGGCGATATAGGGGTTGATATAGACGCGTTGGCCTTCGCGCAGGCGAGGATCGCGCGGGCGGGAGGCTATTTCGCCCGATAATTCGTGCCCCATGATGCGCGGATAGGCGAGATAGGGGTGCTTGCCCTGGAAAATGTGCATATCCGTCCCGCAAATCCCGACGCGGCGGATACGCACCAGAACCGATCCCGGCTCGGCGACCGGTTCATCCCGTTCAACGAGTTCCAGATCGCCCGGCGCGTTACAGATGACGGCCTTCATCATTGCCTCGTTCGCTCGCGGCGCATCCGGTGAGGCTCGCGCCGGGTTTCGCCTATTCCGTCTCAGCGGGCGCCGGCCCCCAATCATGTGCGGCGATGGGAGCGGAAAGCGCCTTTTCGGCCAGCCTCACGCCGAGATCGTCGCCGATCGCCGCCGCGCGTTCGACGAGCCGTTGCGCCAGCCCGCGCACGACATCCGAGGTGTCGGGAATGTTGCGGTATCGATTGTGCTCGTCGGCGCGCGGCGCGCCGTAGAGATCCAGTTCCTCCTCGGGATCGGCGACGAGGTCGTAGAGCGCATGCGCGCCGCCGTCGCTGAGCACCAGTTTCCATTCGCTCGTGCGGATGCAGCGCTCGGCGAACGGTCCGACCACCCGGACGTCGAGCGGATCGAGCGAAATGATCTCCTGGGCGCGCGGGCGGATGTTCTGGACATACGAGTCCGTCCGCCAGTCGGCCGGGCTTCGCCCGCGCAGCCAGGGCGCGAGGCTGCGGCCATGAATCCCGGGTTCGCACGGCGCTCCGGCGAGATCGCACAAGGTCGGCGTCACATCGACCAGATTGACCGGCATGGCCACCGTATGTTCACCGGAAACATGGTTGCGGCCGCCGCCGATTATGAGCGGAACACGAATGGCTTCCTCATGGCAGGTCCGTTTGTGGCTGATGTGGCAGCGATAGAAGAAGCTCTCGCCATGGTCCGAGAAATAGAGAACGACGATATCGTCGCGCCTCGGATGGTTCTCGATGGCGTCAAGCAGGCGTCCGACGACGGAATCGACCGCGGTGACCGCCGCGTAGTATCCGGCGAAGGGGATGCCCTTCCCCCGGTAATGCGCGAAAGCCTCGGGCGGCGCGGTGAAAGGATCGTGGGGCGGGTAGAGCGATATAGTGAGACTGAACGGCGCAGAATCGGCCTCGCTCGCGCGCAGGAACGCGAGCGCCTTGTCGATTTCGGCTTCGGGCCGGTAGACCGTTTCGGTTCCCCCTTCATCCGCATCGACCCAGTGCCCGCCGAGCGAATTGAAACTGTCCCAGTCATCGATGCCTTGAGGCCGCTCGCTGCCCAGATGCCATTTGCCGACATAGCCGTTGCGATACCCAGCCGAGGCGAGGCGCTCGAACAAGGTCGGGCTCGGCTCGCGGCGCTCGGCCAGGGCGTCGCGCGCGTCATAGACGTTGCCGGTGATCCCGTGCGCGTGCGGATAGAGCCCGGTCCATAGCGAGGCGCGCGCGGGGGTGCAGAGCGGCCAGGGGGTGACGCAGGCGTCAAAACGTACGCCCGCTTTCGCGAAGCGATCGAGATGCGGCGTGTGGGTGAAGACGTTGCCGTAACAGCCAAGCGAATCCCACCGCTGCTGATCGCTGAAGATGAGAACGAAACTCGGCTTTCCCATGGCCCTCGTCCTTATCCGATCCGGTCACCCGTAACCGGATCAAACAGGCAGACCCGCTCCAGAATCGGCGCGACGCCGATCTTGCTGCCAGGTTCCAGCTGAAGGTAATCCTCGAACTGGATACAGATCGGATGCCCGCCGAGGTGGCAATAGGCGAAGGTTTCCGCTCCGGTCGGCTCGACGACATCGACCGTCGCGCGCGCCGGCGCATCCTCGGCCATATCGAAATTTTTCGGCCGCACGCCGTAGACGATCTCCCGGCCTGATCCACCCCCTTTGAACTGGTCCATCTTGAAGTATGTCTTTTGACAATCAGGAGGACCCAATGCCGAAGAAGCGCCACAAACCCGAAGAGATCGTCGCCAAGCTGCGTCAGGTCGATGTGCTGGTTTCGCAGGGGCAGTCCGTCGCCGATGCCGTCCGCGCAATCGCCGTGACGGAGGTCACGTACTATCGCTGGCGCCAAGAGTACGGCGGGCTCAAGTCGGATCAGGTGAAGCGGTTAAAGGATCTCGAGGCGGAGAACGCGCGGTTGCGACGCGCCGTGTCCGATCTCACGCTCGACAAGATGATCCTGGCGGAGGCGGCACGGGGAAACTTCTAGGCCCCTCGCGTCGTCGCGCCT
>REDO01000044.1 GCA_007693435.1 Salinarimonadaceae bacterium | reverse complement strand
AGGCGGCGGCGAACCTGCTCACCAATCCCGCGCTCGACCCTTTCGGCAAGATCCCCGAGTTCAAGTTCTGCGCCGCCCGCGTGGCGCGCGCGGCTCCTTGACTTGAAGCCCGCCGGAATTAAGGGTGCGCCGTCTTTCCGATCACGCCGTCCGAGGAAATCCCGAGATGTCCGCCATCGCCGCGAATATGGACCCCAAGCGCTCGTTTCAGGGGCTGATCCTGACGCTCCAGCGCTTCTGGGCGGAGCGCGGCTGCGTCATCCTCCAGCCCTACGACATGGAGGTCGGCGCGGGTACCTTCCATCCGGCGACGACGTTGCGCGCGCTCGGCCCCCGCGACTGGCGCGCGGCCTATGTCCAGCCCTCCCGGCGGCCCAAGGACGGGCGCTACGGCGAGAATCCGAACCGGCTCCAGCACTATTACCAGTTCCAGGTCATCCTGAAGCCCAGCCCGCCCGACATCCAGGACCTCTATCTGGAGAGCCTGCGCGCCATCGGCGTCGACACGGCGCTGCACGACGTGCGCTTCGTCGAGGATGATTGGGAGAGCCCGACGCTCGGCGCCTGGGGCTTGGGCTGGGAATGCTGGTGCGACGGGATGGAGGTCTCGCAGTTCACCTATTTCCAGCAGGTGCTCGGCTTCGAATGCGCGCCGGTCTCGGGCGAACTGACCTATGGTCTGGAGCGCCTCGCCATGTACGTGCAGGGCGTCGAGAACGTCTACGATCTCAATTTCAACGGCCTCGACGGCGCGGAGCGCGTCACCTATGGCGACGTGTTTCTCCAGGCCGAGAAGGAATATTCCCGGCACAATTTCGAGCATTCCGACGTCGAGATGCTGTTTCGCCAGTTCCGCGACGCGGAGAACGCCTGCCGCGCCTATCTTCAGGCCGGCGACAAGGGCGAGACCCACGAGATGGTGCTGCCGGCCTATGATCAATGCGTCAAGGCGAGCCACGCCTTCAACCTGCTCGACGCGCGCGGGGTCATTTCGGTGACCGAGCGCCAGAGCTATATCCTGCGCGTGCGCGATCTCGCCAAGGCCTGCGGCGAGGCGTGGCTGCGCACCGAAGCGGGCGGCGCGGGAAGAGCAGCGGGAGCGGCAGCATGAGCGAGCGTGAAAAGCGGGTCATCCGGGTCCGGATCGAGACCTTCGCCTTCGATTTCGTGATGACGGGCACGATCGATTCCGGGGTCGCCAAGGTGACCGGCCTCGGCGTGCTCGACGACGCGCAGGGACCGCATGATCTCGGCCATGTCGAGGTGACGCTCTGGGGCGCGACGCTGGCGCAGCTGCGCTCCCAGGCGCGAAACTGGCCGGAGCGCTTCGACGCGATCCGCGGCGACTATTTCGGGGTCTCCTCGCGCGAAGAGCACCGTTTCGACGTCTTCGTGGCGGCTCCGCGCTTCGTCACGGCGATCGACATGCTGCGCACTGCTCGCGGCGGAACTATCGTCCTGCACGTCGATGTCGCGATGGAGGAGGCGGTCGATTTCGTCACCCAGATCGAGATTTCCGGCGGAAGTCTTTGAAGTCAAAGGTTGCAATTGGGTAAGGCCATACACGCCTGGAATGCAAAATTGTCGACATCGCGTGCAGAAGTCGTTATTCTCGACCAATGCAGTTCAGCAGCGTCCCCGGACATGACGCCGAAAGCATCGACGCCTTCGTGTCCCGCTGGATCGGCCGCGAGGGCGGACAGGAACGTGCGAACTATCAACTTTTCCTGATCGGTCTGTGCCGCGTGCTCGGGCTCCCGGAGCCGGAACCGGCCGATGCGACGCACGATCGCAACGATTACGTATTCGAGCGCGCGGTGATGCGCTCTCGCGGCCGGGGCGCTTCGCAGGGGCGTATCGATCTCTACAGGCGCGGCTGTTTCGTGCTTGAGGCCAAGCAGAGCCGGATGCGCTTCGACCGTCCCTCGCGGGCGGGGTGGCGGGACATGATGCGGGTCGGTCGTCGGCAGGCGGAGCAATATGCGCGCTCGCTGCCGGAATCACACGGGCCGCCGCCCTTCCTCCTCGTCTGCGACGTCGGCCGGGTGATCGACGTCTACGCCGATTTCTCGGGGCTCGCGGAGCGCTACGCGCCCTTTCCCGACCGCGCCCGGTTCCGCATCCGGCTCGAGGATCTGCGCCGCCCCGACGTCAGGGCGATGTTGCGCTGCATCTGGCTCGCGCCGGCGCAGCTCGATCCCGCGCGGCCGCAGCCGCGCGCCTTAATAGCCGAGCGCCCGGTCGACCACGTTGAGCAGGGGCTCGCCCGCCTCGAAGTTGCGGATCTGCTGCGCAATCTGCCCGGCGATGGCGTCGGGCGCGCTCATGGCGGCGTTATGGGGAGTAACGATAACGTCTTCGCGCGCCCAGAAGGGGGAATCGGGCGGCAGCGGCTCTTCCACGAAAACGTCCAGGCTCGCGGCCTTCAGCTTGCCCTCGTCCAGCGCGCGCAGGATGTCGGCCTCGTTCTGAAGCCCGCCGCGCCCCGCGTTGATCAGGACCGGGCCGCCGAGCCGGCCGTCCTGCGCGAGCCGCGAAAACAGATCCTCGTTCAGGATGCCGCGCGTCGCGTCGGTCAGCGGCAGGAGGACGACGAGGATGTCCGTGCGCGCGAGGAACGCGTCGAGCCCGTCGGCGCCGGAATAGGAGGCGATACCGTCGACCTGCCTGGGTCTGCGCGACCAGCCGGCGACGTCGAAGCCCATGATGGCGAGCTTGCGCGCGGCGTCGCGCCCCAGTTCCCCGAGGCCCATCACCCCGACCCGCACCTCGCGGGCGGAGGGCTGAAAGCGGTCGTCATCCCAGAGAGCTTTACGCTGCTGCGCAATGTAGCGCGGCTGCTGTCGCAGATGCATCAGGGCGTGGAGAACGACGTACTCGCTCATCCGCCCGGTCAGGTCCGGATCGACGATGCGAACGATGGGCGCGTCGGGTAGGCGATCGTCGTTCAACAGGTGGTCGACGCCCGCGCCCAGCGAAAAAATCGCCGCGAGATTGGGTAGTCCGGCGAGCGCCCCCGGCGGGTGCTTCCAGGAGACCGCGTAATGCACCTCGCGCCGGTCGAACGGCTCGCCGAGGGCCACGACGTCGCGATCGGGCAGGAGGCTTCGGAAGCGCTCCGCCCAGACTTCGCAATCCCATCCGCTGAGCGCGACAAGCAATGTCACTGTTCTTCCATCCTCGTTTTCGGTTCCGACGACGACGGCTCCACCACCTCGACGACAAAGGGGTGAGGCGGCGCCGGCGCATCGGCGATCATGTAGGCGCCGGCGATCGCGCGCGCGGCGGCTTCCGCCGTCTCCCGGTCGCGCGCATGGACGATCGCAAGCGCGTCGCCAGCATCGACGCTCACGCCGATCTCCGCAAGCGCGGATGCGCCGACCGCGTGGTCGATCTTGTCCTCCGGCGCCGAGCGCCCGCCGCCGAGCGCCACGATTGCGAGGCCGAGGGCGCGTGTCTCGACGCCCGCGACGAGACCGGCCCGCCGCGCCTTCACCGCGAGTGCGACCGGCGCGCGAGCGAGATGCGCGTCAGGGCGCTCCATCAGGTCGGCGGGGCCGCCCAGACCCGCGACCATGCGCGCGAAGCATTCGGCCGCGCGGCCCGATTCGATCGCCTCCGCGATCAGCCGCGCGCCCGCCTCAGGGTTCTCCGATAGCCCGCCGAGCGCCAGCATCGCGCCGCCGAGCGCCGTCGTGACGCCGTGGAACCGCGCGTCGCGGCGCCGGCCGGCGAGATAATCGATCACGTAGGCGACTTCGAGCGCGTTGCCGGCGGCGGGCGCCAGCGCCTCGTTCATGTCGGTGATCAGCGCGCGCGTCCGCAGGCCGGCGCCGTTGGCGACGTCGACGATGCTTCGCGCAAGCTCCCGCGCCTCCGGCAGGCTCGCCATGAAGGCGCCCGAGCCGCATTTGACGTCCATGACGAGGGCGTCGAGCCCGGCCGCGAGCTTCTTGGAGAGGATCGAGGCCGTGATGAGATCAAGCGATTCGACCGTGCCCGTCACGTCGCGGATGGCGTAGAGGCGCCGGTCCGCCGGGGCGAGCGCGGCGCTTTGACCCACGATGGCGCAGCCGGTCTCCCGCACGACCGCGCGCATCCGCGCCGGATCGGGCCGCGTGTCGTAACCCGGGATCGCCTCCAGCTTGTCGACCGTGCCGCCGGTATGGCCGAGCCCGCGGCCGGCGATCATCGGCACGAAGCCGCCGCAGGCGGCGACGGCCGGAGCGAGCGCGAGCGAGACGCAATCGCCCACCCCGCCCGTCGAGTGCTTGTCGAGGACGGGGCCGGGCAGGTCCCAGGCCAGAATCTCGCCCGAGCGCGTCATCGCCTGCGTCAGCGCCACGCGCTCCCCGACCGAGAGGCCGCGCAGGAACACGGCCATGGCGAAGGCGCCGACCTGCGCGTCGGCGATCCCGCCATCGGCGATTCCCGCGACGAAGCACGCGATCTCCTCGTCGGAGAGATCGAGCCCGTCGCGCTTGCGGCGTATGATCTCCTGCGGCAGCAGCGTCACGGCGCAGTCTCCGTTTCGGGCAGGCGCGCGACGAAGGCGTCGAGAAGCCGCGCGAGTCGCCCGCCGGTCTCGCCCGCGACGGCCTTCGTCTCCGCATGGGAGGGAGACCCGTCCCCGATCCCCGCCGCCATGTTGGTGACGACGGAGACGCCCGCGACGCGCAATCCGAAGAAGCGCGCCAGAATGGCCTCGGGGACCGTCGACATGCCCACGAGATCAGCGCCGAGCGCCCGCGCCATGCGAATTTCCGCCGGCGTCTCGAAGGAGGGGCCGGAAAACCACATGTAGACCCCCTCTTCGATCGGCTCGCCGATCGCGCCGGCGGCGTCGCGCAAAAGCGCCCGCAGGGCCGGATCATAGGCGTTGGTCATCGGGACGAAGCGCCGATCGTCCGTCTCGCCGATCAGCGGATTGAGCCCCGAAAAGGCGATGTGGTCGGCGATCGCGACGAGAGCGCCTGGACGCGTTTCCGGGCGCGTCGAGCCGGCGGCGTTGGTGAGCATGAGAACGGGAGCGCCAAGCGCCGCGATCGCGCCCAACGGAACGTGCATGGCGGCGGCGTCTCCCGTCTCGTAGTAATGCGACCGGCCTTCCAGGATCAGCACGCGGCGGCCGGCGAGGCGTCCTGCGACGAGGCGGCCCTTATGGCCCGAGACGCCGGAAGCGGGAAAATGCGGGACATTCGCGTAGGCGATCATGCGCTCGATCTCCAGAGCCTCGACGACGGCGCCGAGCCCTGTGCCGAGTGCGATCGCGCAGGCGTAGCCGCCGCCGAACCCGGCTTCGCCGAGAGCCTGCGCGGCTGTGGCGACGCGGCCGATGGAGGCCTTCATTCCGGGATTTCCCGGTCGAGCGAGCGCGGCCCGAAAGCGACGGGCAGGAGATCCGAAAGGGCGAAGCTGCGGATCGGTCCGGTCGGGCCGGCCCGCAGATGCACCCGCGTGCGCGCATCGGCGAATTCCGCGAGGCGCTGGCGGCAGCCGCCGCAGGGCGGGGTCTCTGCGTCCAGAGCGCCGAGAATGGCGACGTCCCGGATGCGTGATCCGCCGGCGCAGATCATCGCGGCGATCGCGTTGGCTTCGGCGCAGGCGCCCAAGGGGTAGGCTGCGTTCTCGACGTTGCAGCCGACATGGATGCGCCCCGCCTCGTCGCGCAGGGCCGCGCCGACTGGAAAACGCGAATACGGCGCATAGGCGCGTTCGCGCGCCCCGGCCGCCGCAGCAAACAGCGCGTCCAGATCGCAAGGGTTCTCCGCCGGCTCCTGCATGGGATGATATCGCCCAGATTCGGGGAGGACGCGCAAGCGGCGGATGACGGGTATTCGGGCGCTGCGGCGCAATAACAGGCAGATGTGCTGACCTTTTGGCCTTGGCGCAAAAGCGGGCGCCCTCTATATTGATGCAGTGCGGTAACGCGGCGGTGTCGCGGAGCCCACCGCCCTCCGGGGCGTTTCCTCCCTAGACTTGGGCCGCCCTCACAGGCGGCCCTTTTTTCTTTTTCGGCCCTTCTCCGCGCACAAGAAAACGGCCGCGTCGGGGACACGGCCGTTTCTCGAAATCGTAACTCCCGGCCTGAAGCCGGAGCATTCAGCTCAGGCGCGTGCGAACGTCGCCGAGCCCCTTGCGGACGAGATCTTCGCCCGTCTTGCCCTGGACCGAACCGCGCAAAACCGTTTCCGACGCGGAGATGGCCGCGGCGATGGCGGCGTTGCGGACATCGGCGACAGCCTGCTCCTCGGCCTGGGCGATCTTGGCCTCCGCGGAAGCGGTGCGGCGGGCGATGTATTCCTTCAGGCGGGCCTCGACGTCCTTCGAGATGCGCTCGGCCTCCTCGCGGGCGGCGGATACGATCTCGGCGGCCTCGCCCTCGGCGCGCTCGCGCTTGCGTTCGTATTCGAGCAGCAGCGCCTCGGCCTCGGCGCGCAGGCGCCGCGCTTCCGCCAGTTCGCTCGAAATGCGCTCGGCCCGGCGGTCGAGGGCCCTGCCGATGATGCCGAAGACGCCGTAATGGTGCAGGATGTAGAACAGGATCGCCGTGGAGAGCGCCGTCCAGAAATACGTGCTTGCGAGAATTCCCGACATTTTGTGGTCCTCCTCAGCGTTCGCCGGCGGCGTCGAGCGCGGCGGATACGGCGCCCTCAGGCGGGGCGGCCCCGATCAGCCGCTCGACGATGGCCGTCGCGGTATCCTCGGCGATGCCGCGGACATTGCCCATCGCTTCGCGCTTGCGGGCGTCGATGGTCTTCTCCGCGGTCGCAAGGCGGGCCGCGAGGTCGGCCTCGAGGCTCGTGCGCTTCTCGTCGCTTTCGGCGGCGAGCTTGTCGCGTGTCTTCTGGGCGAGGGCCTGCGCCTTGGCCTTGGCTTCCGCCAGCGCCTTCTCGTAAGCCTCGCCGGCGTCTGCGGCCTTTTTCTTGGCCGTGGCGGCGGTTTCGAGATCGCGGGCGACGGTCACCTCGCGGGTCTCGATGATGCCGTGCAGGCGCGGGGCGATGAGGCGGGCCATCAGCGTGTAGAGCACGCCGAACGTGATCGCGAGCCAGATCAGCTGCGACAGAAAGGTGGTCGTCTCGAACGGGGGGAATACCCCCTCCGCCGAGGCGTCCGCTACGACAATGCTGATGTCGATCGCCATCGTGCCGTCACCCTGTGCAAGCGAACCGGACCATGGGGCCCGGCTCGCAGATTCCTAATCTGATCGCCCGGAAAGACCGGATGCGGATCAGCCGAAGAGCAGGACCAGCGCGACGACCAGACAGAAGATGCCCAGACCTTCCGCGAGGGCGGCGCCGATGAAGGCGCGGGCGAACTGGCCGTCGGCCGCCGACGGGTTGCGCAGGGCGCCCGAAAGGTAGTTGCCGAAGATGTTGCCGACGCCGATGGCGGCGAGGCCCATGCCGATGCAGGCGAGGCCGGCGCCGAGGAACTTGTAGGCGTCGGCCGAGGCGGCCAGGGTAACCGGATCCATTTTTAACTCCTTGAGCGTCTATCCGAAGAGAGGTTGGAACTGGACGAATGCGCCGGTCTCAGTGGCCGGGATGCAGCGCGTCGTTGAGGTAGATGCAGGTCAGAACCGTGAACACATAAGCCTGCAGACCCGCCACGAAGATCTCGAAGGCCACCATGGCGATGGTCATCAGGAGGGGCAGCGGAGCGAGGATGGAGGCCGCGCCGGCGGCCGCGAGCAGCGACACGATGAAGCCTGCGAAGACCTTGAGGGCGATATGTCCGGCGAGCATGTTCGCGAAGAGGCGAAGGCTCAGCGAGATCGGACGGGACAGGAAGGAGATGATCTCGATCACCGTGATGAACGGCAGGAGCCAGACCGGCACGCCCGACGGGACGAAGAGGCCGAGGAAACGGAAGCCGTGCTTCACGAAGCCGTAGATGACGACCGTGCCGATGACGAGCGCCGCGAGCGCGAAGGTCACGATGATGTGGCTCGTCACGGTGAAAGCGCCCGGAACCATGCCCAGCAGATTCGCGACGAGCACGAAAAGAAACAGCGAGAAGACCAGCGGGAAGAAGCGCATGCCGTCCTTGCCGGTCGCGTCGCGAAGCATGTTCGCGACGAATTCGTAGAGCGTTTCGGCGACAGCCTGCCAGCGGTCGGGAACGAGCGCGGCCTGGCGCGTCGACATCAGCATCGCGCCGACGATGAAGCCGACGATCCCGATCATGTGGAGGCCCGAATTCGTCAGGGCGATCGGCGAATCGCCGATCTGGCCGAACGTGGCGATCGGCTTGATGATGAACTGATCGAGAGGGCTCGCCATCGTGTCGTGGTCCTTGGTGCTGGACTTTTGCGTTCGTCCCGAGAGTCGTCAGTCGTCAGTCACTTGTCGTTCGGGCCGCGCCCAGGCTTGGTTGCGTCGCCCGGGGAACTAGCCGAGGACGCGTCGCGTTTCAACTCCCCGGAGGCGCGCAGCATGTTGAGCATGCCGGCGCCGAAGCCGAGAAGCATGCAAACGAGAAGCCCCCATGGCGACGTGCCGAGCAACCTGTCGATCAGCCACCCGAGCAGCCCGCCGGCGATCACGCCGGAGATGAACTCGGCCGAAAGCCTGAAAGCCTGGCCGAGACCACTGGTGTTGCTCGCCGCCCGCGCGCGATCCTTCTGCGCGCCGGCGCGCCCTTCCGAGATCTCTCCCAGACGGGAATCGAGGCGTTCGAGCCTCGTCGACAGGTCGGCTTCGTCGTTCGGAGACTTCCCGGAATCGCCGTTATCGGGCCGTTTCGGATCAACCATTATGGAACCGTCGCGGCGGGAGAAAACGATGAAACCCGGGCCTCGTAAGCCGGGCGCACCATATTGTCGCCGCGATACCCTGTCAAGGAGCGCCGGAAATCATATAAACATCTGAAAATATTCAAGAAAACGGCGATTTTCGAAAACTACGCCGCATTGCGGCGCCGGCGTCGCGGAATTAGCCGGCCTCGGCGAGACGTTCCGCGCGCTCCAGATCGACCGAGACGAGCTGGGACACGCCGCGCTCGGCCATGGTGACGCCGAACAGCCGGTCCATCCGCGCCATGGTGATGGGATTGTGGGTGATGATGATGAAGCGCGTGCGCGTCGCGCGGGCCATTTCGTCGAGCAGGTCGCAATAGCGCTCGACATTGGCGTCGTCGAGCGGAGCGTCGACCTCGTCGAGCACGCAGATCGGCGAGGGATTGGTCAGAAACACGGCGAAGATCAGGGCGGTGGCCGTCAGCGCCTGCTCTCCTCCCGAAAGCAGCGTCATGATCTGCGGCTTCTTGCCGGGCGGACGGGCGAGGATTTCGAGCCCGGCCTCCAGCGGATCGTCCGAATCGACGAGGGTCAATTCCGCCTCGCCGCCGCCGAACAGCGTCGTGAACAGGTTGCGGAAATGGCCGTTGACCACTTCGAAAGCGGCCAGCAGCCGCTCGCGGCCCTCGCGGTTGAGGCTGCCCACCGCCTGCCGCAGGCGCTTGATCGCCTCGACGAGATCGTCGCGCTCGCCCGTCAGCGCGTCGCGCTTCTCCTCGATCTCGCGCAATTCGTCTTCGGCGCGCAGGTTCACGGCGCCAAGCCGCTCGCGGTCGAAGCGCAGGGCGGAGAGACGGGCTTCGGTTTGGGCCGCATCCGGCGGGTCCCGGCCCGGATCGAGACCGGCGAGGGTGTGCAGGCCGGACGGATCGACGCCGAAATCCTCAGCGATCGCGCGCGCGATCTCCTCCTCGCGGGCGCGCATGGCTTCGAGCCGAGCCTGCGCTCCGGCGCTCGCCTCCCGCGCCGCCGCGAGCGCGTCGAGCGCCGCGCGGGCGGCGCGATCGGTCTCCGCCAGCGCCGTCTCGCCCTGCGCGAGGCGGTCGGCGGCCTCGCGCCTCGCCTCCTCCGCCGTTGCGATCTCGTCCATGAGGCGACGGCGGCGCTGGAGGAAGTCGTCGGGCGCGGCGCGCAACGCGTCGAGCTCCTCGCGCGCCGTCTCGATCCGCTCCATCAGCTCTTCGAGGTTCGCCGCGGCATTCTCTGCGCGCTCGCTCCAGTCGCCGATTTCGAGCGCGACGGCGCGCCGTCGCGCCGCAGCGAGTTCGGCCTCGCGCACGATCGTCTGAAGCGTCGCGCGCGCCTCCGCCGCCTCGGCGCGGGCCTGCGCGACGGCCAGCCGGGATTGCGCCAGGCGCTGCTCCAGCGCATCCGCGGGGGGGAGTCCGGCGAGTTCCCCCCGGGCCTGCGCCGCGCGCTCACGGGAATCTTCCTCGCTCCGCGCGACTCGCGCCAGCGCCTCCTCCAGCCCGGAGCGCCGGGCCGTTCGCTCGGCCGCCGCGCGCTCGGCCGTCGCCAACCTTTCGCGCTGGCCGTCGAAGGCGCGGCGCGCGGCGCGGGCGCCCTCCACCGACTGCGCCTCGGCGCCGGCGGCGGCGCGGGCGGCGGCCTGCGCGAAATCGAGGTCGCGGCGCAGGAGATCGGCCTCGTCACGGGCCTGCGCGGCCGCCCGCTCGAGCTCGCCGAGCCGGTTGCGCTCCGCAAGGCGGCGCGCGGCGGCGGTCGGAGCGTCGGCGACGCGGGCGAGTCCGTCCCAGCGCCACAGGTCGCCCTCGCGCGACACGAGGATCTGTCCAGGCGAAAGCGCGCCCTGGAGCGCGGCCCCGGCATCGCGCTCCACGACGCCGATCTGCGCCAGCGCGCGCGTCAGTTCGGGGGGCGTATCGACGCGCTCGGAGAGCGGCGTCGCGCCTGCGGGCAACGGCGGATCGCCGTCGCGGGGCAGGATCGACCAGCGCGCGGGGGCCTTCGGATCGAGGCCTGCGTCGAGATCCTCCCCGAGCGCCGCGCCCAATGCGATCTCCCAGCCGGGCTCGACGGCGACGCTGTCGAGGATCGGCGCGAAACCCGCTTCGCCGGGCGCTGCGAAGATCTTGGCCAGCGTCGAGGCTTCCGTTTCCAGCCGTTGCGCCCGGCGCTCCGCCTCGGCGAGGGGGCCTCTGGCGCGCGCTTCCGCCTCGCGCGCCGCGGCGAGCGCCTCCCGGGCGGCGGAAGCGCGCTCCTCCGCGATCGCGCAGTCGCCTTCCAGCCGTTCCGCTTCGGCGCGCAGGGCGTCGAGCGCAGCCATGCCGGCGTCGTCGGCGAGCGCGGCGAGCTGGGCTTCGAGATCTTCGCGCTCGCGCGCGAATCGCGCCGCCCGCTCGCCCTCCTCGCGCGCCGCCCGCTCGAAGGCGCCGCGCCGGGCGTTGAGGTCGGAAGCCTCCGACTGGACCTTGTTGAAGGCGGATTCCGCCTCGGCCAGCGCCGTTTCGAAGGTTTCGAGCCGTCCAGTGGCCTCGTCGCGGGCGGCCTGCGTATCCTCGCCGCCCTCCGAAAGACTCTCCTGCTCGGCGCGCAGCCGCGTGATCGTCGCCGAGGCGTCGCGCCGGGACGCCTCCTGCCGGGCGCTGTCGCGATCGAGTTCGACGAGGCGGCGCTCAAGCGCGGCGGTCTTCTCCTTCGCCCGGCTCTCCGCGTTGTCGAGTTCGGCGCGCGCCAGCACGAGGCGCTGCAAGGCCGCCGCCGCGGCGGCCTCGGCTTCGCGCAGGCCGGGCGTCGCATGGGCCGCGATCGCCTGAAGGCGCGCGGCCTCCGCCTGTTCGCGCGCCCGCTCGGCGACGCGCGCCACGAGCGCGTTCGCTTCGGCGGCGGCCTGCGCGGCCTGTTCTCGCGCGTCGCGCAGGCCGATGAGGCGTAAAGCAGCCTCCAGCTTGCGGATCTCGGCGGAAACCGCGCGGTAGCGCGCCGCCTGACGGCTCTGGCGCTTCAGGCTATCCGTCTGACCCTCGATCTGGCCCAGCACGTCCTCGACGCGCAGGAGGTTCTCCTCCGCCGCGCGCAGGCGAAGCTCCGCCTCGTGCCGGCGCGCGTGCAGCCCGGCGATGCCGGCGGCGTCTTCGAGGATGCGTCGGCGGGCCTGCGGCTTGGCCGCGATGATTTCGCTGATCTGGCCCTGTCGCACCATGGCGGCCGAACGCGCGCCCGTCGCCGCGTCCGCGAAGAGGAGCTGCACGTCGCGCGCGCGCACTTCGCGGCCGTTGATGCGGTAGGTCGAGCCCGATTCGCGCTCGATGCGCCGCGAGATCTCGAGAAGGTCGGAATCGTTGAAGGCGGCGGGGGCCGTGCGGTCGGAATTGTCGATCGTGACGACAACCTCGGCCGCGTTGCGGGAGGCTCGTCCGCCCGAACCGGCGAAGATCACGTCGTCCATGCCGGACGCGCGCATGCTCTTGTAGGAGCTCTCGCCCATAACCCAGCGCAGGGCCTCGACGAGATTGGACTTGCCGCAGCCGTTGGGGCCGATGATCGCGGTCAGTCCGGGCTCGATCAGAATATCCGTCGGCTCGACGAAGCTCTTGAACCCGATGACGCGCAGGCGGGTCAGTTGCACGCGCGAATCCTCCGGCCGGAGGGCGAGCGCGAGGCGGCGGCGCGGGCTACGACGCCGCGCCGCGAATGCTCAGCCCCCGATCTTGGGAGCGAGGATGCGCTCGAATTCCTCAATCGACATCGCCCCGGTATAGCGTTCGCCGTCGATGAAGAAGGTCGGCGTGGAGTTCACGCCTCGCCGCTCGCCTTCAGCCCGGACCGCGATGATGCCGTCATGGACCGCCTCGTCGCGCAAGCAGCCCTTGAACTTTTCCTGTGAAAAACCCGCCTGACGCATCATTTGCGCAAGCGCGTCGAGCGGGCGATCGACATAGGCCCATTCGCGCTGCTTCTCGAAGAGCATGTCGATGATCGGCCAGTATTTGTCCTCCTCGCAGCGGGCGAGCATGAAGGCGCCCAGCGCCAGAGGGTCGAGCGGGAATTCACGGATGATGAAACGGACCTTGCCGGTCTCGACGTAGCGCTCCTTCAGGAGCGGGTAGGTCGTGTTGTGGAACGTGCCGCAATGGGAGCAGGTCAGCGAGGCGTATTCGATGATCTCGATCGGCGCGTCGGGATCGCCGATGGCCATCTCGGTCAAGGGCGCGGTCTCGCCCGCGGGGGCCTGCTGCGCGGAGGCCGGGAGGCCGAGGGTGAAGGCGGCGAGGCCGACGCCCGCCATCATGGTCAATACGTCACGCCGGTGAGTCATGATCTTCTTCGTCTCCGTTGGGTCGTCGCGTGGCCCTAGCCTGCCGGGTGGGGCGGTTCATTACGAACCAATGCCAGCGACTTGTGGCAAAGATGGGCCGGTCGAGGCAAGAGCGAGGGAGAAACTAGGCCTTTGCGGTCACGCTTTCGTGTTCGGCTCAGCCTTTTCCGGGGCGCAGCACCGCGCGGCCGAAGCGGGATAGCGCGTCGGCGAGGCCTGGATCGGCGATCGGCTCGACGAGCGTAGCGACCCGCTGCGCCACCTCCGGATCGACAGTCGGCGGCGCGGAGACGCGCGCGGGCGGGCGGGCGACTTCCCCCTGTCTGAGCGCGATCCGCCCGACGCAGGCCCAGCCGTAGCGCGCGTTCACCCGCTCGACGATCTGCGCCGAAGCGTATTGCAGTTCGAGCGCGAAGGCGGGCGTCACGCGCACGACGAGAGTCGCGGGCTGCGGACGCGCCTCCGGATCGCGTGGGCCGCGGCGCTTGGGCCAGTCCATGCGCAGGGGCTGGCTATGCGCGGCGAGGGGCTCGCCGACGATCTCATCCCAGCAAGCGATGACGTCCGCGCCTGCGAATCCCTGCCGCGCCAGCGCCTCGGCCATGCAGCCGTCGACGAGTTCGGCGAGCGCCAGGCTGCGGCTCGCGGGGCGGCGGGGGCCGCCATTGTCGGGACCGGTCGTCACCATGCGCCCTGCAACGCCATCCGCCTGTGATCCCTGCGCCGCCGTCTGATTGGAGAGCGCCGCGCGATCGGTTAAAGGAGGCGCATGCTACCCGCTTCCCCCGCCTCGCGGAACCCCGATCCGGCCGACCTCCTCGCCTGGTACGACAGGCACAGGCGCGTCCTGCCCTGGCGCGCGCGGCCGGGCGAGCGTCCCGATCCCTATCGCGTCTGGCTCTCCGAGATCATGCTCCAGCAGACGACGGTGCAGGCGGTGAAGCCCTATTACGAGGCTTTCCTCGCGCGCTTTCCGACCGTCGAGGCGCTGGCGGAGGCGCCGTCGGAGGCCGTGATGCAGGCCTGGGCGGGGCTCGGCTACTATTCCCGCGCGCGCAATCTGCACGCCTGCGCCAAGGCCGTCATCGAGGGCCATGGCGGGCGCTTCCCCGCCGACGAGGAGGCGTTGCGGGCGCTTCCGGGAATCGGCGTGTACACGGCCGCCGCAGTCGCGGCGATCGCCTTCGACATTCCCGCCGCCGCCGTCGACGGCAATGTCGAGCGCGTGATGACGCGGCTCTTCGCGATCGAGGCGCCGCTGCCCGGCTCAAAGCCCGTCATCCGCGAGGCGGCGCGAGGGCTCGTGCCCGAATCGCGGCCGGGGGATTTTGCGCAGGCGCTGATGGATCTCGGCGCGACGATCTGCACCCCGCGCCGCCCCGCCTGCGCGCTCTGTCCGTGGATGGCGGCCTGCGCGGCGCGTGCGGCCGGCACGCAGGAGACTTATCCTCGCAAGGAAAAGAAGCGGGCGAGGGAGATGCGCCGGGGAGCGGCATTCGTCGCCGAGCGGTCGGACGGGGCGATTCTCCTGCGAACGCGGCCCGCGAGCGGCCTGCTCGGAAGCATGGCCGAGCCGCCGGGAAGCGAATGGAGGGCGGATTATCCGCTCTCGCAGGCGATCCTCGACGCCCCGCTCGATGCGCGCTGGCGCAAGTTGCCCGGCGTGGTGCGCCATGTTTTCACCCACTTTCCCCTCGAAGTGACGGTCTTCCACGCCCGCCTCGCCGCGGATGTTCAAGCCCCTGAGGGAATGCGCTTCACGCAGCGCGCAGCTTTGGCGCAGGAGCCGCTTCCGAGCCTCATGAAGAAGGTCCTCGATCATGCTCTCGGCCGCGCCCTCGACGCGTCCGCTTCGCCCGTCCAGGGTTCCCGTTGGTAATGGCCTGCGCGCGCGTTGATTTCGGCGCGCCGAGAAGGCATGTTGCCCGGGTCGGGGCGCCCGCGCTAGCGAACCCCTCTGCTCGCCGACCGACGACCTCGATTGTGGATTGATGGCGCAGGATATTCATACGTCTGGATCGAAAGCCGGCGCGCCTCGCAACCGCGTCGCCCGGGACGCCCAGCTGGATTTCGAGGCCGCGATAGGCCTTGAGCCGCCGCTCGACCTGAAGGGCGAGACGCAAGCGGAAAGCGCCCGGCGCGGAGTGGTCAACCTGCGATGGCTCTGCGGCAGCGTCCTGACCGCCCTCACCGGGTCGGCGCTGCTCGGCGCGGCGATTTACGTCGCGGTCGAGGGCGGTTCGACGGTCGTAGAGCTGCCGAAAGCCGCCACCGTCGAGGCGCCTGCCCTCGACGCCGGTCGCGAGACGGCGCGCAAGGAAGACATGCTCGTGCGAACCGATTACACGGTCGCCGCGCGCAGCACCTTCCGCACGCCCGTGGCCACACGGGTCGGCGATCGCGAAGTCGTCAGCATTCGAGGTTTCACGCGAATCGCCACGAACCTCTCCCAGACGAGCGGCCGTTACGCGACGGATATTCCGCGTTTCGATCCGCTGCGCCTGATGGCGGGCGATTCGGTCGAGCGCGTCGCCGAGGAGGCCCCGCGAATCGAGGAGGCGGAAGTCTCCTTCCGCAAACGGGCGCTCTCGGGGGCCGACCCCGCCGCCGCCGTGTCGCCGGCGCTCACAGACGAGGAAGCGGCCGCACAGGTGGCTGAGGAGCTCACCCTTCTGCGCCGCTCCGGCGCCCGCTCCGTCGCGGCGCTGCCGGCCCAGACGTTTCTCAGCCGCACGCTGGGGCCGCGATCCTTCGGCGACGTGTCCGCCTTCGCGCAGTCGACGGCCGAGCCGTTCAACGCCATCGACGTCCAGGTCATTCCGGAAAACGTCTCGACCGTCGCAAAATTGCGCCGCCGCCCGGTCGACGGGCTCGTCGAGGAACTCGCGCTGACCTTGCCCCCGGGCGGCAGCCTGCAGGAGGTCCTGAACGGGCAGGGGCTCGCGCCGGACCGTGTGGAAGCAGCGGTCGCCGCGATCGGCGGCGACGCCGCCCTTGGCGACATCCCCGCCGGGCTGGCCGTGCGCGCGCTCGTGGAGCCCGGCGCGCGGCCGGGCGATCCGCGCCGCCTTCTGCGCGTCGTCGCCTATGGGGAGAACGGCGTCGTCGCGGTCGCGGCGGCTGACGACGCCGGCCGGTTCGCCCCGGTCGATTTCCGGGACGAGAGCGGCGTGCAGGCGGCAACGGCCGTCGAGGACGAGGCGGGCGGCTCCAGCCGCGCCGGCGCGCGCCTCTTCGAGAGCCTCTACGAGACCGCCTACAAGCACGGCCTGTCGCGCGCCCTCGTCGAGGACCTCGTCAAGATTTTCGCCTACGATCTCGATTTCCAGCGCCGTGTCGGGCTTGGCGATTCGATCGACCTGTTCATGACGGCCGAAGAGGGCGAGACGCCAGAACTCCTCTCCGCCGCGATTACGATCGGCGGCCAGACCTCGCGCGTCTACCGTTTCCATTCGCCAGACGACGGCGCGATCGAATATTTCGATCCGGACGGCCGCTCGCTCAAGAAGTTCCTGATGCGCACCCCCATCGCCGAGGGTCGCATGACGTCCGGCTTCGGCATGCGCCGCCATCCGATCCTGCGCTACGCGCGCATGCATACTGGCGTAGACTGGGCGGCGCGCACCGGCACGCCGATCTTCGCGGCGGGCAACGGCCGCGTGATCAAGGCGGAATGGTCCGGCGGCTACGGCCGGCGCATCGAAATCCAGCACACCAACGGCTACGTCACGACGTATTCGCACATGTCCCGGTTCGCCTCCGGCATCCAGGCGGGAACGCGCGTGACGCAGGGACAGGTGATCGGCTATGTCGGCAATACCGGCCTCTCGACTGGTCCGCACCTGCATTACGAAGTGCTCGTCAACGGCAAGTTCGTCGATCCTCTCAAGATCCGCGTGCCGCGAAGCCGGGAGCTCGACGGGCGCGCCCTTGCGGAATTCCAGAGCCAGCGTCAGCAAATCGACCAGTTGATTGAAAAGGCGGGCGGGCCTACGCGACTGGCTCAGAACGTGTCGCGTTGATTCCGGACCCTCCATGCTCGCCTCCGCCGCGATCGTCTTCCCCGTCTTCGGCCTGATCGCGCTCGGCTACGGCGCGCGGTTCTTCCGCGTGCTCGACGACCAGATGGGCGAGAGCCTGTCGCGCTTCGTGTTCACGATGGCGATCCCGTCGCTGCTTTTCGCGACCATCGCCCGCTCCGAAATCCCGGAGGTCGATCCGTGGGCCTATCTGGGCGTCTATTTCTTCGCGCTGGCCGTTGTCTGGCTCGTCGCCGACCAGGTTTCGCGCCGCATCGCCGGCGACGGCCATGCCGGCGCCGTGGTGACGGGGTTTTCGGCAGCGCAGTCCAATCTCGTCCTCGTGGGCGTGCCGCTCATCATCTCCGCCTACGGGCCGGCCGCCGCAGCGCCGCTCTTCCTTCTGGTCGGCGTGCATCTTCCGGTGACGCTGACGACCGCGACGCTGTTGCTCGAGGGTCGCGAGGCGTCTTTCGTCAGGATTCTGGGCAAGCTGGCCCGCCACCCGATCATCCTCGCCCTTCTCGCCGGCTCGGCCATGCGGCTGTCGGGCCTCGACCTTCCGGCGCCGCTGTGGCGGCTCTTGGAGATCCTAGGCGGCGCGGCGGTTCCCGGCGCGCTCGTCGCCACGGGCGTCGCGCTCTTTCGCTACGGGCTTGAGGCGGGCTGGCGCATGCCGGCGCTCGTGGCCGTTCTGAAACTGATGGTCCAGCCGGCGATCGTCTACGTGCTCGTCTTCCATGTCGTAACGCTGCCGCCGGTCTGGGCCGCGACCGCGGTGCTGCTCGCCGCCTGCCCGACCGGGGTCAACGCCTATCTGCTGGCGCAGAGCTACCGGGAGGGCGTCGCGCTCGCCTCGGGCTGCGTGTTCCTCACGACGGTCCTCGCCATGTTCTCCACGGCGGTCTGGATCGCGATCATCGGCGTTCCCGCGCCCTGAGACGCCCGTTCCGTTCCGCTTGCCTGGAAAAGCGCCCCGCGCGATGCTCACTGGTCTTGTAATGATCGGAGGGGCGTCATGAGCATGGTCGACGAGTTCAAGAAATTCGCGCTTCGGGGCAACGTGGTCGATCTGGCGATCGGCGTCATCATCGGAGCCGCCTTCTCGCGGATCGTCGATTCGATGGTGTCGGACATTTTCATGCCCATCATCGGCGCCGTTACCGGTGGCCTCGACTTCTCGAATTACTTCGTCAGTCTTTCGCGAGAGGTCACGGCGACGTCGCTGGACGCCGCCCGCGAACAGGGCGCGGTGCTCGCCTACGGCAACTTCATCACCATCGCGATCAACTTCATGATCATCGCCTGGGTGCTCTTCATCGTGGTCAAGGCGATCAACCGCCTCAAGGACCGCGAAGAGCAAAAGCCTGCGCCCTCCGCCGAGCAGCCGACCGATATCAAGCTCCTCTCCGAGATCCGCGACCTTCTGGCGAAGGGCGCCGAAAGGCCGGGCGCGTGATCCGCGCCGGCTTCGCGGGTCAGTCGCCGGTGACGCCGGCCGATTCCTGAGCCTTGAGCAATTCGACGCGCGGCATCGAGATGATGTTGTAGCCCGAATCGACATAGTGGATCTCGCCCGTGACGCCGTTCGAGAGCGGCGAGAGCAGGTAGAGCGCGGAGCCGCCGACGTCGTCGATCGTCACCGTGCGGCGCAGGGGCGCGTTGACCTTCTGATGGGCGAACATCTGTCGCGCGTCGGCGATGCCGGCGCCGGCCAGCGTGCGCACGGGGCCGGCGGAGATGGCGTTGACGCGAATGCCGTCGGGGCCGAGATCGTTGGCGAGATAGCGCACGCTCGCCTCGAGCGCGGCCTTGGCGAGGCCCATGACGTTGTAATTGGGCATGACGCGGGTCGAGCCGGCGTAGGTCAGGGTCACCAGCGAGCCGCCGGGCCGCATGCGCTTGGCGGCGCGCTGGGCGATCTCCGTGAAGGAGAAGCAGGAGATCAGCATCGTGCGCGCGAAGTTCTCGCGGGTGGTGGCGTCGACATAGCGGCCTTTCAGCTCGTTCTTGTCGGAGAAGCCGATGGCGTGGACGACGAAGTCGAGACCGTCCCACGCCTCGTCCAGCCGCGCGAAGACCGCGTCGACGGAGGCGAGGTCCTCCACGTCGCAGGGCGCGACGAGTTCGGAGCCGAGCGACTTCGCCAGCGGTCCGACGCGCTTTCCGAGCGCCTCTCCCTGATAGGTGAAGGCGAGTTCGGCACCCTGTCCGGCGAGCGCCTTGGCGATCCCCCAGGCGATGGAATGGTCGTTCGCGACGCCCATGATCAGGCCGCGTTTGCCCTGCATCAGACCGGTCAAAGCTGAAACTCCCCCCGAAACGAGCCTTGATCAGGCCTCGAGCCGCTTGATGACGATGGTGGCGTTGGTCCCGCCGAAGCCGAAGGAATTCGACAGGATGCAGCCGATCTTCACGCCGTCGCGGCGTTCGCGCACGATGGGCATGTCGGCGAAGTCCGGATCGAGCTCTTCGATATGCGCGCTCTCGCAGATGAAATCGTTGTGCATCATGAGGAGCGAATAGATCGCCTCCTGCACCCCGGTCGCGCCGAGCGAATGGCCTGTCAGCGATTTCGTGGCGGATAGCGGCGGGCATTTTTCGCCCGAGCCGAAGACCTCGCGCAGGGCCTCGATCTCCTTGACGTCGCCGACCGGCGTCGAGGTGGCGTGCGGATTGATGTAATCGACCGGCGCCTTCACGCCCGAAAGCGCCTGGCGCATACAGCGCGCGGCGCCCTCGCCCGAGGGGGCCACCATGTCGTAGCCGTCCGAAGTCGCGCCGAACCCGACGATCTCGCCGTAGATCGTCGCGCCGCGCGCCTTCGCATGCTCCAATTCCTCGAGGACGAGGACGCCCGCGCCGCCGGCGATGACGAAGCCGTCGCGGTTGACGTCATAGGCGCGCGAGGCCTTGGCCGGCGTGTCGTTGAACCGGCTCGACATGGCGCCCATGGCGTCGAAGAGATTCGACATCGTCCAGTCGAGATCCTCGCAGCCGCCGGCGAAGATGACGTCCTGCCGTCCCGCCTGGATGGTCTCGTAGGCGACGCCGATGCAATGGTTCGAGGTCGCGCAGGCCGAAGAGATCGAGTAGTTCACGCCCTTGATCTTGAACCAGGTGGCGAGCGTCGCCGAAGCCGTCGAGGACATGGCCTTGGGCACCGCGAAGGGGCCGATGCGCTTGGGGCCCTTCTCGCGCGTCGTCGCGGCTGCCTCGACAATGATGCGCGTCGAGGGACCGCCCGAGCCCATGATGATCCCGGTGCGCTCGTTGGAGATGTCGCCGGGCTCGAGCCCGGAATCGGCGATCGCCTGATCCATGGCGACGTGGTTCCAGGCGGTGCCGCGGGCGTGGAAACGCATCGCGCGGCGGTCGACCAGCGCTTCGTAATCGATGTCGGGCGCGCCGTGAACGTGGCAGCGGAATCCGAGATCCGCGTATTCCTGGGCAAGGACGACCCCCGATCGGGCCTCACGCAGGGAGACCAGAACCTCCTGCGCGTCCTTGCCGATCGAAGACACGATGCCCATTCCGGTGACGACTACACGCCTCATGCATAACTCCCTCGCGCGCCGCCTTGCCGGAGGCGCGCCTTGTTCATGATCCGGCGGAGATGCGCTCCGCCCGCCCCGCCAAAGTCAGCCCAGCTCGGGCTTGAACAGCCCCACCCGCAGGTCTTTTGCTTCATATATGCGCTTGCCGTCCGCCTCGAGGAAGCCGTCGGCGATGCCGAGGACGAGCTTCGAGCGGAACACACGCTTCAAATCGACGCCGTAGACGACCTTCTTCACGCTCGGCAGCACCTGATCGGAGAATTTGACCTCGCCGACGCCGAGCGCCCGGCCACGGCCTTCCGCGCCGAGCCAGCCGAGATGGAAGCCCACCATCTGCCAAAGGGCGTCGAGCCCGAGGCAGCCCGGCATGACCGGATCGCCCTGGAAATGGCAGGAGAAGAACCAGAGGTCGGGGCGCACGTCGAGCTCCGCCCGCACGTGGCCCTTGCCGTAGGAGCCGCCGTCCTCGCCGACCGAGACGATGCGGTCGAACATGAGCATGGGCGGCGAGGGGAGCTGGGCGTTCCCGGCCCCGAAAAGCTCGCCGCGCCCGCAGGCGAGGAGTTCCTCGTAGGAGAAGCTGGTTTGACGGTCCATCACGTTTCCGCCCGATCCTTTCCGAATTCGCTGCGCCTTAGAGTCGCGCGCATTCTTGTCCTTGTCGCCTCGAACGTTGGCGTTCGATCATGCGCACTCGTTAACATAGCGCAGTCCGCCATCAAAGGCGCGCCGGCCAGATCCACCCCCATAAACATCTGTCGCCGCCGCATCAAGCGCAACGCCAGACGCGCCTCCGGTGTTCCACGGGTTGCGGCGGGGGGTGCGAAACCCTATACCTTCCCGTGTAGATTTCAGAACGAAGGAAGTGAGCGTCCCGTCATGGACTCGTTGCATCAGGCCGGAAAGGTCGCTCCCGGAGCAGGCGCGCGCAAGGGCTGCCCGCTGTCGGATCTGCGCGACAAGCTGCGCCGGGTCGGCCTGCGCCCTACGCGCCAGCGCGTTTCGCTGGGCTGGCTCCTGTTCGGCAAGGGCGACCGCCACATCACGGCCGAGATGCTGTTCGACGAGGCGCTTCGCGCGCGCGTCCCGGTGTCGCTCGCCACGGTCTACAACACGCTGCACCAGTTCACGGATGCGGGCCTGCTGCGCCAGCTCGCCGTCGACGGGTCGAAAGCCTATTTCGACACCAACCCGACCGAGCATCATCATTTCTTCGTCGAGGGCGACGAGGCGCTGATCGATCTGCCGACGGAAGGCGTGACCGTCGGCGACCTGCCGGAGCCTCCGGAGGGCTACGAGATCGCCCGGGTCGACGTGGTGGTCCGCCTGCGCCGCAAGGACGACTGAACGAGGACGACTGAACGCGCGCGATCGCCGGGTCCGCCGTCTCCGACTTCGTGCGCGCGAATCGCACTCGACAAGCGCGCCCGCATGCGCTAATGCGCACGCCTCAACTTATAACAGGATGCCGAAATCCCGCACGGCGTCGCGAGACGACGGGCAACGGCTGGAGCAAAAGCGCCATGAACATCATCGAGCAGATCGAGAAAGAGCAGATCGCCAAGCTCGGCAAGGAAATCCCCTTGTTCGACGCCGGCGACACGCTGATCGTCAATGTCCGCGTCAAGGAAGGCGAGCGCACCCGCGTTCAGGCCTACGAGGGCGTGTGCATCGCCCGCAACGGCGGCGGACTCAACGAGAGCTTCACCGTCCGCAAGATTTCTTACGGCGAGGGCGTCGAGCGCGTCTTCCCCGTCTATTCGCCCCTGATCGAATCGATCAAGGTCGTGCGCCGCGGCAAGGTCCGTCGCGCCAAGCTTTATTACCTGCGCGATCGTCGCGGCAAATCCGCCCGCATCGCCGAGCGCGTCGATCGCAACCGCGTGTCCCGCAAGGACGCAAAGGCCGCCGCCGCCGCAGCGGCCGAGGCGGCCAAGGCGGACAAGCCGGCCGCCGAGTAAGATTCCGGGCCGCATGGCGGCTGCGGGGCGGGTTCGGGCGCGGCCTTGCGAAGGGCCGCGCCTTTTCGTTTCCGCGCATCTGTGGAGCGCTTTACGCGGAAAGCCCCGGTTCGTAATCTGACAGCGAAAATCGCGCGCCGCACGCCCACGGCGCGCCAATTGAAAAAGACGCCAGGAGAGGCCGAGAGATGAACAAGCCCCGCACGATGTACGACAAGATCTGGGACGATCACGTCGTCGAGACGCAGCCTGACGGGACGAGCCTCCTCTATATCGACCGCCACCTCGTGCACGAGGTCACGAGCCCGCAGGCCTTCGAGGGTCTGCGCGCGGCCGGCCGCAAGGTGCGCGCTCCGGCCAAGACGCTCGCCGTCGTCGATCACAACGTGCCCACCACCGACCGCTCGCAGGGCATCTCCGATCCCGAGAGCCGCATCCAGGTCGAGACGCTCGCGCAGAACGCCGCCGAATTCGGCGTGCAATATTACAACGAACGCGACGTGCGCCAGGGCATCGTGCACGTGGTCGGCCCCGAGCAGGGCTTCACGCTGCCCGGCACCACGATCGTGTGCGGCGACAGCCACACCTCGACGCACGGCGCCTTCGGCGCTCTCGCCCACGGCATCGGCACGTCGGAGGTCGAGCACGTGCTCGCCACGCAGACGCTGATCCAGCGCAAGGCGAAGAACATGCGCGTCATCGTCGACGGCAAGCTGCCCGTCGGCGTCACCGCCAAGGACATCATTCTCGCCATCATCGGCGAAATCGGCACGGCCGGCGGCACCGGCCACGTGATCGAATACGCCGGCGAGGCGATCAGCTCGCTCTCGATCGAAGGCCGCATGACGGTCTGCAACATGTCGATCGAGGGCGGCGCCCGCGCGGGCCTCATCGCTCCCGACGAGAAGACCTACGCCTATCTGAGAGATCGCCCGATGGCGCCCAAGGGCGAAGCCTGGGACCGCGCGGTGGCCTATTGGGAGAGCCTGAAGACCGACGAGGGCGCGCATTTCGACAGCGAAATCCGCCTCGACGCCGCCAATCTGCCGCCCATCGTCAGCTGGGGCACGAGCCCGGAGGACGTCGTCTCGGTGACGGGCGCGGTGCCCAATCCCGACGACATCGCCGACGAGAACAAGCGCATCTCCAAGTGGCGCGCGCTCGAATATATGGGTCTCAAGCCCGGACAGAAGATCACCGACATCAGGCCCGACCGCATCTTCATCGGTTCCTGCACCAACGGCCGCATCGAGGATCTGCGGGCCGTGGCGAAGATCGTCGAGGGCAAGAAGGTCGCGCCGACCGTCAGCGCCATGATCGTGCCGGGCTCGGGCCTCGTGAAGATGCAGGCGGAGGCGGAGGGGCTCGACAAGATCTTCCTCGCCGCCGGCTTCGAATGGCGCGAGCCGGGCTGCTCCATGTGCCTCGCCATGAACGCCGACCGCCTCTCCCCCAACGAGCGCTGCGCCTCTACCTCGAACCGCAATTTCGAGGGCCGTCAGGGCTTCAAGGGCCGCACGCATCTGGTTTCGCCGGCCATGGCGGCCGCCGCGGCGATCGCCGGTCATTTCGTCGACGTGCGCGAAGTCTCCGGCGCGGAGATCGCCGCTTTCGCCTGAGGCTTGTTTCAGGCCCGCCCTCCAGGGGCGGGCCGTCAGCCCTCGATTTCCTCGCGCAGCATTTCGAGCGTCAGCCACTCTTCTTCGGCCGCGTTCAGCGCGAGCTGCGCCTTCGTCATGGCGCGCGTCAGTTCGTCGAAGCGCGACGGGTCGCGCGTGAACAGCGCCGGATCGTCCATCGCCTTCTGCAGGGTCGCGATCTCCGCCTCAAGCGCTGCGATGCGCGCGGGCAGCGTCTCCAGCGCGTGCTTCTCCTTGAACGACAGCCGGCGCTTCTTCTCCTTCGCCGGCTCGGCGCTTTTGTCGCGCCCGGGCGCCTTGGCGCGCGGAGTTGTCTCGGCTCCCAGCGCAGACACGCCGTAGCCGCGCTGCGCCACCATGTCCGAATAGCCGCCGGCATATTCGCGCCAGCGCCCCTCGCCCTCGAAGACGATTGTCGAGGCGACGACGCGGTCGAGGAAGTCGCGGTCGTGGCTGATCAGGAGAAGCGTGCCCGCATAGTCGGCCAGAAGCTCCTGCAGCAGGTCGAGGGTCTCGAGGTCGAGATCGTTGGTCGGTTCGTCGAGAACGAGGAGGTTCGACGGTTTCGCCAGCGCCCGCGCCAGCATGAGTCGTCCGCGCTCGCCGCCAGAGAGCGCGATGATCGGCGTGCGCATCTGTTCGGGCGCGAAAAGGAAGTCCTTCATGTAGCCGGCCACGTGCCGGCTCTCGCCGCCGATGACGACCATGTCGCCGCGCCCGCCCGTCATCGCCTCGGCCAGCGTCCAGGTCGGGTCGAGGCTCTCGCGGCGCTGGTCGAGGGTGACCATCTCGACATTCGCGCCAAGCGTCACGACGCCCGAATCGGGCGTCAGCGCGCCCGTGAGCATGTTGATCAGCGTCGTTTTTCCGGCCCCGTTGGGGCCGACGATCCCGATGCGGTCGCCGCGCGCGATGCGGATCGAGAAATCGCGTACGATCGGCGCGCCGCCGTAGGATTTCGACACGCAATCGGCCTCGACCACGAGCTTGCCGGAGGTCTCGCCCTCCGTCGCCGCGAGTTTCACCTGCCCGACGGCGCGGCGTTGCTCGCGCAATTGCTTGCGCATGTCGTGCAATTCGCCCAGCCGGCGCACGTTGCGCTTGCGGCGCGCGGTGACGCCGTAGCGCACCCAGTGCTCTTCGGCGGCGATCTTGCGCGAGAGCTTGTGCCGGTCGCTCTCCTCCTGCTCGAAGAAGGCGTCGCGCCAGGCCTCGAAGGCGCCGAAGCCCTCCTCGATGCGTCGCGTCGCGCCCCGGTCGAGCCAGATTGTCGCGCGCGAAAGGCTCTCCAGGAAGCGCCTGTCATGGCTGATGAGCACGAGCGCGCAGCGCATGCCCTTGAGTTCCGCCTCCAGCCATTCGATCGCCGGCAGGTCGAGATGGTTCGTCGGCTCGTCGAGCAGCAGAATGTCGGGGGCGGGGGCCAGCGTGCGCGCAAGCGCCGCGCGCCTGGCCTCGCCGCCGGAGAGACTGACCGTGGACATGGCGGGATCGAGCCCGAGTTCCGCGATGAGACGGTCGGCCCGGTAGGCTTCGTCGCCCGGCGCGAGCCCACCCGCGACATAGGCGCCGACATCGTCCCATCCCGTGAAATCGGGTTCCTGCGGGAGATAGCGGATCGTCGCTCCGGGCTGCACGAAGCGCACGCCGCCATCGGCTTCGATGATGCCTGCCGCGATCTTGAGAAGAGTCGATTTGCCCGAACCGTTGCGCCCCACGAGCGCCACGCGGTCTCCGGCGCCGACGGCGAGTTCGGCGTTTTCGATGATGGGCGCGCCGCCGAAAGTCAGCGTCGTCCCCTGAAGGTGCAGGAGCGGAGGAGCCATGCGGCCCGTTTACGCGCTTTTCGCCGGAAGGTTAAGCGGCGTGGCTCAGTTCGCGCCGAATCCGCCCTGCGCCTGCGAGACGATCACGAACAACGTCGGATCCATGCGCGAACGGCGATCGACGTCTGAGAGCGCCACGGTCGTGGTGAAGCCCTGCGGATCGAGGATCGACCAGCGCTTCAGTTCGGTGATGGCGGGGTTGAAGGTCAGGGTGATCCGCGAAGTGCCGCCGATCGTCGAGCGGTCCTCCAGCTTGACGTCGACCTCGTCGTTGAAGCGCTCGACGCCGAGCACCGCGACGCTGCGCCCGAGCTCGACCCGAGAGCCGAGGAGAAATTTCAGCGGCGTCTGCGAGATCGGATACACGTCCTGCGTCGAAAGGGCGCTGTCCTTCACGGCGACCTGGCGGCCATCGGCGACGACTTGAAGGGTCGCCGGCGGATCGTAGTCGAAACGCAGTCGGCCGGGCCGGTGCAGGTACAGCTCGCCGGTCATCCGGTCGCCGCCGGGACTGATCTGCGCGAATGTGGCGTACATGGTGGTGACGCCGTTGAAATAGTCGTTGGCGCGGGCCACGACCTCGGCGTCGCCGAGAACCGGATTCTCGGATGCTGCGACCGGCGTCGCTGCTCTGGCGGTCTGCTGCTGAGGGGCGGGCGTCGATACGGGCGCCGCCGGCGGGGCTGTCGCGGCCGGGGCCTGGGCCTGGGCGGAAGCAGGAACCTGGGCGGAAGCAGGAGCCTGGGCGGAAGCCGGAGCCGCCGGCGGGGCCGGATCCGCGGCTGGGGCCTGGGTGGAAGCCGTGCTCGCCGGCGCGGGCAGGGAGCCAGGCCCGCCGATGCCGGCGGGGCGCGGCGGGGGCAGTTTGTTGATGAAGACGAGGCGCGGCTCGAACGCGGGCGCGTCCTGCGCCAGCGCCGGCGACGCGACGCCCGCAGACAGGCAGGCGGCGAAGATCGCCGTGAGGCATGCGCGAAGCGTCGCCTTCTTCATCGTCGTCGAAGCGCCCGTCGTCATAAAGCCGTCTCTCCCGGTCGGTTTTCCGCTCGGAGGCGGGCTTTCGTCCCGCTTCCGTTCCGCACGCCTAACGCCCGGCTGTGGCGAAAGCGCGGCTAACCCGCGGCGGGTCGCCTCAGTAATCGTCTTCGTCCTCATCGCGGCGGCGGTCTCCGCCTTCGATCAGGATTTCGCGCTTGCCCGCATGATTCGCGGCGCCGACGATGCCGTCGTTCTCCATGCGCTCCATGAGCGAGGCGGCGCGGTTGTAGCCGATCTGGAGGCGACGCTGGATGTAGGATGTCGAGGCCTTCTTGTCGCGCAGCACGAGCGCGACCGCCTGATCGTAGAGGTCGCCGCCGGGCTCGCCGAAAGAGCCCTTGTCGAAGACCGCGTCATCCTCGCCTGCTGCGCCGGCCTCCTCCTCGTCGCTCGTGACGGCTTCGAGATAGGAGGGCCGCCCCTGGGTCTTGAGATGCGCGACCACCTTCTCGACCTCGTCGTCGGAGACGAAGGGACCGTGCACGCGGGTGATGCGTCCGCCGCCGGCCATGTAGAGCATGTCGCCCTGACCCAGCAGCTGCTCGGCGCCCATCTCGCCCAGGATCGTGCGCGAATCGATCTTCGAGGTGACCTGGAAGGAGATGCGCGTCGGGAAGTTGGCCTTGATCGTGCCTGTGATGACGTCGACCGAGGGGCGTTGCGTGGCCATGATCAGATGGATGCCGGCGGCGCGCGCCATCTGCGCGAGGCGCTGGATCGCGCCCTCGATATCCTTGCCCGCGACCATCATCAGGTCAGCCATCTCGTCGACGATGACGACGATGTAGGGCAGCGGATCGAGGCACATCTCCTGATCCTCGTAGACCTGCGAGCCGGTGTCGCGGTCGAAGCCGGTCTGGACGGAACGCGTGATCACCTCGCCGCGCGCGCTCGCCTCGGCGACGCGGGCGTTGAAGCCGTCGATGTTGCGCACGCCGAGTTTCGACATCTTGCGATAGCGGTCCTCCATCTCGCGCACCGCCCATTTGAGCGCGACGACGGCCTTCTTGGGATCGGTGACGACCGGCGAGAGGAGATGCGGGATGCCGTCATAGACGGACAATTCCAGCATCTTCGGATCGACCATGATCAGGCGACACTGCTCCGGGGTGTGCCGGTAGAGCAGCGAGAGGATCATCGTGTTGATCGCGACCGATTTGCCCGAGCCGGTGGTGCCCGCGACGAGCAGGTGCGGCATGCGCGCCAGATCGGCGATGACGGGTTCGCCGCCGATGGTCTTGCCGAGGCAGAGCGCGAGCTTCTGCTTGGAGGCCTCGAAATCGCGACTCGCGAGAAGTTCGCGCAGGTAGACCGTGTCGCGGCGCGCGTTGGGCAGTTCGATGCCGATGGCGTTGCGGCCCTGGACGACGGCGACGCGGGCCGAGACGGCGCTCATGGAGCGCGCGATGTCGTCGGCGAGCCCGATGACGCGGCTCGACTTGGTGCCGGGCGCCGGCTCCAGCTCGTAGAGCGTGACGACGGGGCCGGGGCGAACGTTGATGATTTCGCCGCGCACGCCGAAATCCTCGAGCGTCGATTCCAGCATGGCGGCGTTCTGCTCGAGGGACTCGGCGGAGACGTTGACGAGGTTCGAGCCCTTCGGCTCGGTGAGAAGCGTGAGCGCCGGCAATTCGTAGTCGTTGCGATCCTCGTCGAGGAAGGAAGGCTGCGCCTCGCGCGAAAGGCGCTTCCCCGGCTTGGGCGTCGCGACGGGCATCGTCACGCGGCTCGGCGCCGGAGGTTCGGACGCCGCCGGTCCCGGATCGCTGCGATAATCGTCCTCGTAGGCCCGATAGTCGTCGTCCACCTGCTCCGGTTCGCAATAGCGTGTTTCGCGCGGGAGGGCGGGGCGCTCGGCGGCGGCGTGCGCGGGAGCCGGGCTGATGATCGGTTCGCGGCGTACGCCCTGCCTCGCGGGGCGCACGAAATCCCCGAGCTCGGGTTCGCGATGGCCGCGGCGCGACGCTCCGCCCGCATAGGCGAATTCGTCGTCCGGCCGTGAGAGACGCGCGGCCAGCGCGTCGCGCACGGCGCTCCCCGCCCGGCGCAATTGGACGCGCATGCTCAGCAGCGCATGCGCGGCCGCGCCGAGCCAGACGATCGCCCGGCCGGGCTCGTCGTCGCGCGGCGCGTCGTCGAAATCGTCGAGATCCACCGGTCCGCGCCGGCGCTGAGCCGGCGCCTCGGCTTCGTATTCGGGCTCATGCTCCAGCTCGCCATCCTCTTCGCTGACTCCGAAGCCGCAGGCCCCGGTCACGGCGAGAATCGCGATCACGGCGAAGGAGAAGCCGAGAATGGTGGCGGCGGGTCCTCCGCCGAGGCCGGTCACCGCCTGCGCGGCCCCGAGCAGCGCGTCGCCCGTCACGCCGCCAAGTCCGGTCGGCAGCGGCCAGCGCGCGGTCGAGGGCAGCGCGCTCGCAACCGCTGTCGCCGCGCCCGCGCCGAGCACGAAGAGCGCAAGGCGCAACTGCATTCGCGCCAGCCGGCCGCGGCGCAGCAGCCGCCAGCCCCAAACGGCGAGCGGCAGGAGGATGGCGAGGGAGCCGAGCCCGACGAGCTGCATCAGAAGATCGGAGGCGACAGCGCCGGGATAGCCCAGCAGATTGCGCACCGGCCCGTCCACGGCGTGGTTCAGGCTGGGGTCCTCGACGGACCATGTCGCGAGCGCGAGCGTGAGCGCCAGGGCGATTGCGATCAGGGCGAAACCTGCGAAATCGACCAGCCGTCGAAGCGCGAAAGCGCGCAGGGCGTCGGTCAGTTCGTCGGTCGGCGATGTGGTGCGTCGTGAAGTCGGCATGATGCGCGCTTATCTTTTCCCGGAGCTCGACGATCCTACCTCGCCGCAGTTAAGAGGCGCTTAACCAAAGAAGCGGTTTACGGCCTCCTCAATCCAGCGTCTCGTCGGGGTAGACCCCCCAGAGCTGGTCCTGCCGGATGAAGCCGGAAATCTCGCTGCGCTCGCTTCGTCTGACCGAGAGCCGGCACCAGTCGCCGCCGCACGAGCGTACGGCGCCCACCACGCCGGCCTGAACACGCACCGCGACCGCGCTGGATGCGTCGGGACGCTCGTACAGATCGATGATCTTGCGCGCCTGCGCGTCCCAGGGCGCGACTACGGCGGTGCGCCGCCCCGAGAGCAGCGAGTGCCAGACCCAGCCGTCGGCGCCTTCCGCGTCGCGGATGCGACGCCAGTTCGAGAACTCGGCGATGATCTCCACCGGCAGGCCGGCCCGCTGATAGACCCAGCGCGTCGAATGCGAGGTCGAGGGACCCTCCCGAAGATTGACCCGGTCGGTCTTGAGGCTGACATAGCGCGGCAGCGGCAGGCGCGTCTCCGGCCCGATCGTGGTCTGGGCCGAGGCCGGTCCGGCCGGCGCGAGGTGCAACGACGCCGCGAGCGCAGCGATGATCGCGAGGGCCGAATTCCTGAAACGGGATTTGAACGTCATCGTGGCGCAGTTCTCCGGCTTCTTCCGTCTCGCTTGGTCCTGCGCGGCCGTCGGCGCGCGGGTGCGCGTCGGTCGGCGCGTCGGATTGTGTTTATGCGGCTCTCTGCTAGAGAAGCCGGACGGTCTCGCGACGTGGAGCGGGACCGTGTTCATCTTTCTGCGGAACTCGGTTAACACCGGGTGTACATGCCGCCGGCCCGGGCCGGCGCCGGTGAGGACGAACCAGGATGCCAAACCGCAAGAAGCCGCTCGTCGTCGTGACGCGCCGTCTGCCGGACGTCGTCGAGACCCGCATGCGCGAATTGTTCGACGCGCGCCTCAATATCGAGGACGCGCCCATGTCGCGCGAGGCGCTGGCCGCGGCCATGGCCGACGCGGAGGTGCTGATTCCCACCGTCACCGACGCGATCGACGCGGAGCTGATCGCGCAGGCCGGCGCGCAGCTCAAGCTCATCGCCAATTTCGGCAACGGCTTCGACCATATCGACGTGGCCGCCGCGCTGGCGCGCGGGATCACGGTGACGAACACGCCCGGCGTTCTCACC
Source organism: Salinarimonadaceae bacterium (assembly GCA_007693435.1). GTDB lineage: Bacteria > Pseudomonadota > Alphaproteobacteria > Rhizobiales > Beijerinckiaceae > Saliniramus. The sequence continues at coordinate 14,791 of REDO01000044.1, read as the reverse complement.
GAGGACACCGCCGACATGACCATGGCGCTGATCCTCGCGGTCGCGCGGCGTATCGCCGAGGGCGCGAGGATCGTGCCGGACGACGCCTGGAGCGGCTGGTCGCCGACCTGGATGCTCGGCCACCGCATCACCGGAAAGCGGCTCGGCATCGTCGGGATGGGGCGCATCGGCACGGCGCTGGCGCGGCGCGCGCGCGCATTCGGCCTGTCGATCCACTATCACAACCGCCGCCGCGTCGATTCCGCGATCGAGGAGCAGCTGGAGGCGACTTACTGGGATTCCCTCGACCAGATGCTGGCGCGGATGGACATCATCTCCGTCAACTGCCCGCACACGCCCGCGACCTACCACCTGCTCTCGGCGAGGCGTCTCAAGCTGATGCGGCCGACCGCGATCATCGTGAACACCGCGCGCGGCGAGATCATCGACGAGACCGCCATGGCGCGCCTCATCGAGCAGGGCCAGCTCGGCGGCGCGGGCCTCGACGTGTTCGAGCACGAGCCGGCGGTCAATCCGCGCCTGATCAAGCTGGCGCGCGCCGGCAAGGTCGTGCTGCTGCCGCATATGGGCTCCGCGACCTATGAGGGCCGCGTCGAGATGGGCGAGAAGGTGATCGTCAACGTCCGCGCCTATGTCGACGGGCATCGTCCGCCGGACCGGGTGCTGCCGAGCATGCTGTGAAGAATCGTCGCGGGGGCCTTCCAGCGCTCAGCGATGCACGCCGATCATCGCAGTGAGCCCGCCATCGATGGGGATGACGGCGCCGGTGACGTATCCCGCCGGCTCGCTCATCAGGAAGGCTGCGAGGCCCGCGACCTCCTCGGGCTTGGCGAAGCGCCCGACGGGGATCTGCTTCTCCATATTGTCGCGATAGGCCGCGTAGGCGGAGAGCATGTCGGTGTCGATGAAGCCCGGCGCGATGACGTTGACCGCGACGCCGCGCTTGGCCGTCTCGATGGCGAGGGTGCGGGCGTAGGAGATCAGCGCTCCCTTCGTCGCGGCGTAGGCCGCGTTGCCGGCGGTGGCCTGGAGCGCCGCCACGGAGCCGATCGCGACGATGCGCCCCGCGCGGGCGCGCAGCATGCCCCGCATCAACGCTTTGCAAAGGCGCGTGAACGACCAGAAATTGACCTGCATCGCGGCCTCGGCCTTGTCCTGCGCCATCATGGCGGTGAGCGCGTCGTAGGATTGGCCGGCATTGTGGACGAAGCCGAAATAGCGCTCGCCTTCGATGCGCTCGCAGAAGGCGTCGAGCGCTCCCTTGTCGGCGAGATCAAGCGAGAAGCCGTTCACGGTGCGGCCGGGATTGACCTCGACGAGCTCCTGCGCCAGCGCGCGCGCCGCCTCGGACGAGGAGCGATAGGTGAAATCGACGTCGAAGCCCTGCGCTGCCAGCGCGCGCACGATCGCCGCGCCGACGCCCTTGCCGCCGCCCGTGACCAGGATGCGCTTCTCCATGATGGTTCCTTTCAGGCGGGATCAGGCGACCGGTTCGGCCCCGAAGACGAGACAGGTGTTCTGACCGCCGAAGCCGAAGGAGTTCGAGAGCACGACGCCCACCGCCGCGTCGCGGGCGACGTTCGGCACCACATCGAGCGGGATCGAAGGGTCGGGGATCTCGTGGTTGATCGTCGGCGGGATGCGGCCATGCGCGATGGCGAGCAGCGAGAACACCGCCTCCACCGCGCCGGCGGCGGTGAGCGTGTGGCCCACCATCGACTTGTTGGAGGAGATCGGCACGGTTTTCATCCGCTCGCCGAGCACCGTCATCAGGCCCATGGACTCCATCTTGTCGTTTTCGGGCGTGCCGGTGCCGTGCGCGTTGACGTAGTCGATCGCGTCCGGGGTCACGCCGGCATCGGCGATCGCGGCCTCGATCGCGGCGATGATCGGCGCGCCGTCGGGGCTCGAACGCGTGCGGTGGAAACCGTCGCCCTTCTCGCCGCAGCCCAGCACATAGCCGAGGATCGTCGCCCCGCGCGCGACCGCGTGCTCGGCGCTCTCGAGGACGAGCGCGGCGCCGCCCTCGCCCATGACGAAGCCGTCGCGGTTTTTCGAGAAGGGCTTCGAAGCCTTTTCCGGAACATCGTTCTGGGTGGAGAGGGCCGAGAGAAGCGAGAAGCGGATCAGCGCCTCGGCCTGCACCGAGCCGTCCGTGCCGATGCAGAGCGCCGCCGGCGCCTCGCCCCGGCGGATCGCCTCGACGCCGAGCTGGATCGCCGTCGCCCCCGAGGAGCAGGCGGTGGAGAGGGAGATCGGAGAGCCCTTCGTGCCGAAGCGCTCCTGGATGCGCTCGGCGACGGTGCCGAAGAGGAATAGGTCGTGCCAGCTGCGCAGGTCGCCGATCCCGGCGGCGCGCAGCAGGTCGGCGTAGGTGATCGCGCCTTCCTGGCCGGAGGCCTGCGCAAGCGCGGTGCGCGTCGGCCATTCCATCTCGACCGGAGGCACGGCGATGAAGAGCGAGCCGGGGAAATCCGCGCCGATTCCCGCCTGCGCGATCGCCTCGGAGGCCGCGCGGGCGGCGAATTCCTCCGAGAGCGCGGGCGCGCAGAACGGTTCGACGTCGATATAATCGACGGTGCCGGCGATGGTGGTGCGCAGGCCGTCGATCGGGAAACGGCGGATGGTGTGGATGCCCGATCGCCCGGCGGTGAGGGCGGTCCAGTTATCCTCTTTGCCCTCGCCGAGCGAGGTGACGACGCCCATGCCGGTGACGGCGACGAGCGGGCGGCCCTGGCGATCGCGATAAGCCGGCATCGTCATCTCCTCACTCCGCTCCCTGATCGGCCCGCGAGAGGCGGACCAGGCCTTCGCCGCGCTGATGCCCGACGGAGGTCACGACGGCCTCGGGCGCCTCGCCCCGCGCGATGAGCGCGGCCGCGAGCGCGATTCCGGCTGGAAACTGCCCTTCCATCAGATGGCCGAACGCGTCCTGCGTGGCGAGGATTCGCGCGCCCGGCGCGAGCCGATCGAGCGCCGCGCGCTCTTCGAACGTGCGCTCGCGCGCGCCGGTCGCGCCGGAGACGACGAGGGCGTCGGGGCCGGGAGCGACCGCGCTCCACAGCGATTCGAGCGATCGCGCGGCCGCGCCCGGCTGGCGGCGGGTGAGGTCGGCGGCGACCGCGTCGACGCGCGCCGAGAAGCGGGCCCCGCGCCGCTGGGCGCTCTCGCGGGCCTCGAGCATGAGAAAGGCGCCGCCCGAGCCGAGAATGAAGCCGCCGCCTTGGGCCGGCCGGTCCCAGACGCTCGCGAAGGGGCGCTTCCAGAGCATGCCGCCCATCTCGTAGAGCATCAGCGAATCGGGCCGCTCGGCGTTGAACGATCCCCCGACGAGGACGATATCGGCCTGGCCCGCGCGGATGCGGGCGTGAGCGACGCGCACGGCGTCGACGCCGGCCTGCTCCTCGCCCATGAAGGTGCGCGACGCGCCGGTCACGCCGTGGACGATGGCGATGTTGCCGGCCAGAAGATTGGACAATTGCGCGAGGAAGAGCGTCGGGCGGACGTCGCTCATCAGACGCTCGTTGAGATAGGCGCCCGGATTCTCCGCCTCCCGGAGGCCGGTCAGGATCTGGCCGTCCACCTCGAAATCCCGCTCGCCGCCGCCGGCCGAGACGATCAGGCTCATGGCGCTCTTGAGCGACGCGTCGTCCTTCAGGCCGGCGTCGTCGAGCGCGAGCCCGGCCGCGAAGACGCCGAGCTTCTGCCAGGGCTCCATCTGGCGCAGGTCCGATTTCTTGGGGATCTGCGCGCCGAAATCGACCTCGCAGGCCGGATGCACGGGAAAGGGCGCGAAGCGGTCGTAATCGAGAACCGGCGCCGTCTCGCCGAGAAGCGCCGCAAGCCCTGCATCGACGCCGATCCCGGAACTCGTCAGGAGCCCGGCGCCCGTCACCACCACGTCGCGCGCGCTCATCGGACGGCCTCCGTCAGTCCGATGCGGCGCGCCTGCGCTCGCATCTGTTCATCGAGTCCGGCGGGAAAGGGCATCGTGCGGAAGCGCAGCTGCGCGTCGCAGATGGTCTTGCCGTCGCTCACGATCTTCGCCTTCGTCGCCGCGTAGCCGGAACCCTCGTGCTCAAGCGCGGCCTTCACCTCGAGCTCGGCTCCCGGGCCGACGAAATCGCGGAAACGCGCCTTATCGACCGCCATCAGGAACGGCATGTGCGTGAAGCCGGTGAGCGCGAGGATGAGGTAGCCCGACGCCTGGGCCATGGTCTCGGTGAGGAGCACGCCGGGCACGAGCGGGTGGCCTGGGAAGTGCCCCTCGAAAACGGGGCTCTGCGCGGGCACGACGGAGCTCGCGGCGATGGTCTTCGCCTGCGCGTCAAGCGCCGTCACGGCGTCGATCATCTGGAAATATTCAAGCCGCATGGCTCAACCGTGTCTCTCTCGCGGCCGGGCGGCCCGAGGCCCGTCATTCAGCCCGATATTCAGCCCGATATTCAGCTCTTGGCGGCGACGAGCTCGTCGATGCGCGCGACGAGGTTCTTGAGCACGAAATACTCCTCGGCGGGCGCCTTGCCCTCGTTGACTTCCTGCGTCCACTGCTCAAGCGGCAGCTTGATGCCGAACGCCTTGTCGATCGCGAAAGCGATGTCGAGGAAGGCGAGGGAATCGATGCCGAGATCGTCGATGGCGTGGCTCTCCGGCGTGACGTCTTCGCGCGGGATGTCGGCCGTCTCGGCGATGATGTCGGCGACGGTGTCGAAAGTGGAGGACATCGCGTTCCTCGCTCCGGGGTTGATCGCGGCGTCGCTGGCTTCCGGTCACGCGCCGGCTTGCGCCGCGGGCCGGTCGCCCCAGGGCGGCGCCGCCTTGCTGGGGTATCGAAGGGTTCCCCATACACGACGCCGCGAAGCGCGGCAACAGCGCGTATTCCAAGGACGTCTTCGCTGAACCCGGAGGCAGATTGGCGCCGAATTTCGCGTCGATTTCGGTGAATTCGGCCCAAATCCGCTGGCGCGGCCACGGGACGCGTGTAAAAAGCTTGACGCCAGAACAGGCTCCGAACCATACGGGGAAATCCGTATCTCGCCCCGGCGCGCCCCGTTGTAGACGAATCGCGCCCTGATCAATCTCCTGGAGGGATCTGCCGTTGTCCGCGACGTCGATGCTTCTCGCCGGTCTGGCCGCTTCGGTGGCGACGCCGTTTCTCGCGGCGCGGTTCAAACGTTTCGGTGGAGCGCTGTGCGTCGCCGTCGCCGCGGCCATGTTCGCTTTCTTTCTGTCGCAGGTCGGGGCCGTCGCCGTCGCGCCGGTGGTCGATACGGTCTCCTGGGTGCCGGCGCTCGGCGTCGACCTGACGATCCGGCTCGACGGATTCTCGCTGCTCTTCGCGCTGCTGATCTCGGGGATAGGCACGCTCGTCACGCTTTACGCGGCGGGCTACATGGACGAGAAGCCCGATTTTACGCGGTCGCTGTTCCTGCTCTACATCCTGCTCTTCATGATGGCGATGCTCGCCACCGTGACGGCCGACAACCTCATCGCCATGTTCGTCTTCTGGGAGATGACGAGCCTGCTCTCGTTCCTGCTCGTCGGCTTCGACAGCAAGAAGGCGGAGGCGCGCGAGGCGGCTTTGCAGTCCCTCGTCGTGACGGTCGGCGGCGGTCTCGCGCTGCTCGCGGGAATCATCCTGATCGGCGTGGGCGCGGGCACCTTCTCGATCGGCGCGCTTCTGGCCGATTCCTCGGCGCTCGTGGCGAGCCCGTATTTCGGACCGGCCATCGTTCTCGTGATGATCGGCTGCTTCACGAAATCCGCGCAGGTTCCCTTCCATTTCTGGCTGCCCAACGCCATGGCGGCGCCGACGCCGGCCTCGGCCTATCTGCACTCGGCCACCATGGTGAAGCTGGGCGTGTTCCTGCTCGCCAAGCTCTCGCCGATCTTCGTCCAGGCCGAATGGTTCGGCCCGACCCTCGTGATCTTCGGCTGCGCGACGATGGTCGTCGCCGCCGTGCAGGCGTTGCGCTCGACCGCTTTCAAGGCGGTGCTGGCCTTCTCGACGGTCGCCTCGCTCGGCACGATCACCATGCTGATCGGTCTCGACGGCGAGCTGGCGGCGGTCTCCGTTGTCGGCTTCATCACGGCGCATGCGCTCTACAAGGCGGCGCTGTTCTTCTGCGCGGGCGTCGTCATCCACGGCACCGGCCAGCCCGAGCTCGACCGGCTCGGGGGGCTCGGCGCCAAGATGCCGGTGACGCGCGTCGCCATCATCCTCGCGGCGCTCTCCGCCGCCGGCCTGCCGCCCTTCGTCGGATTCATAGCGAAGGAATATCTCTTCGAGGGTCAGCTCGTCTCGTCCTTCGCGATCGCGACCGTGACGGTCGCGGTCCTCGTCAATGCGGTGATGGTGGCGATCGCGGCGATCGTCGTGCTGCGGCCCTTCTTCGGCAAGGCCCCGGCCGACCTGCACGTGCATCACGGGGAGAGCCCCGGGATGTATATCGGCCCGCTCGTGCTGGGCGTTGCCGGCCTCGTTTTCGGCCTCGCGCCCTGGCTGATCGCCGGCAGCCTGCTGCAGCCGGCGGCGTCGGCGATCAACAGCGCGCCGATGTCGGTTTCGTTCTCGCTGTGGCACGGCTTCACGCCGATGCTGGCGCTCTCGGCGCTCGTCGTGGCGCTCGGCGCGCTCGTCACGCTGAAGTGGAACGCGATCCACGCTGTCTTGAAGCCCTCGGCGGCGCTGGAGCGCCTTCTCGGAGACGGCGGCTATCAGGCCATGATGCGCGGCCTCGACGCGGGTTCGGCCTGGGCGACCCCGCGCTTCCAGAACGGCGATCCGCGCTTCTACGGGGCCGTCACCGCGAGCGCCGTGACGCTGCTCATCTTCTACGGCCTGCTCTCGGGGGACGGGCCGCTCGTGCCGACGCCGCCGGATGAGCCGTTCCGCCTGTACGTCGTCGCGGCCGTCGTGATGATCGTGGTCGGTTGCCTCGCGGCGGTGCTCGCGCAATCCGTCGTGTCCGCGATCATCGCCACGGGCGTGGCGGGATACGGGCTGGCGCTGATCTTCCTCTTCAACGGCGGACCCGATCTCGCGCTCACGCAGTTTTCCGTCGAGACCCTCTTCGTCGTCATCGTGACGGCGGTGATCCTGCGCCTTCCGCTCGTACTGGGCGTCACGCGCAAGCGGCGCGAGCGCGTCTACGACGTGGGCCTGTCTCTCGCCTTCGCCTTCGCGGTCTTCATCTGCGTGCTCTGGATCGCGGCTGCGCCCTTCAATGCGGCGCTGCCGGAGTATTTCGCCACGGTCAGCTACACGGAAGCCTTCGGGCGCAATGTCGTCAACGTCATTCTGGTTGATTTCCGTAGCCTCGACACATTCGGCGAGATCGCCGTCGTGGCCCTTGCGGCGATCGCGGCCTGGGCGCTGTTGCGCGCCACCGGGGAGAAGCCGAAGCCTTCCGGCAAGGGCGCGCCCAAAGCCGCGCCCAAGGCCGCGCCCAAGGCCGCGCCCAAGGCTGCGTCCAAGGGCGCGAAAGAGCCCGCCGCCCCGACGCAGGAGGCCTGAGCCATGAACTCCGTGATCCTCTCCGCCACGGCGCGGATCTTCTTCACCGCGATGCTGCTCGTCTCGATCTGGATCCTGTTCCGGGGGCATAACGAGCCCGGCGGCGGTTTCGTGGGCGGATTGATGGGGGCCGCCGCCTTCTCGATCCTCGCCTTCGCGTCGGGAGTCCCGACGGCCCGCAGGGCGCTGATCCTGCACCCGATCGTGCTCGCCGGCGTCGGGCTCGCGCTGGCGGCGCTCAGCGGCCTGCCCGGGTTGTTCTACAACGATTCCTATCTGCTGCATCACTGGGGCTACGTGCCCCTGGGCTTCACCGAGATCAAAGTCGGCACGACGATGATCTTCGATCTCGGCGTCTATTTCGTCGTCGTCGGCGGCATCCTGTCCTTCATCTTTCGTCTCTACGAGGAGCAGCCGGTATGAGCTTCCTCTATGCGATCGCCGTCGCCGCCTATGCGGGCTGCGGCCTCTATCTGATGCTTTCGCGCCATTTCATGCGGGTGATCCTCGGCCTCGCGCTGATGACGAACGGCGCGATTCTGATGATTTTCTTCTCGGGCCGTCTTGGCTCCATGATGCCGGCGATCATCCCGTTCGGCGATACGGCGCTCGCCTTCGATGCCGCGAACTCGCTGCCCCAGGCGCTCGTCCTGACCGCGATCGTCATCGCCTTCGCGCTGACCGCGTTCACGGCGGTCCTCGCCGTCGCCGCCTATCGCCGGTTCGGCGGTCTCGACATCGCGCGCATCCGCGCGGCCGAGGATCTCGGATCGCCCTTCAAGCCCGCCTCGCGCAAGTACCCGTCCAGCAAGAACCGGGAGAAGAAACGTCATGGTTGATCAGATCGATCTGGTCTGGCCGGTTCTCCTGCCGCTCGGCTTCGCCGCGCTCACCGCCTGTCTTTGGGGCGCGATCGGCGCCCAGCGCGTCGTCACGATCGCCGGCGTCATCGCGCAGCTCTACGTTTCCCTGCGGCTCCTGTTCACGATTCTCGAAACGGGTCCTCTGGCGATCCAGTTTGGCGGCTGGGCGCCGCCTTTCGGCATCACCTTCGTCGCCGACGCGCTCGCCGCCGTGCTCGTCGCGACGACCGGCGTGGTGGTGCTCGGCGTCGGCCTGTTCGCGCTCTACGACATGCGCCAGCGCCACGCCCATTCGGGCTATTATCCGCTGTTCTTCGGCCTCGTCGCAGCCGTCAACGGTTCGTTCCTGACGGGCGACATCTTCAATCTCTACGTCTGGTTCGAGATCATGCTGATCGCGTCGCTCGGCCTGCTGGCGATCTCGCGCACGCCCGCGCAGATCGACGGCGCGATCAAATACGGAATCCTCAATCTGTTCGGGACGATCCTGTTCATCTTCGCGCTGGCGCTGATCTACGGCTCCGCGGGCACCATGAACATGGCGGATCTCGCGCGCATTCTGCCCGAATTGCCGCTCACGCCGGGCGTGGCCGCCGCGGCCCTGATGCTGATCGCGGCCTTCGGCGTCAAGGCCGGCGCCTTCCCGCTCTTCTTCTGGCTTCCGGCGAGCTATCACACGGCGAATTTCGCCGTCGGCGCGATCTTCGCCGGCCTGCTCACCAAGGTCGGCGTCTACGCGACCTTCCGCGTCTTCACGCTGCTCTACGAGGCGGAAGCGCCCGTCTTCTCGCTCGTCTTCACGGGGCTGGCGGGAACGACGATGCTGATCGGCGTCATCGGCGCCGTCGTGCAGACCAATATCCGCCGGATGCTCTCGTTCCTGCTGGTCAGCCATATCGGCAACATGCTGATGGGGCTCGCCATCGCGACTCCCGAGGCGCTCACCGGCGCGACCTTCTACATCGTCCATCACATCGTCGTGATGGCGAACCTGTTCATGGTCGCCGGCGCGATCGCGGCTGTTTCGGGCTCGGACAATCTCGGGCGCATCGGCGGGCTCTTGCGCTCGCAGCCCCTGCTCGCCCTGCTCTTCCTGATCCCGGCGCTGTCGTTGTCGGGCGTTCCGCCGTTCTCCGGCTTCTGGGGCAAGTTCCTGCTCGTCGACGCGGCCTTTCGCGCCGAGAGCTACTGGCTGGCCTTCATCATGCTGCTCGCCGGTTTCCTCACCCTTTACGCGGTCAGTCGGATCTGGATGGAGGCTTTCTGGAAAGACGCCCCGATCAAGCTGTCCGCGCGCCGGCGCCTGCCGCCCGTCTACGCCGTCTCGATCGCCGTTCTCGGCGCCGTGACTGTCGGCATCGGGCTGTTCGCCCAGCCCCTGGTCGAATTATCCATCACGGCCTCGGCCGAGATGCTTGATCCGGCGTCCTATGTCGCGGCGGTATTCGGCGAGCCCGAAGCCGTCCGCCTTGGTGAGTCACTGCCGGGAGAAACGCAATGATCAGGGCGTTGCTGAACCCGCTGCGTCTCCTGCTGCTGGCGCAGTTGCTCTTCGTGTTCATCGTGGCGCTCGCGAAATCCGCGACGATCGTGGCGCTCGCGGTGCTGCGGCCGGTCGACCGCCTGCGCTCTTCCGTGATCGCGGTCCCGACCGACCTGAGGACCGATCTCGGCATAGCGACGCTCGCCAATCTGATCTCGCTGACGCCGGGCACCACGTCGCTGCACGTCTCGGAGGATCGAAAGACGATCTATGTCCACGCCCTCGACGCGGGCGAAGACGAAGATATCGTGAGCGACATCAAGCAAACTTTCGAGAGCCTGATCCGGAGGATCGAGAATGTTTGAGTCCATGGACGCCTTTCTCGCGATCGCGACGGCGAGCCTGCTCGTGGTTCTGGGTCTTTCCGCGCTCGGCGCCGCCTCGCGCATGATCTTCGGTCCGGGCTACGCCGATCGGTTCGTCGCCCTCGACATGCTCACGGGCGTCGCGGTTTCGGTCTGCGCGCTCACCGCCATTCTCACCGGGCGCCGGGAGTTCCTCGATGTCGGTCTCGGCGTCGCGCTCATAGGCTTTCTCGCGACGATCGGTTTCGCCGCGTTTCTCGAAAAGAAGGAGCGTGAACAGAAATGATCGCGCTGATCGCCGTCATCGTGATGATCGCCGGGGTCATCTTCATCGCGCTCGCCACGGCCGGAGTCATACGCTTCCAGGACCCCCTGCAGCGCATGCACGCCTCGACCAAGGCCGGGACCGTCGGAGCGTCGCTATGCCTTGCGGCCGCGGCGATCGCCATGGGCGATCTCGGCGCGGTCGTCATCGCGCTCGTCTCGATCCTGTTTCTGGTCGCCACCCTGCCCGTCGCCGGCCACCTGCTGGGCCGCGCCGCCTACATCTCCGGGTCTCCGCTGCGCACGGGCCGCGACGCTCTCAAGGGCGTCCTGCCGCGCGCGAAGTCCTCGCTGGACGACCGCACCCGCTCGATCCCGCAGCGGGTCGCGGCGGCTGTCGCCCCGGCGGCGAAGAAGAAGCCTTCCGGGACCCGCAAGCGCTAGGTGAGACGTCAATCAATCGCCCTTCAGGGCTTCAGCGCCAGTTCCGGGTGCTCCTGCAGGAAGCGCCGGAGAACGCCGACCAATTGGCGCGCATGCGCCACGTCGCGCCGGCGCACCGAGTCGCGGATGTCGTCCAGGATCATGTCGCGGATGCGTTCCGGCCCGTGCGCCGTATGGACGAGATACGAGCCGAGCGCCGCTGCGACGATTTCCGGCACGTGCTCGTGTTCGGCGATCGCCGCGACCTCTTCCGGCGTCAGGTCGCAGAGCCCGATGCAATCGTTGATGCTGATCATTATCTCCTCCCGAATTTCTTGAGCCGGCAGGATGCCCGCAAGCGATGTGGGCCGCCATGACTTGCCGCAAAGCCGGACCTGTCTCGAAGCCGGCTTTCAGATCCCGAACGCGCCGAGCGAGACGCCGCCATCCGCGCGCGGATCGTGGGCGGCCTCGATGCGCCCGTCGCGGGGGAAGCGTACGAGCATGCCGGCATGACCGAACGTGTCGCGGCGCGCGCGGTCGAGTTCCTCGACCTCGTGGCCGAAGCGGCGCAGGCCGCGCTCGATGTCCGGGTCGAACCGGTCTTCGAGCTTGAGCGTGGTCGATGTCTCGCCCCAGGTGCGCCCCAGCAGCCAGCGCGGCGCGCCGACGGCGGCCGCCGGCGACATGCCGGCGCGATAGCGGGTGATGATTTGCGCCTGTGTCTGCGGCTGCCCGTCGCCGCCCATGCAGCCATAGGGGGCGACGCGTCCGTCGTCGAAAGCGGCGATGGCGGGGTTGAGCGTGTGGAAGGGCTTGCGGCCGGGCTCCAGCGGATTGCGCGAGAGGGGATCGAGAGAGAAGGCCATGCCGCGATTCTGCCAGTGCACGCCCGTTCCCGGCAGGACGAGGCCGGAGCCGTAATCCCAGTAGATCGACTGGATGTAGGAGACGGCGAAGCCTTGCGTGTCGATCGCGCCCATCCACACCGTGTCGCCGTGATCCGATTTCAGCGGGAACGGGGCTGCGCGGTCCCTCGCGATCGCGCTCGCTTCGCGCGAGAGCGCCTCGGGCGTCAACAGCGTGTCGAGATCGACGTTGACGCGATCGGGATCGGTGACGACGCGGTCGCGGATGGCGAAGGCGCGCTTCACCGCCTCGATCAGCCCGTGATGCATGGCGAGGCTTTCCGCCCCCGCGACGCCGAGGCGCTCGAAAATCCCGAGGATCATGAGCGAGGCGATTCCTTGCGTCGGCGGCGGAAGGTTGTGGGCCGAGAAATCGCCGATGCGGACGCTCAGCGGCTGGGCCCTGCGCGCCTCGAACCGCTTCAGATCGTCGCGGGTCACGGGCGAGCCGAGGCGTTCGAGATCGACGGCGATTTCGCGGGCCACGTCGCCGCGATGAAAATCGGCAAGGCCGGCATTCGCCAGATGGTCGAGCGTGTCGGCGAGGCGCGGCGCCTTGCGGATATCGCCGGCGCGGGGAGGCTCGCCGTCGATCGCGAAGGCCTCCATGAAGCCTGGGACGGCGGTCAGCGCGGCGAGCGTGGCGCCGCCCTTCTCGCGCTCCCAGTAGCGTTCTTCGGACGCCGCGACCGCATAGCCCTCGCGGGCGTGGCGGATCGCATCCTCCAGCAGCAGGCGCAGCGGCAGGCGCCCGCCGATCGAGAGCGAAACCTGCCGCGCCGCCTCCCAGCCGGCGACGGCGCCCGCGACCGTAAGGGCGGCGAGCGGCCCGCGGGCGGGTATCGTCTCGCATTCCGCCTCCCGATAGAGGCGCTGCGTCGCCTTCGCGCCGGCGAAGCCGGCCGCGTCGATGCCGTGGAGCGCGCCCTTCGGCGCCCGGATCAGCCAGAATCCGTCGCCGCCCAGAGCGTTCATGTGGGGAAAGACGACGCCGATCGTCGCCGCCATGGCGATCGTGGCCTCGATCGCGTTCCCGCCCTCGATCAGGACGCGCCGGCCGCTCTGCGCAGCAAGTTCGGACGGCGCCGCGACGGCCGCCGTCGAGAAGGTCTGCGTCTCGCCAAAGTGATCGATATCGTGCATGGATCGGGCCGCCCGGCGTGAATGACAAACCCCGATGCTTGCACGGCGGGCGCGATTCGGGGTAGTCCCTGCGCAGGGGCCTTTCAGGAGCCGGATAGTGACGACCAACAACCGCGTGAACCGCCGCAACCTCGTCAACGTGATCAGCGTTATGATCCTCGTCGGAACGGAGGTCTACGCCGTCGCCGTCGCGGCCGGCTGGGCCATCGCGGGCCTGTTCGAGCTCGGCTCGCAGATCGGCTACGCGCTGATGGTCGTCTTCGCCCTGCTCGGCACATGGATGCTGCGCGGCTTCTGGCGCCAGGCCGTCACAGTCGAGCCGATCAGCGAACGCGCCTGAGCGCGCCCGGCCTTCCGTTCTCCTATCCTCACTCCGCCGGCTGCGGGCGCGGCTGCGTCCGGGCAGGCGGGATCCTGAACATCGCCGGCCGCTCGAAGATGAAGTTGAGCGGCGTGTGGCGCACGATCCGCTCCAGGACGAGCGGCGCCGTGACGGCGGCGATCGTCACGATCAGCGAGATCAGCCCGATATCCTCGACGATCCCGAGACGGATCAGGATGATGCGCGTCGCCGCCATCGGCAGGAAGAACGCGAGATACACCGCGATGGCGTGGCGGCCCGCATAGGAGAGCGCGCCGCCGAACAGCGTCTGCGCCAGCAGCGCCGATATCAGGATCATCGCGACCGCCCCGATGGCGCCCGCGAAGAGGCTCACGAAGGGCAGGCTGGCGAGCATGCCCTCATGGCCCTCGATCCCCGATGGCGTGAGCGCAAGCCAGCCATTGACGAGCGCCCATGCGCCGAGCCCGGCGAGCGCCGCCCCCTTGTTGGCGAGCGCCCAGTCGGCGAGGCGGAAGATGTGCGTGGCGAGAAGGTAGCCCGCGAGGAAATAGACGAAGCGCCCGGCGAATTCGTCGATCAGGATCGCGCCCGTGTTGATCGGCGCGATCTCGAGCACGGCGCCGAAGCCGAGCAGCGCCCAGACGGGCAGGCTGCGCAGGAGCTTCGCCGCGACCGAGAAGATCGCCAGCATGTAGACGAACCAAAGCGTCGAATAGGGCTGCACGAGCGCCCAGACGAGATGCTCGACGAGCCCGCCTGCGCCGTCCTGCGTGAACGAGCCGGCCTTCACGACCGTCTGGATCAGGAGCCAGAGCAGGTAGAAATAGAGGAAATGGACGACGCGCTTGTCGGCGTAGGAGCGCCAGTCCCGGTCGATGACGCGGGCGAGGAACAGCCCGGAGATCAGGAAGAAGTCGGGCATCCGGAACGGCGCCGCGAAGGCGACCGCCACATGCATGAAGCCCTCGCCCCCCATCGCGTCGCCGACGCCGAGGACGGAATGCATCATCACGACGAGGATGATGCACATCCCCTTGGCGGCATCGACCCAGGCGACCCGTTCGCCCTCGATGGTGCGAGCGGTGGAGGTGGCGGGGCGTATGCCTGCGAGGTTTCGGATGTCCGTCATTGTGAAAGCTCCGTCAAGGCGAACGACTTGCAATTGTCCCGTTTCGGGACGAAGGCGCATCCATTCGGCGCCGTCGCCCGCATCTGCCGACATCCCCGCAATCCTTGCGCCGCAAAGGTAAAGAAACGGGGCTGGCTCACGCTTGTGTGATCAGCCGGCCCTTACGGGCGTCGCCCCGTCTCGCGCAAACATCTCGCGAAACCTCTCGCGAAACCTCTCGCGAAACCTCTCGCAAAACCTCTCGCTTGCCCGCCGCCCGGCGATGGGCTAGATACGCCGACAGGCGCGGATGCGCCGCAAGCGCCCGTAGCTCAGCTGGATAGAGTGTTGGATTCCGATTCCAAAGGTCGCAGG
>REDO01000206.1 GCA_007693435.1 Salinarimonadaceae bacterium | reverse complement strand
CTTTTCCATTGTCGCCGCCTCGCTCGCCGTCATCTGGATAGACGGGACAATCAACAGAATGTCTCGACTGCCAAAGCAGCGCCGGCTGAGGCCGGTGACACTTGGACGTGGACCGCGCTGGACGCCGACAGCAAGCTGATCATTTCGTATTTGGTCGGCGGTCGCGATGGCGAATATGCGCTGGCGTTCATGGATGATGTGAAGAGCCGCCTCGCCAACCGCGTTCAGTTGACGACCGATGGGCACAAGGCTTACCTCGAAGCGGTTGAGGAAACGTTTGGGGCCGATGTGGACTATGCGCAGCTAGTGAAGCTGTATGGGGCCGCGCCGGAAGGACAGCGCCGCTACAGCCCTGCCGAGTGCGTCGGTATCCGCAAGACCCGCATTGAGGGCAACCCCGTCAAGGCCGATGTCAGCACGTCCTACGTCGAGCGCATGAACCTGAATATCCGTATGGGCAATCGCCGCTTTACGCGCCTGACGAATGCCTTTTCAAAGAAGGTCGACAACCACCTTCACATGCTGTCGCTCTATTTCGTGCACTACAATTTTTGCCGTATTCACAAGACGCTCAAAACGTCCCCGGCGATGGCCGCTGGCGTATCCGATACCCTTCGCGACATGGAATGGGTTGTCGGCCTGATCGACGCCCGCGTCCCGGCGCCGCTACGGCCCAAGGCCTACAAGAAGCAGGCCCCGGCTGGATAACCGGGGCCTGCCCTCAATCAGAAGAGATCGAGCTGTCTGGGAGGCTCAATCCCCGGGAATTTCATCCCGGTATTGATCTCACTTACCCTGCCCTGGTTGATCCCGAAATGGGCAGCGATGTCGTGCTGTGTTATGCTCAGGGCGAGCAGATATTTGATCTTTGCCGCCATTTCCGGAGTGACGTCCGGGGATCGGCGACGGCGAGGGAAAGGGAGGATTTTTCCCTTCGAC
This sequence comes from Salinarimonadaceae bacterium, assembly GCA_007693435.1. Classification (GTDB taxonomy): domain Bacteria; phylum Pseudomonadota; class Alphaproteobacteria; order Rhizobiales; family Beijerinckiaceae; genus Saliniramus. The sequence continues at coordinate 1,773 of REDO01000206.1, read as the reverse complement.
ATGCGCGCTTTTCCTTCTACTGCGCACGTCATCCGAGGTTGAAAGACCGCCCGATCTGCTGTAAAGAATCCGAGTCAACGGGAAGCCTTACAGCTTTCGATTCGACCTTGCCTGACTCGGATGACACGGCTTCAGGCTAGTCACTTAAAGGCGGGTGTCGCATTGGTGGTGCGGCCCGCCTTTTTTGGTGACGAATCACCAAATCGACTCTTACCAAACCATCGGGCTGAATCCGAGTCCTATCGTCGCAGGCGGAACAGCCTGTGAACAATGACTCTGGGAAAATCAAATTTCAAACTGAGACACTACCGACCGGCGCACTCGCACGGGGCTCAGGCCACGCGGGAGAAAATCAGCGACGCGTTCGTCCCGCCGAAGCCGAAGCTGTTGGACAGCGCGACGTTGATCTCTTTCTTCTTCGGCGTCCTCGGCGTGAGGTCGATCGCCGTCTCGACGGAAGGATTGTCGAGGTTGAGCGTCGGGGGCGCTACTCCGTCGCGTATGGCGAGAAGCGAGAAGATCGCCTCGACTGCGCCGGCGGCGCCGAGTAGATGGCCGATCGCCGATTTGGTCGAGGACATCGACAGCGTCGCCGCGGAGTTGCCGACGAGCCGCTCGACGGCCTTCAGTTCGAGCTCATCGCCAAGCGGCGTCGAGGTGCCATGCGCGTTGACGTAGTCGATGTCGGAGGCGTCGAGGCCGGCCCGCTTCAGCGCCGCGCGCATGCAGCGATAGGCGCCGTCTCCGTCCTCGGAGGGCGAAGTGATGTGGAACGCGTCGCCCGACAGACCGTAGCCGATCAGCTCGCCGTAGATCTTCGCGCCGCGCGCCTTGGCGTGCTCGAATTCTTCGAGCACCACGACGCCGGCGCCTTCGCCCATGACGAAACCGTCGCGGTCGCGGTCATAGGGACGCGAGGCGCGCGCCGGATCGTCGTTGAAATTCGTCGACAGCGCCCGGCAGGCGGCGAAACCTGCGAGCGAGAGCCGGCCGACGGGCGATTCGGTGCCGCCCGCGACCATCACGTCCGCGTCGCCGAGCGCCACGAGCCGGGCCGCGTCGCCGATGGCGTGCGCGCCCGTCGAGCAGGCGGTGACGACGGAGTGGTTGGGCCCCTTGAGGCCGAATTCGATCGAGACGTAGCCGGAGGCGAGGTTGATCAGGCGGCCGGGAATGAAGAACGGCGAGATACGCCGCGGACCCTTGTCGCGCAGGATTATCGCAGCCTCGGCGATGCCGTCGATGCCGCCGATGCCGGAGCCGATCAGCACGCCGCTGGCGATCTGCTCTTCATACGTCTTTGGCGCCCAGCCCGCGTCGTCGAGCGCCTGGCGGGCGGCGGCCATGGCGTAGACGATGAACTCGCTGACCTTGCGCTGGTCCTTCGGGTCCATCCACTGATCGGGATTGAAAGTCCCGTCCGTGCCGTCGCCGCGCGGGATCTGGCAGGCGATCTTGCAGGGAAGATCCGACGTATCGAAGCTTTCGATCCGTCGGGCCCCGCTGCGCCCTTCGAGCAATCTCGACCAGCTCTCCTCCACGCCGCAGGCGAGTGGAGAGACCATACCAAGACCGGTGACGACGACCCGACGCATGCTTCCTGTCCGTCCGAGCTGGTCGGCGGGACCGGGGGGTCCCGCCGGAAGCGGCCTCAGCCGGAGTTCTTCTCGAGGAACTTGATCGCGTCGCCGACGGTGACGATCGTCTCGGCCGCGTCGTCGGGGATCTCGACGTTGAACTCTTCCTCGAACGCCATCACGAGCTCGACGGTGT
>REDO01000180.1 GCA_007693435.1 Salinarimonadaceae bacterium | reverse complement strand
AGATTGGAGTAGCGCGAGGACAGGGCCGAGGATTCCGCATCGAGCGCGACGAGGACCCGCACGACCCGCGCGTCCTTGTTGGCGGCGGCGTCGCCGGAAATCAGGCCCTGGCGCCCCACCGTCAGGCCGATGCTCTCGACCCGACCGCGCAATGTCCGGCCCAACGCCGTGGCGACGAGCTCCACCGGCTGTCCGGGGGACACCGCGCCGACGCGGTCCTGCCAGATCTCGACCTCCGCCATCATCTGCGAGGTCTCGCCCATGCGCATGATCCCGTCGGCGGGCGGGCGCTGGCCGGGAGTGACGTGGATGTCGAGGATCGTGCCGGTGATGGGAGCGAGAACCATGGCGCGCTCGAGGTCGAGCTTCGTGCGCGCAAGGTCCGCTTCCGCAGCCTCGACGTTGCGGGCGGCGACCACCACGTCGGGCTGCTCGTCCAGAGCCACGGAAGCGAAGCGACGCAGGGTCGCCTCCGCGCGCGCGACCGCGAGCCGCGCGCCTTCGGCGGACGCGCGCGCGGCGTCGAGCGCGGCGGAAGTCGTTACGTTGCGCGCGAAGAGCTCGTTCGCGCGCGCAAGGCCCGTATCGGCTTCGGCGGCTGTCGAGACCGCCTGATCGAGCGCCGCCTGCGCCTCGTCCCGGCTCGCCGCCACCGTCGCGCGGGTCTGCAACAACGTCGCCTGCCGGATCGCGAGATTGGCCTCGGCGAGAAGCACGGCGCTCTCCAGCGCCGTGTGGTTGTCCAGCCGCGCGAGCGGCGTTCCCTTCTCCACCCGGTCGCCGATCGACACGAAGATGTCGGCGAGCCGCGCGTCGCCCGCGCCGAATGGCGCAGCAACGATGGAGACGTCGCCACGCGGCATGATGCGCGCGAGCCCCACGACGTCGGAAGGCAGCATCGTCTCCGCCATCGCCGGAGGCAGTTCGATATCCGGGGGCAGCGCGATCGGAGCGCTCGATCCCCCGCCTGGCTGCAAGCCGGTCAGGGCGTAGAACTTCTGCAGGGCCGGCGGCTGGAAATACATGCCGACGACCGCGCCGGTGAACATGAAAACCGGGATCAGCAGAACGAGCAGATAGCTTTTGCGGAACCAGCGCCGACGCCGGGGAGCCGCCTCGCTCGCAAGCCCCATCTCGAGCGGAAGTTTCTCGTCATCGTTTCGCGCCATGCTGGCCTGTCCTGCTCGCCGGCCCGTCCTGGGCCGCCGCCGCAATCTTTATCACGGAACGATTTTTTACAAGGCGAACCTGCGAAGATCAGGCATGCGCCCGCCCGGTCGGCATGGGGTCGCTCACCGCGATCCCGCGCTTGTTCGAAGAGGTGGACTTCAGGGAGGGGCGGGCGGCCTTTCCGATCCGCCGGGCAGCCAAGTCGTCACCCTGCGTCTCCAGCGGCCGCAGAGGCGCGCCGCGTTGAACCTCGAGACCTGTGAGCACGCGGCGCCGACGCAATAACCAGCAAAAAATATGACCAAAGCATGATATAAAAATTTATCAGATATATTCAAATTAATTTTAAATTATGTTATTGAGAATGCATTATGGGTTGATTAGCGGCAGATGACAATGAGTTTAAACGGCATCGATCGATCGAGCCCCCCGGCGCCCGGAATTCGAGGCGACGGCTTCTCACTCTCGGGCCAGACCCTGGCGCTCGTGCCGGCGCCGATCCCGGCGCCCGTCGCTCCTCCCCCGGTGGCGGCCCCGGCGGCCCCGATGGCCCCGCCGATGGCGCCGATCATCAACGGCCCGGCGACGCCGGACAGGTCTCGGCTCGGGTCGCGAATTCAGTTCGTGCTCTTCCCGGAATTGCGCAACGTCCTGGGTCAGACCCTGCGCGACATGGCGTTCGGGCCGTCGCTGTCCCCCTCCGAGGAGAACGCGATCCGCCAAGCGGTGCGATCGCGCGGCGAAGCCTGGCGCACCGCGCGCGACACCTTCACAAACGAGGAGAAGCGCGAGATCGCCCAGACCGTCGCCGACGTGGTGGGTCAGCTCGCCGCGAACAGAATCGGCACTGGCTCGGACGCCTATGCGCCGGCGATTGTATCGGCCTTCGACCTCGCCATAGCCCGGATCAACCAGCGCCGGCGGGACGCCGAGGCCGCGACACAGGCCGCGCCGAGGCCGACGTCCCCGCCGACGTCCCGACCGCGGCCCCAGCCCTCGCGTCCGATCGGGACCGTGACGGCCCCGAGTTCCGGCACTTACACGCCGCCGCCGCCGCCGGTCCCGGCCGCGCCGCCGGTCCCGGCGGTGCTCGGCACGGCCGCGCTGACGCTCGGCGGCTCCACCTACACCTTGAACAACACGTCCGCCGGCTTCACGGTGACCAACCCCGCCTACGGCGTGAATTTCGCCGTGCCGGCGGTGGACCTCGCCGACGCCCGCGACCGGGTGAAGGACGCCTGGCTCTCGGGCCGTCTGCCGGGTCCGACACCTCCGCAAAGCCCGCTCACGATCGCAGGCCAACCGTTCTCGATCGTCGGCGCCAATGGCTCCTATGGCCTGCGCGATCCCGCGGGCGCGTTCGTCTTCCAGTTGCCGGGCCGTATCCTGGCCGAGGCCGCCGAGTATGCGCGGGCGGCGTATTTCACCGGGCATATCCCCGGCTTTCCGCCGCAATCGAACCCGCTGACGATCGGCGGTCACCGCCTCGACGTTGTCGGCTCCCACGGCGATTTCGGCGTGATCCTGCCCGACGGCGCCTATGCGGGCCGGGTGCGCGCGCCAGACCTCGGGGGGGCCGTCGACCAGATCGAGCCGGCCTATCTGGATAATCTCATCCCCGGCCTTCCGCCCAACCGGCTCACCGTCCCGATGGAACCGGGGCTCGATGTGCGCCTCTTCGGCCCCGGCGACAGCGGCCCCTACGGTCTCGCCCTTCCCGACGGCCCGGTTCTCGTGCGCCTGCGCGTTCCCACCGAGGATGGCGGAGACCGTCATCCGACCTCCTTCGACGAGGCTAGCCAGGTCGCCCGCGCCCTGTTCGACACCGGAGGCCTCGCCGATCTCGGCCTCGCCCCGACCGCGCCGCCGCCGGCCGTCGAGGAATCCGAAGCCGCATCGAGGCCGACCGTCGAGGAATTGATAGAGCGCTACAGGGAGCGCCGGCGCACGTTTCCGCTGGAGAGCGAAGAGACCGCCCGCGAACAGGTGCTCGCCGACGCCGACCCGGCCACCCGTTCCTACTTCGAGCGGGCGCTTGGACAGCCCTTGGAAGGCGCCGTAACGGATGTCGGACCCGGCGGCGGCGCGCCCGGGGCCCCACCGACGGGAGGCGCCGCCGGCGTCTCCGGCGCCTCCGAGAGCGAGGAGCCCGAGGGGGCCGTGAAGCTCGGGGAGGCCGATTTCGAGGCGCTCGCGCCGGGCGAGGCGGCGCGGCTGGTCGCGGCCGCGTCGGATGCCGATCTCGCCGCGCTGGATCCCGTCCAGGCCTCGCGCCTGCGCAATCGTCTGACGCTGGACGCCCTGGAGGCGATCGCGCGCGCGCCGAGCGCCGCCGCCGCGCGGGACGCCGCCGCCCCCTCGCTCGACGCGCTGGCGCGGCTGAACGAGGCGACGAACTACACGCCGCCCGTCGAGGGCGTCGAAGGGCTGCCGGCGCCGGAGACGAACGCCGACTTCACCCGGCAGGTCATGGCCTACATGACGCCCCGCGACCAGAGCCGTTGGCTCGATTTCGCGAACGATCCCGCCAACGAGATCGCGGTGTCGATCCTGCGCGCGGCCTCCTCGAACGCGACGGCGTTCAACCGCTCCGAGGCCGCCATGGCCCTGATGAACGGTTACTCGCTGCAAGACGACATCATGCCCTGGCTGCCCCTCGCTGGCCCCGGCTCGGGCATCCCGCTGATCGGTCCTGACGGACTTCTTTCCCTCCGCAGCCCGGACGCGCCCCCGCCGGTGATCGAGACGCAGATGCGCCCGGTCGACGAGCCCGGCGTCGACGCGCTCGTGGGCACGCAGGCGACGGCCGAGAGCGCTGAACTCGACGCGCTGATCGCGGAGGGCGCCGATCCGATGGAGATCGCGGATAAGGTCGGGGAGATTTTCACGAAGAATCGCGAGGCCCTGCGCCGCCTGCCCGCCGCGACGATGCAGGCCGTGCTCGCCGAACTCGACCGGCAGCGGGCGCTTTACACGGGGCTCGAGACCGGGCCGATAGACGCGTCGCGCGACGACGTCGCCGCCCGAGCGGCGGCGATGCGCACGGCGATCGCGCAGATCTTCACCTCCAACGTCGCGCAGGAGGGCTCCAAGGTCGGCGAGATCACGCAAGCGAACGCCGCGAGCGCGCGAACCGTGGCGAGCTGGATCAACGGTCTCTCCCGCGACGAAATCGCCACCATTCCCGACGGACTCCGAGCCGCTTTGCGCAATCGACTGCGCATGGGCATGTTCGCCGCCAACAACGCCCTCGACCCGGCTACTGTCACTCAGGCGATCCGCGCTGAATTCAACGAGATCATGCCGCAATACCGCGCGGCGCTCGACAAGCTCAATCCGACCCTTTTCGGCCCGACAAGCGCTCTGATCGATCCGAGCGCGCCGACGGACCGCCCGATCGGGTTTCTCGACCGCGTGATCGTTGCCGTGCCCGACTCGCACGGCAGCTCGGACATTCACGCCTATGCCTGGCGCAAGGTGCTCGAATACCTGTCGGAGAACAATATCTCGGCCTATGTCGTCAACATGGGCGACCTCCTGAACAAGTACTTCTACTCGGCGCAAAACATCGACGGGCAGATCGCCTTCGCCGAGGGCGTGAGCGAGCATTGGACATTCCTGCGCGGCAACCACGAGGGCGCCACTTACCTGCAGCATGTGCTCCTGCCCGAGCGCGACGACACCGGCGCGCCGATCATCACCGACGAATTCATGAAGAAGGCCTACGAGATGTTCGGGAAGGGCTTCGACCTGACGATCCGCTCCTATGCCGAGGCCTACGGCCGCAACGACGCGGAGCGCGATAGCTGGCGCGCCTTCATGAAGCCGCCGAACCCGGCTGGGGAAGGCGTCGACCGCGAGGCGGCGCGGGAGTGGTACAGGAAGTTGTCCGACTACCTGACGGGCATCATCCCGCAGCGCGATCTCGACCTGATCCGCGACATGGCCCTGTCGGTGCTGACCGGAGACTTCTTCTTCGCCCATGCAGGGGCGAACCCCGATCGTACGATCTCCGAACAGTTCCTGACGCCGGAGCGCCTCGCGGAATTGTCGCCGGAGGACCGTGCGAAGGTCGAATTTTGGAACACCTGGACTCGCGGCCCGATCCTGGGCCGCGAGCGACTCGGTGGAGACAGCACCGAACCGGACGGCAGCCGTGGGCGGGACCGCCACAGCTTCGGCGTGGGCGGCGGCCACACGATGCTTGACCGGCCCTCGATAGACGGCTTGCGCGACCTCCAGGGCCGCAGCGCCATCCGCGAAAGCGACGAGATCGTGACCATCTACTTCGATAGTTCGGTGTTCGGAAACGGGCGTGTCGATTTCATTCTTATCGACGGACCGAACATCCACGTCATCGTGCAGGAACGCCATGGCGGTGGGCCGCTGCAGCTGACGGAGGAGGAGGCGATCGCGCAGGGGTACATCGACACCCGCATCGACCCCGGGAACGCCGTGGGGAACAACCGCGTCCGGCATATCCCGCCGAACGACGTCCTCGGGCGCGGCGAGTGAGGCGGCAAGTGAAGCGGCAAGTGAAGCGGCAAGTGAGACGGCGCGGGCCGGGCGGCAGTCGAGCGCGTCGCGGGGCGGTTTCCAGCTATCCGTGACCTAACGCCAGACGCGGCTGCCGGCCCGGCGTCGATCCACGCGGTTCGAGCCTGTCCCGCATCGGTCCCGGGCTCGCCACGGTTATATCTTCTATTTGCATTATGCCTTGGACCCGCGCCGTCGCCGCTTCCTACACTGCTGGAAACGCGCCGTGGAGATCACAATGCATTTCGGAATGATGACCCAGATTCAGATCCCGCGTCCCTGGACAGAGACGTCCGAGCGCGAGGCTTACTGGAACGCGCTGGAGCAGGGCGCCGCGGGCGAGGCTGCGGGCTTCGAGTATTTCTGGATCACCGAACAGCACTTCCTCGCGGAAATCGGGCATGCGCCCGCCTCGGACATGTTCCTCGCCGCGCTCAGCCAGCGCACGAAGACGATGCGGATGGGGCTCGGCGTCGTCCTCCTACCGATCCATAATCCCTATTACGTCGCCGAGCGTGTCGCCACGCTCGACGTGCTCTCCAACGGCCGCGTGGAGTTCGGCACGGGCCGGGGCACCACGACATACATGCTGGACGCTCTCGGCTTCGATCCCGCCGAAGGTCGCGCGGTCGGCAAGGAATCGCTGACGGCGATCCTGCGCATGTTCGAGGAGGAGCCTTTCAAGGGCTTCAAGGGCGAGCATTTCGACCTGCTGGGCCGCGACGTCGTGCCCCGCGTCATCCAGAAGCCGCATCCCCCGCTCTGGGTCGCCGCGACGAATCTCGAGACCTACGAGCACGCCGCCCGCCAGGGCTATGGCGTAATCGGCGTGACGCGCAATTCCGTCGAGGTGACCCGCGATGCGGTCGAGCGCTACCACGCGATCGCGGCCGAGGCGGATTCGTCGTCGCTTGTCGCGCGCAAGCCCAACCGCCAGACGGCTGTTTTCGGCATCGCCTGCTGCGATTCCGACGATCGCAAGGGCCGCGACATCGCCTGCGCGGCGGCGCGCTGGTACTACGGCGACAACGACGCCGAACTGAACCATCTGCGCTTCACCACGGCCGGCGGCGTCGCGGCGATCCGCGAGCGCATCTCGAAGCTCTCGAACGACGATCTGATCGACAACGGAATGGCCATCGGCGGCGATCCCGACACCATCACGCGCCTCGTCGAGAAGTGGGCGACGACGGGCATCGATCAGATGATCTTCTTCATGCAGGCCGGCTTCACGACGCATGATCAGGTGATGCGCTCGATCGAACTGATCGGCGAAAAGGTCATCCCGCGCTTTCAGAGCTGATCCGGGCCGTTCGGGAGTACGCCGTGTCGCGCCATGATTTTTCGCCGGAAGAATTCGCCGGCCGCCGTCGCCGGGTGTTCGACGCCCTCGGCGAGGCGGGGCTGGACGCCTTCCTCGCCTTCCATCCGACGACGATCCACTGGCTCACGGGCGCGGAGGCCAAGAGCTATCAGGCCTTCCAGTGCCTGATCGTCGACCGGCTCTCGCAGCGGCTGCACATGTTCACGCGCGAGGCGGAGCGCGCGGAGTTCGCCGCCGACGCCCTCATCGACGACCTGAGCTGCTGGGGCAGCGCCAATGCGGGCGATCCGGTCGCGGCTTTTCTCGCGCTAATGAGTCGCCTCGCTCTCGACGACGGACGGCCTGTCGGGATGGAGATCCCGGCCTATTACCTGCATCCCGAGCACCATCTCGTCATCGTCAGCGCCTTGCCCGACGCGCGCGAGGCGGCGGGAATCGTGCGCGACCTGCGCCTGGTCAAGTCGGAGCGCGAGATCGCGTATCTGCGCGAGGCCGCGCGGATCGCCGACCTTTCGATCGACGCGCTGGTCGGCGAGCTCGCAATCGGCCGTCGCGAGAACGAGATCGCCGCCGAGATCTACCGCGTGATCATCGCGGAGGGGGGCGACGCGCCGACGGTGCCGCTCAATCTGGTCTCGGGCCCCCGCGCGGCCTTCAGTCACGGCGCGCCGACGCATCGCCGGCTGGAGCGCGGCGATGTCGGAAACGCGGAATATTGCGTGCCCTTCAAGCGCCATACGGTCTCGATCGGGCGGCAATTCGTTCTCGGGGAGCCGTCGTCGCGGCTGCTCGAATGCTTTGCGGCGGTGCGCGAGGCTGCGGCGGCGATGCGCGCGGCGATACGTGACGGCGCGCCCGCTTGCGCCCCCCACGACGCGGCCGTCGCGGTTCTCGAAAAGGCGGGGCTGGCCGCTCACCGGGTCCACACCACCGGCTACGCCGTCGCCACGTCCTTTCCGCCGGCGACGGGCGACGGGCTGCAGATGTCCGCCGGAAGCCGGCAGATTCTGAAGGCCGGCATGCTGCTCTCGCTGTGCCCGAACGTCTTCATTGAGGAGGAGCGCCTCGGGGTGCGCGTCGTCGACAACGTCCTCGTGACGCCGGACGGCGCGCAGGCGCTGTCGCGCCGCCCGAACGACCTGATCGTGGCGGCGTGAACCAAGCCTCCGCTTCGCTGGACATGGTTGAGGCGACTGAATAGTTTTCGCGGCGTCACGGTGAGGCGATTGGGTAATGAGCTCCGGCAATTCCAGGGAAAAACGCAGCCTCGATCGGACGGATCGCAGCATTCTCGCGCTTTTGCAGCAGGACGCGCGCCTGACGAACAAGGAGATCGCGCGGCTCGTCAATCTCTCGCCGACGCCCTGTCTTCGGCGCATCGGACTGCTCGAAGAGGCGGGCTATGTCAGCCGCTACAAGGCGGTTCTGGACCCGGCCAAACTCGGTTTCTCGATTTTCGCCTTCCTCAGCCTGAAACGCAGCCGCGAATCCTCGCAAGCGGACGTCGCGCGACGGATCATGGAGATCCCCGAGGTTCTTTCCTGCCACGTCGTCAGCGGGGAGTTCGACCTGATGGCGGAGGTCGTGGCCCGCGACATGGACGATTATGCGCGCATCACCCTCGACCACATCGCCAAGATGCCCGGCATCTACGACCTGCGCAGCACCTTCTCCATCAAGGCGCTCAAGGTCGACGGCCTGCTGCCCATCGCGCGCGAGGCGGGCGACGCGCAGGGTTAGCCGTCGGCGGTCGGCGTCAGTCGCTCAGCCGCGCGATCAGGCGATCGGTGAACGCCACGCCCGCGCGCAGCTGCTCCCGCGACAGGTATTCGTCCGCCTGGTGGGCCTGGGCGATGTCGCCGGGGCCGCAGACGACCGTGGACCAGCCCGCGCGCTGGAAGATGCCGGCCTCGGTGCCGTAGGACACGAAGCCCGCCTCGTCCACGCCGGTCAGCTCCCGCGCCAGCGCGCCCGCCGCGCCGCCCGGCTCCGGCGCGAGGCTCGGGACATGCGATCGCTCGATGATCGCCACGCCGGTCTCCGGCGCGACGCTGTGCATCCGGGGCAGGATCTCCTGCGCGATATAGGCCTCGAACGCTCCGCGATAGGCGAGGGGGTCTTCGTCCGGAACGGAGCGAATGTCCGTGACGAATTCGCAGGCCTGCGCGACGATGTTGGCCGCCACGCCGCCCTTGACCATGCCGCAATGGAGCGTCGTGTAGGGCGGGGCGAAGCCGTTCGGCGCGGCTCGCCGGCGATTGGCCTCCATGGTCTCGTCGAGCCAGGCGATCAGACGCGCCGCAATCATCACGGCGCTCACCCCCGTATCGATCCGGCTCGAATGGACCGGCTTGCCCTTCACCGTGGTGAAGAAGGACAGCGAGGATTTGTGACCGATGACCGGCGCCATCATGGTCGGCTCGCCAACGATGACGGCGCGCGGCGGCGGAATCGCGCGCGTCATGGCCTCGACCAGCGAGGGCGCGCCCTTGCAGCCGACCTCCTCGTCATAGGACAGGGCGATGTGAACGGGCGCCTTCAGCCCCGCCGCCAGCATGCGCGGCACGGCCGACAGGACGATGGCGTCGAAGCCCTTCATGTCGCAGGCGCCGCGCCCGTAGAGCCGCCCGTCGCGTTCGACGAGCCTGAACGGGTCGCTGGTCCAGTCGCCCTCCTCGGCGGGAACGACGTCCGTATGTCCCGAGAGGACCACGCCGCCCGGCACGCGCGGTCCGATCGTCGCGAAGATGTTCGCCTTGGTGTGCGTCTCGTCGTAGATCGTCGTCGTTTCGATCCCGAGCCCGGCGAGATGGTTGCGGATGAAATCGACGCATTCGAGGTTCGACGATCGGGATTCGGTCCTGAACGCGACGAGGCGCTCCAGCATCGCCACCGCCGCCGCCTCCCTGTCGTCCCGCCCATCCGCCGTCATCGGGGTCACTCGCGCCTCCTCGAGAAGACTTCGCCGAGCGTGGCGTAAAGGCTGCCCCCGAGCCGCGCGACGGGATCGACCAGATCGGGAGCGATGGCGCCGTCGCGCATGATCGACGGGTCGAGATGCGCGTAGACGACGTCGCCGTAGACGACCGTCGCGTCGCCCATGCGCTCGGCCTTGATCAGCCTGCATTCGAGCGCGGCGCGCGACTGCGCGATGCGCGGCGCCCCTACGCGCAGGCACGCCTCCTTGCGCAGGCCCGCGACCTCGAACTCGTCGTCCTGCGCCGGCAGGTCGCGCGCCGTCGCCATCATGGCGTCGACGAGGTCGCGCGAGACGAGGTTGACCACGAATTCCTGCGTTGCGAGAACGTTGTTCAGCGTGTCCTTGCTGGGCCTTCCGGAATCTTCGGCGCGGTGCGTCGACGCGAACATCACGATCGGCGGGTGGCAGGAGACCGCGTTGAAGAAGCTGTGAGGCGCGATGTTGCCGGTTCCGTCGCGGCTTATGCTCGAGATCCAGGCGATCGGGCGCGGGATAACCAGACCATAGACCAGCCGCGAGACCTCCGCCGGATCGGCCCGCGCGAAATCGACGCCGATCATGGCTTCTTCCGCCGGTCCTCGCTCAATGCGGCGAGGAGGTCGGTGACCTTGAACACCTTGACCTCGCTCAGGGAGACGGATTGCGAACCGATGACGTAAGGGGCGACGGCCGCGAGAAAGACATCCCGGTATTCCGGCGACGCCTCCCATTCCTCGATGCTCTCGCGCGAGTCCCAGAGCGTGATCGTGAACATGCCGTCGGGGTCGCGCTCGTCCTGCGACACGAACCGGCCGAGCAGGCCTTTGGCGGGGACCTCCATCAGCGCGCGATATTTGTCCTCGAGCGCCGGCCAGGCTCCCGGCTCGATCTTGCCCCAATAGATTCGGATATGCATTGCGACGTCCTCACAGCCGGGCGACCCGGGCATTGTCCTCACATGGCGACACGCGGCGGCGGAGCCGCGAGCATGCCGCGCATACGCGCGAATTCCACCACCTGTTCGCCCACGGTCCGAAGCTGCATCGTCGTCCCCAGATCGACGCAGGCGCCCGATTCGTCGAAGACGCCCGTCGACGTGTTGATCGAGGCGCCCATCGGCGTCGGCCAGCCTCTGAGGGCGTGGACGATCCCGCGCAGTGTCGCCAACGTTTGCGCTCCCGCCTGCCAGCCGCCAGCGCAGGCGATCAGCCCGACGGCGACGCCGTCGAGATAGACGCGCGGATCCTCTCGCAGATCCTCGGTGTAGTCGAGGGCGTTCTTGATCAGGCCCGACAGCGATCCGTGATACGCTGGAGAGGATACGATGAGACCCTCGCAGGAGCGGATCGCCTCGACGAGCCGCAAGGCCTCGGGCGTGCGCTGGCTCTGATCGGGCGTATACATCGGCACCATAAGGTCCGGGCCGCTGATCATGATCGTCCTCGCGCCGCAGTCGCGGGCGGCTTCGAGACTGATCGCCAAGGCCCGCTCGGACGAGGATTGCGGCCTCGGCGTTCCACCGATGCCGACGATGAGCGGGCGCTTGTCTTCCGGTTTCTCCATGGTCCCCTCACGCGTATCAACAACCCGAACTGTTCTCCTCGAGTGGGGTCGCGTCAAAGATATTCGCTGCATAAGTGATATAAATCCCGCCCATTGGCCGGCATGGCGTCGGGTTCTTGAAACAATGCGCCAAATCCGGGCCGACTGCGCCGCCTGATGCGCGCGACTCCAAGTCGGCGAAACTACGAAATTGAAATTTCATGCTAATTTTTTTCTAGAAAAATATTCCGATTGCATTGCTGTTGATTTTTTTTGAACAATGTCTCCACAGTTGAGACTGTGCGCGCATGCAGCGGAACCGGCTGCCCGCGCGAAAGAAAATCAAGAGGGGTTCAGAACCGAGGAGACCACGATGAAAATGACTTTCATGAAGGGCCTGGCCGTCGGCGCCGTCTATCTGGCGTCGATGGTCGCGGCTCCCGCGCAGGACGTCAGGCTCTATGGCGCGTCGGCGACGCTGGACGCCTATCACGGCTTCCTTTTCCTCGGAAACCCGCTGGGTTTCTACGAGAAGGAAGGCGTTTCCGTCGATTTCGGCACCGCCGCCGGCTCCGCCGCCACGTTGCAGCTCCTGGCGAGCGGACAGGTGGATATGGGCTATATCGGCATGGACGTGCTGATCCTCGCCAAGCGGACCAATCCCGATCTGCCGGTCACGGCCGTCTATCTGCATGACCGGGAAAACATCTACGAGATCATCGTTCCTGCTGACAGCGGCATCAATTCGGTCGCTGATCTCGACGGCAAGAATATCGGCGTCGCCAATCTCGCCAGCGGCGCGATCCCCAATCTCAAGGGCATGTTGACCGATGCAGGCCTCAATCCGAATACGAGCGTCGGCCTCATCCCCGTCGGCAACGGCGCGCAAGCGGCGGCGGCTCTGCGTGCGGGTCGCGTCGACGCGCTCGCTCTCTTCCGCGCCCAGCATGCGCTGATCGAGACGCTCGGCTTCGAATTCACCTATTTCACCCGCGAAGCGCCGAGCGCCATCATCGCCGCGAATACCCGCTTCCTCGAGAATAACCGCGACAAGGTGGTCTCGGTCCTGCGCGGCATCGCGCTTGGCTCGACCTTCGCGCAAGCCAATCCCGAAGAGGCCGTGCGCGAATTCTGGAAACTCTACGGCATGCCGCAGGGCCTGACCGAGGAGGAAGCGATGGCGCGCTCGACGCACGTCCTGACCGGCACGGCGCAGCTCTGGAAGGATCACAGGGACGACTCGGTCCGCTGGGGCGAGATGGATGAAAGCCACTGGCGCATCATGCAGGACTTCCTGATCGAGCAGCGTCTGCTCGACGAGGCGGTGCCGATGGAGGGCCTGTTCACGACCGATCTCCTCGACGACGTGAACGAGGTCGATATTTCGCCGGCGCTGGAGTTGGCGGAGTCCCGTCGATGAACCCAGTCGCAACAACGGAGCCGCGCGAGCGGCTCCCCTTGCGGCCTGCAAGCGACGGGCCGCCACGGCAGGGTTCCACGATGACCATTCCTGATGAACAAGACCGGAAATCCGAGCACTCTGCGGCCGCAGGCGGCGAGCGGCCGCGCGCGTCGAGCGGGCGCAAATCCCTGTCGATCCGCGATGTCAGCATGGTGTTCACGCGCGCCGAACATTCGGTTCACGCCCTTGATCACATCGACATCGACATCGAGGAGGGACAGTTCATTTCCGTCGTCGGGCCGTCCGGCTGCGGAAAGAGCACGCTTCTGAAACTCGTCGCCGGATTGAGGCCCCCGACGGGCGGAGAGATCGAAATTCTGGGCGAAAAGGTGAAGGGCCCTCGCTCGGATGTGGGCATCGTCTTCCAGAGCCCGGTTCTCCTGCCGTGGCGGACGGTGCTCCAGAACGTCATGCTTCCCATCGAGGTCCTTCGCCTCGACCACTCGGCCTACAAGGCCAAGGCCCGGGAGCTTCTCGACCTCGTGGGCCTCGGAGGTTTCGAGAAGGCCTACCCGCAGGAACTCTCGGGCGGCATGCAGCAACGCGCTGCGATCGCGCGGGCGCTCGTCTACGACGCGCCGATCCTGATGATGGACGAGCCGTTCGGCGCGCTCGACGCCATGACGCGCGAGCAGATGAACGTCGAGGTGCAACAGATCTGGGAACGCAGCGGAAAAACCGTCGTGTTCATCACCCATTCGATTCCCGAGGCCGTGTTCCTCGCCGACCGCGTGATCGTCATGTCGCCACGGCCCGGGCGCGTGCTGCGGGATCTTCACATCAACATGCCGCGCCCCCGGGGCCTGGACGACATGCTCACGCCGGAGTTCGGCGAGCACGTCCGCGAGATCCGGGGCATGCTGGGTAAGGCCGACGCAGCAGGAGGGCGCGATGACCGACAGACCAATTGGTGAGGTCGAGATCCTTGGCGCGCCGACCGAGGAAGCATCGGGTTCGGGCGTATCGTGGGAAAGGTTCGGCCTGCCGATCTTCGTTCTTTTTGCGCTGATGGGCTCTTGGGAGGGCATCGTCAGGTTTCTCGAAATACCTGGCTATATTCTCCCGCCGCCGACCGCGATCATCCGCGCTTTCGTGAGCGGCTTCCTCACCGGCGCCTTTATTCCTGATCTGGCGGTGACCGCCTTTCAGGCGGTCTTCGGGTTCCTGATCGGCAGCTTCATCGGTTTGTCGCTGGGCGTGATCATCGTCCTGTTTCCGACGATGGAGCGCATCATCTACCCCTACGTCGTCGCGCTGCAGACCGTGCCGAAAGTCGCGCTTGCGCCGCTTCTGGTCGTCTGGTTCGGCTTCGGTATGACCTCGAAGGTCATCGTGGTGGCGCTCGTGTCGCTCTTCCCGGTGCTCGTGAACGTCATCGCCGGATTGCGCTCGGTCGATCAGGAAAGGCTCGATCTGCTCGGGGCGTTGTCCGCCACGCGGTGGCAGATATTCTGGTATCTGCGCTTCCCGAACTCCCTCCCGTACTTCTTCGCGGGCCTCAACACGGCGGTCGTGCTGAGCGTCATCGGCGCGATCGTGGGCGAGTTCGTCGGCGCGACACAGGGGATCGGCTTCCGGATATTGCAGGCCAACTACAATCTGGACATCGCCGGAGCCTTCGCGCTCTTCATGGTCCTGTCGCTGCTCGGCCTGACCTTGCACGGCACGTTGAAGTTCATCGAGCGGCGCACGGTCTTCTGGACGGCGACGCAGACCACGCACTGACGTTCAACGGAGACCGCGTATTCGACCGGCGGCCCCGCGCCGCCGGGCCGGGTCCCCCATGTCTATTACGGCGGGGACCGGAAGCGGGGAGGAGACCAATGACGGATGCGACGGCGACAGTTGCTCCCTTGCATGGATATCGCGTTCTCGATCTGGGGCGCGTGATCGCCGGCCCGCATGTCGGGCAATTGCTCGGCGACATGGGCGCGGACGTCATTCATCTCGAACGCCCCGGCCTCGGCGACGACAGCCGCCGGATTCCGCCTTTTCTGGACGAGGTGAGCCTCACCTACCTCATCTCGAACCGCAACAAGCGGTCGATCACGCTGAACCTCAAGACCGAGCGGGGCCGCGAGATCGTCAAGGACCTGGCGCGGCAGGTCGACGTCGTGATCGAGAGCAACAGGCCCGGCGTCGCCGAACGCCTCGGGATCGATTATCCGACATTGTCGGCGGTCAATCCGCGGCTCGTGATGACGTCGATCTCCGGCTTCGGCCAGACGGGCCCCGCGCGATCGCTGGCGGGCTACAACCAGATCGCCCAGGCCGAGGGCGGCATGATGTCCCTCACGGGCATGCCGGACGGCCCGGCCTTGCGCACCGCCGCGATCGTCGGCGACTATCTCGCCAGCCTCTACGCGGCCTTTGGAACGATGGTCGCGCTCATGCATCGCGAGCGCACCGGCCAGGGCCAGTTCGTCGATGCGAGCCTTTACGAGAGCATGGTTTCGGTGCTGGGGCCCGCGCTCCAAGAGTATCTGAGCTTCGGCGTCGTGCGCCAGCGCACCGGCAACTGGGCGCCGACGATGGCTCCGTCGGACGTCTACGCCTGCTCCGACGGTCCGCTGATGATCGTCGCCGGCAACGACGCGCATTGGGCGTCTCTATGCGCCCTGATGGGGCGCGAGGATCTCAAGGAGCACCCGGATTTCGCGCAAGCGCGGGCGCGCGTGGCGAATGTCGCGCTCGTCGACGAGATCGTCGGAGGCTGGGCTCGCGGGCGCTCCCGCGCACAGGTCGCCGAATTGCTGGCCGAGGCCGGGGTGCCCTGCGCGCGGATCAGGGATGTCGGCGAAGTGGCCGAGTCGCCCCAGACCAGGGCGCGCGATCTGATCACCAAGATGGCGCATCCGCAGCTTGGAGAGATCGAGACGCTCGGGGTTCTCCCCAAACTCTCGCTGACGCCCGGCTCCATCCGCCGTCCGCCCCCCGCGCTCGGGGAGCACAACGAGGAAATCTACGCCGGCCTGCTCGGTCTGAGCGGGCGCGAACTGGAGGCGCTCATGCGCGAAGGCGTGATCTGACCCAAAGAAAAGAATGCGGGAGGAACGATGGCTCAATCGCAATTGAATGACCCGCCGCAGGCGGGCGAGGGCGGCCCGGGCGCGATGCTCGGACGTCGCGTGCTCGGCATCAAGCTATCCCCCACGATCGCAATGTCCGAACGGGCAGCGCGGATGCGGGAAGCCGGCAAGGACGTCATCAGCATGGCGGTTGGCGAACTCGACTTCGACACGCCTGCGCATGTGGTCGAGAGCGCGGATGCGGCGGCGAAGCGCGGCTTCACGCGCTACACCGCGCCCGACGGCGCCCCCTTCGTGAAGGACGCGGTCCGCGAGAAATTCCTGCGTGACAACGATCTTTCCTTCGGCCGCGAGGAGATCCACGTGGCGTCCGGATGCAAGCAGGTCATCCACAACGCCTTCGCCGCGACGCTCGATCCGGGCGACGAGGTGGTGATCTTCACGCCGAGCTGGGTGTCCTACATCGACATCGTCGAATTCTGCGGCGGAACGCCGGTGGTGGTGGAGACGCGCCCCGAAGAGGGTTTCCTGCCGGACCCGGCGGGTCTAGAGGCCGCGCTGACCCCGCGCACCAAATGGGTGCTCCTGAACTCGCCGAACAACCCGACCGGCGCGGTCTATCCCGCCGCGCTTCTCGCACGGCTCGCCGACGTGGTGGCCGCCCATCCGCGCGCCATGGTCATGTCGGACGAAATCTACGAACATCTCGTCTTCGATAGAGCGCCCCGTCAATCGTTCATGGTCGCGGCCCCCGCGCTTCGCCCGCGTACGCTCATCGTCAACGGCGTCTCCAAAACCTACGCGATGACCGGCTGGCGCGTGGGCTTCGCGGCCGGACCGCGCTGGCTGATCGACGCCATGGCCTGCGTGCAGTCGCAGACCGCCGGCAGCAGCAACAGCCCCGCCCAGGCGGCGGCGGCCACGGCTCTCACGGGCGATCAGAGCGAAATCCCCCGCTGGCGGCAGGTGTTGGAGAGACGCCGCGACCTCGCCATGGAAATCCTCCGCCGGTGCGGCCGGCTGGACGTGCGCGCCCCCGGCGGCGCGTTCTACATCTACGCGGACGTATCGCGCTGCATCGGAGCGATCACGCCCGGCGGGGCGACGTTGGCGGACGACGACGCCGTCGCCGAATATCTGCTGGACGCCGCCCATGTCGCCACGGTGGCCGGCTCCGCCTTCGCCTTTTCGCCTTTCGTGCGGCTTTCATTCGCCCTCGACGAGGGCCGGATCGCCGCAGCCTGCGAGCGCATCGTCGCCGCGCTCGACGCGCTGACCGGACCTGATGCGCGCGACAACCGGGGAGCTTCGTCATGAACAAGGTCAGGTCCATCTGGGAGAGCGGCGGAAAGGCCGTCGGCGGCTGGCTGCAGATGACGGGCGTGCTCCACGCGGAGGCGATGGCGCGGCTGGGCTACGACGCGCTCGTGATCGACATGCAGCACAGCGGCACCGAATTCGACAGCGCCGTGGCCATGATGATCGCCATCGAGAACGGCGGCGCCGAGCCCTTCGTGCGGGTGCGCTGGAACAATCCCGACGAGATCGGGAAGCTCGCCGATCTCGGCGCTTACGGAATCATCGCGCCGATGATCGAGAGCGCTGACGACGCCCGCCGCCTCGCCTCGGCCGTGCATTACCCGCCGCGCGGGGCGCGTTCCTTCGGCCCCCGCCGACCGCTCATGCGCTACGGGAACGATTATTTCGGGCGCGCCAGCGACACCATCGTCTCGATGGCGATGATCGAAACCGAGCGCGGCCTCGCCAATCTGGACGACGTTCTGTCGGTCGAAGGCATTGACGGAATTTTCATCGGCCCCGCCGATCTCGCGGTGGCTCTGGGGCGGGCCCCGAAGCCCGATTCCGACGATCCCGTGGTCGTCGACGCCGTGCGCATGATCCGCGAACGCGTCCATGCGGCGGGCAAGCGGGTGGGCGTCTTCTGCGGGGCCGGGCCTTTCGCGCGCGCCAAGCTGGCGGAGGGCTTCGATTTCGTGACGCTCACGCCCGATCTCGCCATGCTCACCGCCTCGGCGCGCCGTGTGCTGGAAGAAGCCAGGGGAGGAGAGACCTGATGTCGAAACACGATTTCACGCCTGAGGAATTCGCATCCCGCAAGGCGCGGGTGCGCGCCGCCATCGCCGATGCCGGGCTCGACTGGATGATCCTGTTCAATCCCATCTCAATCCATTGGCTGACGGGAAGCGACGCCAAGAGCTATCAGGCTTTCCAGTGCCTCGTCGTATCGGCGGCGGAAGGGCCGATGACGATGGTGATGCGCGACTCCGAGCGCCCCGAGATCGAGGACGATACGCTCGCGGATCGCATCGTCGGCTGGGGCGGCTGCGAACCGGAGGACCCGCTTGCAGTATTCGCCCGCGTCGTCGCGGATCTCGGGCTGAAGAACGGGCGCGTCGGGATCGAGGTTCCGGCCTATTACCTTCATCCGCATCACTATCTGAAGGTCAGGGACATTCTCGGCGACGC
This sequence comes from Salinarimonadaceae bacterium, assembly GCA_007693435.1. Taxonomy (GTDB): domain Bacteria; phylum Pseudomonadota; class Alphaproteobacteria; order Rhizobiales; family Beijerinckiaceae; genus Saliniramus. The sequence goes on along the minus strand of REDO01000180.1, from coordinate 27,650 downwards.
GCTCGTCGCCGAGCCCAGCGAGCTCGTGATCGCCCTCAAGATGGTGAAGTCCGAAAAGGAGCTCGCCTATATCCGCGAGGCGGCCGCGTCCGCCGACCGCGCCATGGGCGTCTTCGCCGGTGTGCTGCAAGTCGGGCGATCCGAGCTCGAGGTCGCGGCGGAGGTCTACCGCTCGCTCGTCGCGGGCGGCGGACTGGCCGCGAGCACGCTCAACCTCGTTTCGGGGCCCCGATGCGGGTTCAGCCACGGCGCGCCGACCGAGCGGCTGCTGGAGCAGGGCGATTTCGGCAATGTCGAATTCGGCGGCGTCAAGCGGCGCTACACGGCCACGATCGGTCGCCAGTTCGTCATGGGCGAGCCGACCGCGCGGATGCGCGAACTCTACGACGTCGTGCGCGCGGCCTCCGACGCCTGTCGCGCCGAGATCCGCGACGGCGTTCCCGCCACCGTCCCGCACGAAGCGGCCAAAGCGGTCATCGCCGCCGCCGGTCTCGACCGCTATCGCGTCCACACGACGGGCTACGGCATCGCGCCTGGCTTCCCGCCGGCCTGGGGCGAGCCGGTCAACATGTTTGGCGGCGGCACGCATGTCCTGAAAGCCGGGATGGTGCTCTCGATCGAGCCGCCCGTCTTCATCGGCGAGGAGCGGCTCGGCGCGCGGCTGATCGACAACGTCATCGTCACGCAGACGGGCTGTGAGCTGATCACGGGCTTTCCGCCCGATCTGATCATCGTGGACTGAGCGCTTAAGCGGGGCCTAGACGGGCTCGGCCCGCCAGACGCCGCTTTCGCGCAGTTCCTGCGTCACGGCGATCAGTCGCTGCGAGAAGACGTCGATCAAGGGCGATCGCGGGGAGCGCAGGCAGGTGACGAGGGTCAGCGTCCAGTAGATCGGCGGCTGGAGCGAGAACGCCTCGATTTCGCCGTGCGCGAGGTCATCGGCGAAAGCCCCGCGCGTCAGCAGGCTGAAAGCCTCGCCGCGCCGGATCAGCGCCCGCGTGATCATGTGGTCGTCAACCTCGACACGCGGCTGGAACCACACGCCGTTCGCGCCCGCCCACCCATTCAGCAGCCGGCGCGTGGCGTTCATGCCGCTCGGCAAGGCGAGGGGGAGTTCCAGCAGCCGGGCCATGGGCAGGCCCGGCCCGTCCGAATGCAGCGATCCGCGTTTGCCCACGAGAAAGACTTCCTCGCGCAACAGCGGCGTCGTCTCGAAGCCGCGCTGTGGGGGCGGATCGTGCAGGCAGGCCACGTCGACATGGCCGCGGATCAGCCATTCGTGGATATAGCCGCTGAAGCCGCCGACGAATTTCAGGGAAACGGCGGGGAAGTCCCGCCGCATTCTCGCGACCAGCGCCGGCGCGAGGAAATGGCCCGCCGCCGGCGGGAGCGCAATGGCGATCGTGCCGCTGGGACCCTCGTCGCCCTCCGTGATTTCGCCTTTCAGCTGATCGATCTGCCGCAGGATCGACTGCGCGCGTTCGAGCAGGACGCGGCCGGGGTCGGTCAGGGTGACGCCGTGGCCGTTGCGTTGAAAGACGGCTCGTCCCAGCTCTTCCTCGAGCAGGCGCACGGCGCGGCTCACGGCGGGCTGGGAGATGCGCAACAGCTCCGCGCCGCGGCTGTAGCTGCCGCATTCGGCGACGACCTGGAAATATCGAAGGGTGCGCAGGTCCATCTTGCCTCCGTCCGGAAGAACGAGCGGGCCCGATCCACGCGGGCTGACCCGCGCCGGCCGTTGCGCGCCGCCACAACACCTAGCACCGCGGGGCCGGTCGGTACAGAACTCGAACACGAGTCCGCGCCTTGCTCAGGACGTCGCCGTCAGACTGGTCTCGATGGCGGCGAGGAAGGTCGACGCCGCCGGGGGCAGGCGGCGGCCGGCCAGGACGCTCAGATCCATCGTCGCATGGCGCAAAGCCTCGTCCGCGAAGGGCAAAGTCTCGATCACGCCTGCTTTCAGTTCGCGCCGGCAGGAGGTGCGCGGCAGGATCGATACGCCGGCGCCGGTGCGGGCGAAACCGCGCAGGGCTTCGATCGAATTCGTCTCCAGGGCCGGCGTCAGCGAGACGTCGAGCCGGCGGCAGGCCTCGTCCACGAGTCGTCGGATGCCGAAGCCGACTTCCGGCAGCGCCACGGGCAGCTTCGCGAGTTCGCGCAGCGGGACACGCGCGCGCCGCATGAGTTCATGCCCCGGCCGGACCACCGCGACGACCGGATCGTCGAAACGGCGCACGAAATGCACCGCCTCGTCGGGCTGCGCATTGAACGAGACTCCGATATCGGCGAGCCCTTCGCGAACGGCGGCCACCACGTCGTCGGTCCCCGATGCGTTCAGCCGGAAACGCACGCCGGGATGCAGCTGACGGAAATGCGCGATCGATTCCGTCACCACGTCAGCGATCACGCCTTCGACGGAATAAATGCGCACGAGCCCGCGCTTGAGCCCGCGCAATTCCTCGATTTCCGAGACTACGCGGTCCTGCTCCAGCGTCAGGGAGCGGGCGTAGCGCGCGTAGATTTCCCCGGCCGGCGTGAGCACCATTCCGCGCGGCCTGCGCTCGAAGAGCGGCATGCCGACCTCGATCTCGAGATTCTGGACCTGCCGGCTCACGGCGGACGCCGCGACGTTGAGATGATCGCCGGCGAGGCGAACAGACCCGCTCCGGGCGACTTCGAGGAAGTAACGCAACTGGGAGGAGAGCATGGCGGTGCTCCGTTGCTTGTCCGATCGAGCCGAAACTGCGCAATTGCGGCGCATGCGGCTGGTGAAGATTCGGGCAGTATGCGCGCAGGGGCGGCGGAATCGTCGAGAAGGCTTCTGCGTTGCCAAATCGCGAACGATATGATCAAATTTTTGTACTTGTGGCAATAGTGTGATCCACCATACTTTCCGGAAAAGAGGGGAGAACATGACCATGACACACAAGGTATTTTCAGCCGCGCTCGTCGCGTCGCTGCTCGCTTTCGGCGCCAGCGGCGCAGCCGCTCAGGACGTCATCCGCATCGGGGCGCCATTGCCGCTCACAGGGCCGCTTTCGCCAGAGGGGCTCAAGCAGCAGCGCGGCTACGATCTCTGGGCGGAGACAGTCAATGCGGCGGGGGGCATCACGGTCGGCGACACGACCTACCCGGTCGAGATCGTCTATGTGGACTACGCCTCGAACACGCCCCGCGCGGTGCAGACCGCCGAGCGTCTGATTACCGAGGATCGCGTGAACTTCCTTTTCTCGCCCTTCGGATCGGGCGCGGCCAAGGCGGCGAGCAGCGTCTCCGAGCGCTACGGCATCCCGACCGTCGCCGCGACCGCCTCCTCTGCGGAGGTCTACGACCAGGGCTACCAGTATCTCTTCGGAACCTTCACGCCGAACGACACGCTGACCGAGCCGCTCTCCGACATCGTCACGAGCGCCAATCCCGACGTGAAGCGCGTCGCGATCCTCGCCCGCAACGACCTCTTCCCGCTCGCCATCGCGCAGGAGATGGAGAAGTCGGCGCAGGCGCGTGACCTCGAAGTCGTGATGTTCGAGCGCTACGCCATCGGCACGATGGACCATTCGGCCGCCGTCACCCAGATGCGCGCCGCGCAGCCCGACTGGGTTTTCGCCACGGGCTACATCAACGACCTCATCCTCATCCGCCGCCAACTCGCGGACCAGGGCGTCGATCCCGCCGTCATCACGATGATCGCCGGCCCGGCCTATCGCGAGTTCATCGAGGCGGGCGGCGCGCTCGCCGAGAACGTGTCGAGCGCCGCCTGGTGGCATCCGGCCGTGCGCTATGACGGCGAGGACATCTTCGGCACGACCGAGAACTTCAACGCCGCCTGGGAAGCCCGCTACGGCGGCGAGGCGGATTACGCCGAGGCGTCGGCCGCGGCCGCCGGCGCGATCCTCCAGCTCGCCATCGAAAAGGCCGGCACGATCGAGCCGTCCGCCGTGCGTGACGCGCTCGCTTCGCTCGACGTCGAGACCTTCTATGGCCATGTGCGTTTCGGCGAGACCGGGCAGATCACCTCGCTCGAACCGCCGGTCTTCCAGATCCAGAACAGTCGTCCCACGGTGGTCTTCCCCGAGGCGATCAAGCAGGCGGATTTCCTGTTCCGCTGATCGAGACGATCCCTCGGCGACTTGATTCGTGACGGCCGGCGGCGCGGTTCCCCGAACCGCGCCGCCTCCCCCGGATCCGCCTGTCGCGGCGGACAACGCTATCGGTGCGTCCAATGATCTATTTTCAGGTTCTGGCGAACGGCCTGATCCTCGGCGGCCTCTACGCCTGTATCGCCGTCGGCTTCTCGCTGGTCTGGGGCGTGTTGAACGTCATCAACATTCTCCACGGCACCTTCGTGGTGCTCGGCGCCTATGTCGCGTGGTTCGCCTACGCGTATTTCGGAATTCACCCTTTCGTCTCGGTCGTGATCGCGGGCGCCATCCTCTACGTGATCGGGCACGCCATACAGGCGGGGCTCATCAACCGGGTGATCGCCGCGCCCGTCCTCATCACGCTGACGCTGACCTTCGGCCTCGACCTGATGCTGAACAACGCGATGCTCGTCGCGTTCACCGCCGATTACCGTCAGGTCAACCTCGCGAATCCGCTGCCCGCGATCATTATCGGCCCCGTCTTCCTCCCCGGAGACCGCGTAGCGGCGATGGTGCTGGCCTTCCTTCTCACCGGCCTTCTCTGGCGCACCCTGCGCGACAGCAAGATCGGGCGCGCCATCGTCGCCGTGCGCATGGACCGTGAGGCGGCGGCGCTGATGGGCGTGCCGGTCGCGCGGATCAACGCGATCACCTTCGGCATCGGCGCGCTCATGGCCGGCGCCGCCGGCGCGCTGCTCTCGATCGTCTACCCGATCTCTCCGATCAATGCGCCGATCTTTCTCGGCAAGGCCTTCATCGTCTGCGTGATCGGGGGGCTCGGCAGCGTGCCCGGCGCCATGGTCGGCGGCATCGCGCTCGGCGTCGTCGAGGCCTTCGGCGCCTTCTGGTTCGGCCCCGAACACGCCCTGACGATCTCTTTCGGGCTGCTCCTCCTGCTTCTCTTCGTTCGCCCCGGCGGCATTCTCGGAAAGAAGGGCTACGAATGAAAAACTGGCTCATACTTCTGGCCGGGACGGGCGTGCTGGCGTTGTTGCCGCTGCTGGGCGACAATTATCTGATGCGTCTCGCCACCATGGTGGCGATGTACGTGATCCTCGCCCAATCCTGGAACTTCATCGGCGGGCTCGCCGGCTATCCGTCCTTCGCGACCGCCGGCTTCTTCGGTCTGGGCGCCTATACCTCGGCCGTGCTCCAGGGGATGGGCGTTCCGCTCTTCGCGAGCTGGGGCGCCGGCGGCCTCGCGGCCGTGATTTTCTCCGCTCTCGTCGGTGGAGCGATCCTGCACCTTCGCGGGCACTACTTCGCCATCGCGAGCCTCGTGACCGTCGAGGTGCTGCGCGAGATCGTCAATACGACGCCCGATATCACCGGCGGCGGCATGGGGCTCAACCTGCCCATCATGCGCATGACCGTCGCCGAGCACGCCACGTTCTTCTTCTATTCCATGCTGGCGGTCGCCTTCGCCTGCATGGCCTGCGCGATCGTGGTGCACAAGAGCAAGCTCGGCTTCGCGCTGCGCTGCATCCAGCAGAACGAGGACGCGGCCAATATCCTGGGCGTCAACGCCTATCTCTACAAGACGATCGGCTTCGGCTTCTCGGCGGTCTTCGCCGGGATCGCGGGCGCGATCTACGCGTCGTGGGTGCATTACATCGAGCCGCCGGACGTGTTCGACGTGCTCATCTCGGTGAAGCCGCTCGTGATGGTCCTGCTCGGCGGGCTCGGCACGATCTTCGGACCGGTCATCGGCGCCTTCATCCTGCTGACCTTCGAGGAGTTCGTCTGGCGCACCTTCCTCACCGTGCACGCGGCGGCGCTCGGCGTCATCATCGTGGCGCTCGTGCTCTTCCTTCCCAACGGCGTCCTCTCGCTGACCCGCGAGAAGCTCGGCCTGCGGCGGCGCGCGGCAGGAGAAAAGCGATGACGGCGCTTCTCTCCCTCGAAAACGTCTCGCGCGCCTTCGGCGGATTGCGCGCGGTGGACGGCGTGAGTTTCGGGATCGAGGCCGGCGAGATTCTCGGCCTGATCGGCCCCAACGGCGCTGGAAAGACGACGCTGATCAACGTGATCACCGGCGTGCATCCCGCGAATTCGGGACGTGTGATCTACGACGGCCGCGACATCACGCGCCTCAAGCCGCACCAGATCGCGAAGCTCGGCCTGTCGCGCACCTTCCAGATCGTCCAGCCCTTCCCGAAGATGACAGTGCTCGAAAACGTCGCCGCCGGCGCGCTTTTCGCCGGACAGTCGCCAAGCATGGCGGAGGCCTCGCGCGAGGCCATGGAGCAGCTGCGTTTCACGGGGCTCGCTTCGGTCGCCGACAAACCGGCCCTGTCCCTGACGCTCGCCCAGCGCAAGCGGCTGGAATTCGCCAAGGGGCTGGCGATGAAGCCGCGCATACTCATGCTCGACGAGGTCAATGCCGGGCTCAACGAGGCGGAGATCGACGACGCGCTCGCCATGATCCGCAAGGTCGCCGAGAAAGGCGTCGCCATCGTCCTTATCGAGCATCTGCTCAAGGTCGTGATCAGCGTCTCGAACCGAATCGTTGTGCTCCATCACGGCCAGCTCATCGCCGAGGGCGAGCCTTCCGCGGTCCTGCGCGACCCGGCGGTTGTGGAGGCCTATCTCGGCGCGAAATACGCAGCCCGCTACGGAGGCGCATCATGAGCGGCGAACTCGCGTTCCTCGCCAGCGACGTCGAGGCCGGCTACGGCGACGTGCAGGTTCTCTGGGGCGTTTCGATCGAGGTCCGCGCCGGCGAGATCGTCTGCATTGTCGGCTCTAACGGCGTCGGCAAGTCGACCTTCATGCGCTGCGCCTCGGGCCTCCTGCCGCTTCGGGCCGGGACGATCGCGATCGACGGAGTCGATATGTCGACGGCCTCTTCGGCCGATTTCGTGCGCGCGGGCGTGGCGCATGTCCCCGAAGGACGGCGCCTGTTCTCCGCCATGAGCGTGCGCGACAACCTGCTGATGGGGGCCTATCTGCGCGAAGACAAGGCCGAGATCGAAGCCGATCTCGAAAAGGTCTACGCCTCCTTCCCGATCCTCGCGGAGCGGCGCAAACAGGACGCGGGCACCCTGTCGGGCGGCGAGCAGCAGATGTGCGCCATCGGGCGCGGCATGATGGCTCGCCCGCGTCTGCTTCTCATCGACGAGCTCTCGCTCGGCCTCGCCCCGCGCATCGTCGACCTGCTCTCCGACCAGCTGCGGGTGATCAACGAGCAGGGCGTCGCCGTCCTGCTCGTCGAGCAGGACGTGATGAACGCGCTGGAACTCGCCGACCGCGCCTATGTCATCGATCGCGGCAGGGTCACGGCCTCGGGCGAGGCGGCCGAGCTCGCCGCCGATCCGCGCATCCGGGAAGCCTATATGGGGCTCGCCTGATGGAGGCGCGCGCGCCGTCCGGGGAGATCGGCCGCGCGCGGCCGGACGCGCGGACGCGCCGCTTTCTGGCCGGATGCGGGCGGTTCACGGGCGACACGCGCCCGGTCGGCGCGCTGCACGCCTGTTTCCTGCGCAGCCCGCACGCCAATGCGCGCATCCTGAAGATCGACGCGCAGGCCGCGCGCCGGGCGCCCGGCGTCGAGGCGGTGTTCCTTTCGGACGATCTGGCGCGCGCCTGCAAATCCTGGCGCACGGTCTCGACCGCGTTTCCGGGTCTCGTCTCGCCGACGCAGCGCCCGCTGGCGCAGGATCGCGTCGCCTTCCAGGGCGAGCCGGTCGCGCTCGTCGTCGCGGAAAGCCGCGCGCTGGCGGAGGATGCGGCGGAATTGATCGAGGTCGAATACGAGCCATTGCCCGCCATGGCCGATTATCGCCGGGGGCTTGAGGAAGACGCGCCGCTTGCGCATCCCGAGACCGGCTCCAATCGCGCCTGGTCGCTCGACGTCGCGACGGGCGACGTCGAAGCCGCCTTCGCGCAGGCCGCCTGCGTCGTCGAGGACGAGATCGTCTTCTCGCGCCATACGGGCGTCCCGTTGGAGCCGCGCACGATCCTCGCCTCGTTCGACCCGTCCGCGCAGAGGCTCGAGGCGCGCATCTCGCACCAGATGCCGCACCAGATGCAGGCGCATCTCGCCGATCTGCTCGACCTGCCGATGTCCCGGGTGCGCGTCGTCGCCGCCGATGTGGGCGGCGGGTTCGGCGTCAAGATGCACGTCTATCCCGAGGAGATCGCGGTCTGCGCCGCCACGCGCCTGCTCGGACGCTCCGTTCTCTTCGTCGCCGACCGGGTCGAGAGCATGCTGTCGGACGTTCACGCCCGCGAGCATGTGGTCCGCGCGCGCATGGCGGTGTCCGACGAGGGGCGCATCACCGCCTTCGACATCGACGACCTGCACGGCATCGGCGCCTATTCGGTCTATCCGCGCTCCAGCACGATGGAGACGGTGATGGCGATCCGCGCCATGGGCGCGCCCTATCGTTTCGAGGCGTACCGCGCTCGTGCGAACGTCGTCTTCCAGAACAAGGCGATGACGGGCCAGTATCGTTCGGTCGGTCATCCGATCGCGGCGACCGTGACCGAGCGTCTCGTCGATCGGGCGGCGCGCGCCTTGGGCGTCGATCCCCTTGCCTTCCGGCGCGCCAACTACGTGCGCCCGCAGGACATGCCGCTCGTCAACCCCGCGGGCTTGCGCCTTCTCGATCTTTCGCACGAGGCCTGTCTCGACAGGATGATGGCGCTTCTCGACTACGAAGCCTTGCGAGGGGAGATCGAGGAGGGCCGCGCCAGCGGCCGGATCATCGGCCTCGGCTTCGCGGCCTTCGTGGAGATGACCGCGAGCGGCACGGAGGTCTACGGGCAGGCCGGCGTTCCGGTCGCTGCGGTCGATACGGTGACGCTGGCGCTCGAGCCGGACGGTTCGCTCAAGGCGGCGGCGAGCGTCGCGGAAATCGGCCAAGGGATCGGGCAGGGGATCGCGCAGATCCTCGCCGAGGGCGTAGGCGTTCCCGTCGAGAGCGTCGAGGTGGCGCTGGGCGACACGGCGAGCGCGCCGCATGGCGGCGGAGCCTGGTCCTCGCGCGGGGCGGCGATCGGCGGCGAGGCCGCATGGGGCGCGGCCCGAAAGCTGCGCGGGGCGATCCTCGAAGTCGCCGCGGCGCTTACGCAGGAGGCGGCGGACGCGCTCGACATCGTCGCGGGCGGCGTGGTCGACGCGTCCGGACGCGAACGCATGACGCTGCGGGCGCTCGCCGAAACGGTCCATTTTCGCGGACACGAGCTTCCCGAGGGCGTTCAGGCGCAGCTCGCTGTCGCGCATTCCTATCGCCGTGAGCGCGACGCCGCGATACCGACCAACGGAATTCAGGCGAGCCTCGTCGAGATCGACGGCGATACCGGGATCATCCGCTGCCGGAAGCATTGGGTGGTCGAGGATTGCGGGCGCGTCGTCAATCCGCTGCTCGTCGACGGACAGATTCGCGGCGGCGTCGTGCAGGGCCTCGGCGCGGCCCTGTTCGAGGAATGCCGCTACGACGGCGCCGGCGAATTCCTCTCCGCCTCGCTCGCGGATTACCTGCTGCCGATGGCTTTTGAGACGCCCGATATCGAGATCGCCCATGTCGAGACGCCTTATTCCGGCTCCGTCATCGGGGCCAAGGGCGCAGGCGAGTGCGGGACCTGCGCGGCGGCGGCCGCTTTCCTCAACGCCGTCAACGACGCGATCGCGCCCCAAGGGGCGTCGATCAGCGCGACGCCCGTAACGCCCGAGCGCGTTTTGCGAGCGCTGGGGCGCATCAACGGGGAGGGCGCGCCGTGAAGCCGGCGCTGTTCTCCTACGCCGCGCCGCGCTCTCTCGACGAGGCGCTCGTCCTCCTCGCCGAACACGCCGACGACGCGCAGATCCTCGCCGGCGGACAGAGCCTTGCGCCGATGCTCAACCTGCGTCTCGCCGCGCCGGACTGGCTGATCGACGTGAACCGGGTGCCCGGCCTCGACGTGATCGAGGAGACCGCAGAAGGCCTGCGCGTCGGCGCCATGACGCGCCAGAACGCGCTGCTCGACCACGTCGCGGACGCGCCTGACTGGTCGCTCCTCGCGCAGGCCATCCCCCATGTCGCGCATCGCGGCATCCGCAATCGCGGCACGATCGGCGGCAGCGTCGCGCTCGCCGATCCCGCCGCGGAGGCGCCCGCCTGCGCGATCGCGCTCGACGCCGTGATCCGCCTCGCAAGCGTTCGCGGCGAGCGCGAGGTTCCCGCATCGGACTTCTTTCTCGGCCTCTACGAAACCGCGCGCGAGCCCGACGAGATGATCGTGGCGGTCTTCTATCCGCGTCCGGCGCCGGGCTGGCTTTTCGGCTTCGACGAGGTCGCGCGCCGGCGCGGAGATTATGCGCTTGCGGGATTGTGCGCGGGCATGCGCGTCGAGGAGGCGTTCGTCCGGGACGCGCGGCTTGTCTTTTTCGCGGTTGGCGACAGGCCGACGCGCGCGCGCGTCGCTGAAGACGCCCTGATCGGCCGAAACGTGGCGGATATCGCGGCCCGGGCCGCCGCCTGCGCCGCTGCGCGCGCCGGGATCGAGGTGATGCCGGGCGGCGATTGCGGCGTCGAATACAAGCGCCGCCTCGTCGGGGTTCTGCTGGAGCGCCAGCTCGCGCGGTTCGAAGCGATGGGGGGCGACCGTGACGGTTGATTTCGCGCAGGAGGCGCGCGTCCGCATCGAGACGCGCGTCAACGGGCGGACGATCCGCGCCGAAGTTCCCGCGCGTCTGTCGCTCGTCGAATGGTTGCGCGACGAACTCGGCCTCACGGGCTCGCATGTGGGCTGCGAGCACGGCGTGTGCGGCGCCTGCACCATCGTCGTCGACGGATCCTGCCTGCGCGGCTGCCTGATGTTCGCGGCCCAGGCCGACGGCTGCGATGTCGAGACGATCGAGGGCGCCGTCGCAAGCGGCAGGCTCGCGGCGCTCCAGGAGGCGTTCTACCGGCACGCGGCCCTGCAATGCGGGTTCTGCACGTCGGGCATGCTGCTCACCGCCGCCGAATTGCTGGCGCGCGAAAGGAATCCCGGCCGCCAACGCATTCGCGAGGAGCTGTCGGGGAATTACTGCCGGTGCACCGGCTACCAGTCCATCGTCGACGCCGTGGAAGTGGCGGCGAGGGCGCAACAGGAGGAAAACGGATCGTGACCGCAGTGAAGTTCGAACCGGGCGGCTACCGCTACGCGCCGGGTGTTTTCCAGTATTCGGCCGGCGTTGCGGCCGAACCGGGCCACGAGATCGTGCGGGTTCGGTTTCGCAAGCCGGTCCCCGTCGCTGAGGGCTTCGACCGGATCGCCCGGATGATCGAGGCGGCGGGGCGTCCGCTCACCGCCTTCTGCGCCTGCGAGCTGCGCTCGCCCGAGCCCTTCACGGAGGAGGGCTTCAAGGCGTTCAACGAGGTTTATGTCGGAACGCTCGAGAAGTGGGGCGTCTTCCGCGACGGCGTGAACCCGGTCGCGCGCAGCAACGTCTGCCCCGAGATCGGCAAGCCGGCGGGACCCTCCTTCCACGCCTTCTGCTTCACCGTCGAGGCCCGTGACGCCGCTCCCTCGTTCGTCGTCGCCGGCAGCGGCGAGGCGCCGGAGGGCAAGGGCAGTTACCGCGACCACACGGTGCGGCTCGGCGACACCAGCGTCGAGGGCCTGCGCGAGAAGGCCCGGTTCGTGCTCGCGGAGATGGAGCGGCGCATGGCGACGCTCGGCTTCGCCTGGCCCGACGTGACGGCGACGCAGGTCTATTCGGTGTACGACTTCCATCCCTTCCTCGCCGATGAGATCGTCCGGCGCGGGGCGGCGGCGCACGGGCTCACATGGCATTTCGACCGCCCGCCCGTCGAAGGTCTCGACTATGAGATGGATTGCCGGGGCGTGAACGTCGAGCGCGTCGCGTAAGCCCGAATTCACGTTGATCAACAAACCTTTTGACGGCGCGGGCGCGAGAAGCGCCGGCGCCGTCCGCCAACCGCCGTGGGAGACGGTCGGGCGGGGCAAGGCGCTTGCCCGCATGCGCGACTTATACCGCGCGACCCCGAAGCCGCGCTTGACTTCGGATTTCGCATCCCGTTACATACAGCTGTATGCAGCGTAGTCCAGCTGTGCAAGCTCTGCTAAACGGCGACGTCCTTCGCGACGCCTCTGAAAGACCGTGACGGGGCGTATGGAGGAGGAAACAAACTGATGACGACCAGCTTCACAAGAACTTGCGCGACCGCCATCGCGCTCATCGGCGTGGCGATTTTCGCGCAGCCTGCGCTCGCCAATTTTCCGGAGCGTCCCGTGACGCTCGTGGTTCCGTTCGCCCCCGGCGGATCGAACGACATCGTGGCGCGCCAGCTTGCGCTCCAGCTCGGCGAGATGTGGGGAGAGCCCGTCATCGTCGAGAACCGCCCAGGCGGCGGCGCGACCATCGGCACCGGCCATGTCGCCGCTCAGGAACCCGACGGCTACACCATCGGCATCGCTTCGGTCACGTTCACGATGAACGCCGCCGTGCAGACGAACATCCCCTACGATTCGCGTAACGACTTCACGCCCATCGCGATGATCGGCCAGGTGCCGCTCGTCATCGGCGCGCGCCCCGACATTCCGGCCACGACGCCGCAAGAGCTCATCGAGTATCTGCGCTCGCGTCCGGGCGAACTCAGCTATGGCGCGACGGGCGTCGGCTCGATCCAGCACTTCGCCGGAGAGCTGTTCAACCAGCGGGCCGGCACGGACGTTCAGGTCGTGCAGTATCAGGGCGGCGGGCCCGCCCTGACCGACGTCATGGGCAGCCATATCGAGTACTCGATCGGCTCGCTGACGCAGATGCTGCCCCAGATGAACGCCGGCAACATCAAGGGCATCGCGTTGACCTCGATGGAGCGTTCGCCCGCTGCGCCGGACGTGCCGACGCTGCACGAATCCGGCCTCGAAGGCTTCGAGATCCTCCAGTGGTGGGGAATTCTCGGACCGAGGGGCGTTCCCGATGACGTCGTCGCCACGCTCAACGGCGCGATCAACGAGGTGCTCGCCACTGACACGTTCAAGGAATTCCTCGCCAGGGACGGCGGCGAGCCCATGCCGATGAACCCCCAGGAGACGGCCGCCTTCATCGCGGGCAATTTCGACCGCTGGGCTGAAGTCGCGGTCGCCGCGAACATCACCGAGCAGTAAGGAGTCCCCCGGGCCGGCTTCGCCGGCCCGGATCTTCTGCCGGGAGCGCACGCGCTCCCGGCCCCTTTCGTCGCATGCGGGGAAACGATGCGCGAAGTTGATCGAACCGATCTTGTTTCGGGCGCGCTGATCATTGCGATTGGCATGTTCTTTTTCATCGGCGCCCAGGAATACCGCATGGGGACCATGTCCCGGATGGGGCCCGGCTTCGTGCCCTACTGGCTGGGCGCGATTGCGATGTTCCTCGGAGGGGTCATCGCGCTCACCGCTATCGGCCGACCGGGGGCGTTGCCCGCCGTCGCCTTCCGCCCGCTCCTCGCCGTCACGGCCGCCGTCGTCGCATTCGCGCTCATCCTGCCGCGCATGGGGCTGGTCACAGCGACGTTCATCGCCACGGTCGTCTCCATGATCGGCAACGACGAGGCGCGTCCGAAGACGATCGCGATCACCGCCGTCGTCATCACGGCTGTGTGCTGGACGATCTTCATCGGGCTTCTGGGCCTCCCGATTCGCACCCTGAGATGGCCATTCTGATGGATATCTGGTCCAATATCTTAACAGGCTTCGGGGTCGCGCTCAGTTTCGAGAACCTCGTCTATTGCTTCTTCGGCGTGTTTCTCGGCACGTTCTTCGGTGTGCTTCCGGGCATCGGCTCGCTCGCCGCGGTGACCATGCTCCTGCCGATCACCTATTATCTCGAACCGACGACGGCGCTCGTGATGCTCGCCGGCGTCTATTACGGCGCGGAATACGGCGGCTCGACCGCGTCGATCCTGCTCAACCTGCCCGGCACGCCGTCGAACGCCGTCACCTGCCTCGACGGCTATCCGATGACCCAGCAGGGACGCGCCGGCGTCGCGCTCTTCTCCACGACGGTCGCCTCCTTCATCGGCGGCACCTGCGGCATTCTCGCGCTCTACGCCCTGTCGCCCATCATCGTGCAATGGGCGCTCGCCTTCGGGCCGGCGGAATATTTCGCGGTGATGATATTCGGCCTCGTGGCGGCGGCGACCGTCACGCAGGACGCCCCAGCCAAGGGGCTCGCCATGGTCGTCCTCGGGATGGCTCTCGGCACGGTGGGCTCGGACATCGACAGCGGCGTGGCGCGCTTCACCTTCGGCTATTTCGAACTCCGCGACGGCCTGAGCTTCATCGCGCTGGCCATGGGGCTTTTCGGGCTCTCGGAGATCATCCTGTCTATCCGCGAGAAGGTGAACGCGCCTTTCATCCAGAAAGTGACTCTGCGTTCGATGATCCCGTCTCGCGACGACGTGCGCCGCTCGGTCGGTCCGGTCTTCCGTGGGGCGGGGATCGGCGGCTTCTTCGGCGCGCTGCCGGGCACCGGTCCGAGCATCGGAACCTTCATCAGCTACGCGATCGAGAAGCGCATCGCGCGAGACCCCTCACGCTTCGGCAAAGGGGCGATCGAGGGCGTGACCGCGCCGGAATCGGCCAACAACGCCGCCGTCCAGGCGGCCTTCATCCCGACGCTGACGCTGGGCATTCCGGGCTCGGCCACGATGGCCGTGATGATGGGCGCGCTGCTCATCCACGGGATCACCCCCGGGCCGCAGCTCATGACCCAGAACCCGGATATCTTCTGGGGCCTTGCCGCGAGCTTCTGGATCGGCAACCTTTTGCTGATCGTCCTCAACATCCCGATGATCGGGCTCTGGGTGCGGATGCTGAAGATCCCTTACGGCGTGCTCTATCCGGCGGTGATCTGCTTCATCTGCATCGGCGTCTATACGGTGCGCACCAGCGCCTTCGACGTGTTCGTGGTCCTTGGCTTCGGCCTGCTCGGCTACGCGCTGCGCCTCATGCGGTTCGAACTCGCGCCGATCCTCATAGGCTTCATCCTGGGCCCGATGGTCGAGGAGAACTTCAAGCGCGCGATGCTCATCTTCCGCGGAGACTTCACCCGCATGCTGGAGCGCCCGATCAGCGGCACGCTTCTGGGGATGACGGCGCTGCTGCTCGTCTGGACGGTGTGGACGGTCATCCGCAACAGGCGCCGGGGCGTTTCCGGCGGACTCGCGGCGCTCAAGGGAACGGGGAACAGGAATGCTGATTGATCTGAAGGGGCGCGTGGCGCTCGTGACCGGCGGCAGCACCGGGCTCGGTCGCGCGATGGCGGAGCGCTTCGCCGCCTCCGGCGCCGACGTGGCGATCCTCGCGCGCAACCCGGAACCGCTCGCCGCCGCCGAGGCCGCGATCAAAAAGGCCGGCGGCGGAAACGCGATGGCGGTGGCCTGCGACATCACCGACGCCGCCGCGCGCGACGCGGCGCTCGCGCAGGTCATGGCCCGCTTCGGGCGCGTCGATATCCTCGTCAACAACGCCGGCGCCTCGCAGCGCGGTCCCATCGAGACGGTCAGCCGCGCCGGCATGGTCGCCGACATGGATCTCAAGATCTTCGCCGCCGCCGAGCTGATCCGCGACGTCGTACCCGGCATGAAGGAGCGGCGCTGGGGGCGTGTGATCAATGTCAGCGCCATCATCGGCAAGGCGCCCGACGCCGGCAGCATCCCGACCTCGCTCTCGCGCGCGGCGGGCATTGCGATGACGCGGGCGTTGTCGCGGGAATTCGCGCCCTGGAACATCCTGGTCAACGCCCTGTGCGTCGGCAAGATCAAGTCCGGCCAATGGGAGCGCCGCTACGCCAAGTCGGGCTCCGGCCAGAGTTACGAGGAATTCCTCGCTCCGATCGGCGAGACCGTCCCGCTCGGGCGCATAGGCGAGGCCGAGGAATTCGCCAACGTCGCCTGTTTCCTCGCATCCGACGCCGCCTCCTACGTGACGGGCGCCGCGATCAACGTCGACGGCGGTCTCTGCCCCGTCGCTTGAGGAGCGGAAAAATGGCGTCCGAGCATGCGCCCGCCGTCGCCGATCTGCCGGGGCGCGGGGTGACGTACGGGCAACTGTTTCTCTGCTGGCTCTGGATCGGCGCGACCGGGTTCGGCGGCGTCCTCCCCATCGTCGTCTACGAGCTCGTGACCAAGCGCCGCTGGGTGACGCAGGACGAGTTCACCGAGATGCTGGCCCTCTGCCAGGTGCTGCCCGGCCCCAACATCATCAATTTCGCCGTGGTCTTCGGCATGCGCGCGTCCGGATGGCGCGGAACGGTCGCCTGCCTCGGCGGTCTCCTCATCGTTCCGATGATCGCGGTGATGACGCTCGCCACCGTTCACGCCGCCTTCACGGATATCGCTGCGGTGAGCTCCGCCATCGCGGCGGTGGCGGCGGCGGCTGCCGGGCTGATACTCGCCGTCACCCTCAAGCTCCTCTGGCCCCTGCGCCGGCGCCCGCTCGCCATGGTCACGGTCGTGGCGGGAGTAACGGCGATCGTGATCTTTCGCGCGCCTCTGATCTGGACGCTGGCGGCGCTCGTTCCGCTGACGATCGCGCTCACCCTGTGGGAGATGCGCCGCAATGGATGAACCGCTGCGCCAGCTCCTCTTGTTCCTCACGACCCAATCGCTGCTCGCGATCGGCGGGCTTTACGTGGTGCTCGCCGAGCTGCACCGGGTGATCGTGTCGGTCAACGGCTGGATGACGGATGAGGAGTTCACGGCGCTGTTCGCCGTGGCGCAGGCCTCGCCCGGCCCGAATATGCTGTTCGTCACGCTGATCGGCTGGAAGATGGCGGGGGTCGGGGGCGGGATCGCGGCGACGACGGCTTTCATCGCGCCGGCGGTGCTCCTGGCCGCGAGCGCGGCGCGGATGTGGAACGCCTGGGGCGAGCGACGCTGGTTCCGGCTGCTGCGTCGCGCGTTCGTGCCGCTGACGGTGGGCCTCATGCTGGCCAGCGCCTGGCTCTTCATCCTGTCCGCCGCGCCGACCTGGCAGCGCCTCGTGGTCGTCGCGGTCGCGGCTGCTCTCTCGCTGACGACGCGGCTTCCGCCCATCGCCATTCTCGCCGCCGCGGCTGCGGCCGGGGCGCTCGGCTTCGCCTGACCCCGTCCCCGCCGGGGCTCAGCCCCCGGCGAGCGCCTCGCGCAGCCGCTTCGTCCAGTCCGAGGCGGCCGAGGCGAGGAAGCTGATATCGGTCTGCGTCGTGAGGAAGCGCGCGCCTTTTCGGATCGCAGCCGCCTGACGGCCGACGTCGCGGTTGCCGCCACAGCCGGCGGTCTTGCCGAAACGCGCGCAGGCCGCGTTCACCCGCTCCTGCGCGGCGATGATGTCGGGATGGTCGAACTGGCCGGGCATTCCCATGTTCACGAGCAGGTCGTTCGTGCCCACATGCACCACGTCGACGCCGGCCACGGCGGCGATCTTCTCGACGTTCTCCAGTCCCTCGACCGTCTCGATCATGCACACGACTAGCGTCGCGTCGTTGATGGCGGGGATCGCCTGCGCGAGGGGCAGGGGAGCGTAGTCGAACATCGGGTAGCCGCCCGTGACCGAGCGCTTGCCCAGCGGCGCGAACTTGCACACCTCCACCGCGCGCCGGGCCTGCTCCTGCGTGTTGACGTCCGGGTAGACGATCCCGGTGACGCCGTTGTCGAGGAGAAGCGAGACGTCCGGATCGTCGATCGAGCGCACCCGCACCAACGGCGCGATCCCGATGGCGAGCGCCGTCTGCGCCATGTTCGCGATCGTCTCGACGTTGAAGATCGAGTGCTGGATGTCGATGAAGATGAAGTCGTGCCCCGTCGTCTTGGCGATGCGCGCGATGTCGGGCGAGCGCGCCAGCCGCACGGCGATCCCCAGCGCCGGCTCGCCGCGCGCGAGCTTCTCCTTGAGCGGATTCCTGAATTCCATGGTCGTACCCTTCAGTCAGCGAGAAGTCGTCCGAGCACGCCGTCACCGGCGTCGTCGTCCGACATGAGTCTTTTTCCGATGAGATCGCGCAGCGTCTCCGAGGAGCCGCCGCCGAGCGAGCCGTAGCGGGCGCCCCGATAGAGCCGCGAGACGAGATATTCGTCGGTGAAGCCGAAGCCGCCATGCACCTGCACGGCCTCCGACGTCACCCGAAGCGACATCTCGTTGCAGAAGATCTTGGCGGTGGCCGCGAGGAACGGGTCGGGGAACGGGTTGGCGCTGGCGCAGGCGCGGTAGAGCAGGCCGCGCGCCGCCTCGATGTCCTTGTACATATCGGCGAGCTTCCAGCGCATGCCCTGGAAGGCGCCGATCTGGCGCCCGAACGCGGTGCGGTCCTTGGCGTAGGCCAGCGCGGCGTCGAAGGCGCCCTCGGCGAGGCCGAGCGAAATCGACGGGTTGAGGCAGCGCTGCGTGTTAAATGCCGAGAGCAGCTTGCGCATGCCGTCGCGCTCGATCACGAGGTTCTCGCGCGGCAGCTCGACGTTCTCGAACTGCACTTCATGCAGGTTCTCGCCGCCCATCGTGTGGTAATTGCCGGTGACGTTGAGACCCGGCGTCCCGGCCTCAACGAGGACGCAGCCGATGCCCTCGCGTCCCGGCGCGCCGTCCACGCGCGTGAAGACGACGAACATCGCCGCCTCGGGCGCGCGGGAGATCAGGGTCTTGACGCCGTTGACGATAACGCGGTCGCCCTTGATCTGCGTGTTGGTCTTGTAGTTGGGCACGTCCGTGCCGGCATGCGGCTCGGTCATGCAGATCGCGAGGATGTTTTCGCCCGTCACGACGCCCGGCAGGATCCGCTCCTTGATGGCGGCGGGCGCGTAGGTCGAGATGACGCGCACCTGCACGCCGACTTCTCCCAGCACCGCCATGGCGGTGACGTAGCAGCCCTTGGCGATCTCCTCGAGGACAAGCGCGGTGTCGAACACCGGCATGCCGAGCCCGCCATATTCCTCGGGGACAGCCATGCCCAGTACGCCGAGATCGGCGAGCTCGCGCACGTTCTCCCAGGGAAAGGTCCCGTCCATCCATTTCAGGCCGCGATGGATGAAGCGCTCCTGCGTCAGCTCGCGGACGCTCGCGATCATGCGGCGCTGTTCGTGATTGAGTTCGATCTTCATGCCTGGCCTTTCAGGTCTGTCGCCACCGCCTCGACCAGCGGGCCGATCGCGTCGAATACGCGCACGCCTGCCCCGCGCAGGGCCGTTGTCTTGGAGGCGAGCGTTCCGCGCCCGCCGGAGACGATCGCGCCCGCATGGCCCATGGTGACGCCTTCGGGCGCCTCCGATCCGGCGAGGATCGCGAAGACCGGCTTGCCGATGGGCTTGCGCAGGAGCGCCTCGGCGAGGTCCTCCTCTTCCTCTCCGCCGATCTCGCCGATGATGACGATGGCGCGCGTCGCCGCGTGGTCGCGAAACATCGGCGCGAGATCGGGAAAGCGCGCGCCCTTCACCGGGTCGCCGCCGACTCCGATCCAGGCGGACTGGCCGAGCCCGCGCTGCACGAGCCGCCGGCCCGTCTCGTAAGACAGCGTGCCGCTCTTCGACCAGATCGCGACGGAGCCCGGCGCGAGCGCCACGTCGGGCAGGAAGCCGAGCTTGATGCGGCCCGGGACCGCGAGGCCGGGCGTCGAGGCTCCGATCCAGACCGCGCCCGCCTTCTCGACCGCCCGTCGCGCGTGCACGGCGTCGTGAACGGGCATGCCCTCCGTCACGGTGACCACGAGCTTCAGGCCCGCCGCCAACGCGTCGAGGATCGCGGGCAGGACGGAGAGCGGCGGCACCATGACGATGCTCGCCTCCGCCCCCGTCGCGGCGACGGCCGAGGCGCAATCGGGGAAGATCGCCAAGCCCTCGTCCTCGCCGGACTTGCCCGGCGAAACGCCGGCGACGATGGGCGTTCCATGGCCGCGCATCAGACGGATATGCATGCGCGCGGCGCGGCCGGTCGCGCCCTGCACGACGACTTTCGGAGGGGGAGCGGAGGCGTCTACGACGCGTCTGAGGATATCGTCACGCATGGGCGGCTCCTTGGACGACTCCCGCTGTCGCGCACAGCTCTACGGCCCGCTCCAGATCGCGCTCGATCATCATCGGCAGCCCGGATTCGCGCAGGACCACCTCGGCGCGATCCTCGCCGTTGCCGGCCAGCCGGACGACGAGCGGCAGGCGCATGTCCGGCGAAGCGCGAAGCGCGTTCACGAGGATCTCGGCGAACAGGCCGAGATCGGTGATGCCGGCGAAGATGTTCACGAGCACGCAGCGCATGCGCGGGCCTTCGCCGATGCGCCGCAGCGCCTCGATCAGGCGCGAACTGTCCCCGCGCATGCCGCCCGAGCGGATGTCGCAGAAGTTGAAGGGCTTGAGCCCCTGCGCCGTCATCTCGTCGATGAGCTTCATCGAGAGCCCTGCGCCCGTCGTCACGAGCCCGATCTCGCCTTCGGGATCGACGACGACGAGGTCGTAGCCGTGGGTCTTCTTGAAGGCGGCGTCGGGATAGGATTGCGGCTTCTCGTCGACCAGCGCGGCGATCTCGGGCTGGCGCACAAGCGCGCTTTCGTCGGCGACGAAGCGCACGTCGCCGGCGATCCAGCGCCCGTCGGGGAAAACGAAGAGCGGGTTGATCTCGACGAGCAGCGCGTCCATTTCGCAGAAGGCTCGCGCGCAGATCACGCCGGCTTCCCGGATCGGCCGGCGCAGATTCGCCGGCAGCGCCTCCGCGAGACGGATCACCGCCGCGCCGATCGCCTCGGCCGAGAGATCGGCGAAGACGCGCGGCAGGTCGTCGCCCGCCGCCTCGACATCGACGCCGCCGCGATCCGTCGCCATGACGATCACCTGCCCGCGCGCCGCGTCGAGCGAGAAGCCGAGATAGGCCTCCTGCGCGCCGGATATGGCGGCCTCGATGCGCAGGCCGCGCGGCTCGTGTCCCTTGATCCGAAGCGTCGCGAGATCGGCGCAGGCCGCCTCCAGCTGGGCGCGGTCGCGGCACAGCCTGACGCCTCCGGCCTTGCCGCGTCCGCCGGTCGCGACCTGCGACTTGGCGATCCATGGCCCCGGTCCCGGAAGGGTCGCCGGCGGCGGCTCTCCGGGCGCGATCAGCACGCCCTTCGGCGTCGGCAGCCCGCGCGCGGCGAGCAGAGTCTTGCCGTCGTGTTCAAGAAGAAGCATTGCGTTTCCCCACCGCTGCATGCTTTTGTATACGCCTGTGTGCAGCCGGTCAAACTACGATGCGGGCGCTTGCATCCGAAAATATGCAAACGTATCCATTGACGATGACTCACGGGAGTGATGAGCGATGAACGATCTGGTGCGCCTCGGTCGGGACGAGGCGGAAACGTTCGCGGCGGGTCTGCTCGCCGCCCACGGCGTGCCAGAGGATGATGCGCGCATCGCAGCGCGCTGCCTCGTGCGGGCCGATCTGCGCGGCGTCGACACGCACGGGATCGTGCGCATGCCGATCTATCTCGAGCGTCTCGAAAAGGGGCTCGTAACCCCCGCGCCGCGTCTCTCCGCGAACCGCGTCGCCCCGGCGGCGGCGCATCTCGACGGCCAGAACGGGCTCGGCTTCGTCGTCGCCACCCGCGCCGTCGAGGAGGCTATCGCGATCGCCAGGGACAACGGCGTCGGCTTCGTCGGCGTCTCCAACTCGACGCATTTCGGCATGGCCGCCTGCTATCTCCTGCAGGCGCTGGAAGCCGGATACGGCGCGCTCGTCTTCACCAATGCGTCCCGCGCCATGCCCCCCTGGGGCGGACGGACGGAGCTGCTCGGCACCTCGCCCTTCGGCGCGGCGTTCCCCAATCCCGGCGGCACGCCCTTCCTGCTCGACATGGCCCCGAGCGTCGCGGCGCGCGGCAAGATCCGCAAGGCCCAGCGCGAGGGCAAGCCCATCCCCGAGGGCTATGCGCTCGACGAGCACGGGCGTCCCACCACCGATCCGGAAGCGGCGCTTCGCGGCGTCGTGCTGCCGATCGGCGGGCCGAAGGGGGCGGCCATTTCGATGCTCATGGACATCGTCGGCGGCGTGCTCACCGGCGCGGCCTTCGCGGGCAATGTCGGCAACCAGTACCAGGATTTCGACCGTCCGCAGAACGTCGGCCACGCTGCAATCGTCTTCAGGCCCGATCTCTTCATGCCGGCGCAGGTCGTGGCTGAGCGGATGAAGGAGCTCGTCGCGACGGTGAAGGCCGCGCCGAAGGCCGAGGGCTTCGACGAGATCCTGATGCCGGGCGAGCCGGAGGCGCGCAACGAGGCGCGGCGGCTGGAAGAGGGGATACCCTACCGCCTCGACGACCTCGCGCCTCTCGTCGAGATCGCGCGGGCGCGCGGCGTCGCGGTTCCGGCGGCGGCGACCCGCTAGCCGCTCAGTACTCGAACATCATGCTGAGGCGCGCGTCCCGGGCGCTGCGGATATGCTCCCGGGCGTGCGCGTCGGCGGAGTCGGGGTCGCGCGCCTCGATGGCGGCGAGAATCGCGCGGTGCTCGACGACCGCCTTGTCCTGGCGCCCGTCGACCGCGAAGGTCGTCGAGGGCAAAAGCATCAGCGTGTCGTGCAGCCCCGCCAGGGAGACTGTCAGGAAGCGGTTATGCGCGGCTTCATAGAGGGCGTCGTGGAAGGCGCGGTTGATCTGCGCGGCGCGGGCGGGATTGCCCTGCGTCGCCTCGAACGCGTCCGAGATCTGGCGCATCGCCTGAACGTCCGAGGGCGAGGCGTGCTGCGCGGCGAAGCGGGCGGCTGCGCCCTCCAGAAGCTCGCGCAAGGCGTAGAGCTCATGAACCCCCTGGCGTCCGAGCCGCGCCACCGCGAGACCGGTCGCCGTCATTTCGAGAAGTCCGCGTTCCTGCAGGCGGGAGAGGGCCTCGCGTACCGGAGTGCGGCTGACATCGAAAAGGCGGGCGACGTCTTCCGCCCTGATGCGGTCGCCGGGGGCGTAGGTGCCGTTGCGAAGAGCCTCGATCAGGGATTCGTAAATGTGCTGCGCACGAGACATGGAAAAAGGGGATTCCTTGATGGATGCGATGCACAAACGTGCACGGAAACCCGTCGCTGTAAAGTGAAATGGCGCATTCCAGAGCGCATCCAGACAGGTTGCATGTTGATGTAGACAATTGTATACGACTGGATATTCGTAATCCGCGAGGAGCCGCCCGCATGACGTCCTCCGCCGCCGCGACCACCGTCG
The DNA here is from genome assembly GCA_007693435.1 of Salinarimonadaceae bacterium. Taxonomy (GTDB): domain Bacteria; phylum Pseudomonadota; class Alphaproteobacteria; order Rhizobiales; family Beijerinckiaceae; genus Saliniramus. The sequence goes on along the minus strand of REDO01000180.1, from coordinate 4,397 downwards.
GCATCATCGACCCCTTCCACCCGCGCATCGTCGAGGCGATCCGCGAGGCGTTGCCTGCGGATTGGCGCATGGTGGTCACGGGCGAGCCTACGGAGGACGCGCGCGCCGCCGCTTTGGCCGACGCCGATGTGGCCTTCGTCATGGCGACGAAGATGCCGCGCACGCTGCTCTCGCGGGCCGGAAAGCTCCGCTTCATCCAGAAGCTCGGCGCGGGCGTCGACAGCATCGATCTCGATTATTGCCGCGAGGCCGGGATCGCGCTCGCGCGGCTCCAGGCGGGCAACGCCATTCCCGTGGCCGAGCACACGCTGCTCCTGATGCTCGCCGCCTGCCGCAACCTGCCGCGCCTCGACGCGCAGACCCGCGCCGGGCGCTGGGACAAGGAGGCGGTGCGGGGCGAGAACCAGCATATCCACGGCAAGACGGTCGGCATCGTCGGCTTCGGCGCCATCGGCCGCCAGGTCGCGCGGCTGCTCTCGGGCTTTTCGGTCAACATCCTCTATTTCGATCCCGTCCGCGCCTCGCCCGAGGACGAGGCGGCTTACGGGGCGACCTACGCCGCGCTGGACGATCTCGTCGCCTCCTCCGACGTGGTGACGCTGCACCTCCCGCTGATGCCGGCGACCGCGGGCCTGATTTCGGCCGAGCGGCTGTCGCGAATGAAGCGGGGCGCGATCCTCGTGAACGCCGCGCGCGGCGGCCTCGTCGACGAACCCGCTCTCGTCGAGGCGTTGCGGGAAGGCCGCCTGTTCGGCGCCGGTCTTGACGCCTTCTCGGTGGAGCCGCCCGTCGGCAATCCGCTGCTCGAATTGCCCAACACCGTCGTCACGCCCCATTGCGCCGGCGCGACCGTCGACAACTTCGCGAGCATCGCCGCGCGCGCCGTCGCCAATACGCAGGCCTTCCTGCGCGGCGAGGCGCTGCCGCCGGCCGACGTCGTGCTGCCCGCGCCCGGCAAGGAGTGAACTCATGACGATCCTGCCCTTCCTCATCGGCGACAAGTGGACGACCGGCCGGGGCGAGCCCTTCGACAGCGTCAATCCGGCTGACGGCTCGATCGCGGCGCGCATCGGCGCGGCTTCCGAGGCCGATGTCGACGAGGCCGTGACTGCCGCCCGCGCGGCCTTCGAGCGTCCGGCGTGGCGCGAACTTCTTCCCCACCAGCGCGGCCGCCTCCTCGCGCGCATGGCCGATCTCATCGAGCGCGACGTCGAGCCGCTCGCCCGCGCGCAGATGGCCGATAACGGCAAGACGCTCCGCGAGTGCCGTTCGCAGGCCGCCGACGCGGCGACCGTGTTCCGCTACTACGCCGCGCTTTGCGAGACGGCGGGCGGCGAGATCACCCCGCAGCGCGGCCCGAGCACGACCTTCACGGTTTATGAGCCGATGGGCGTCGTCGCGGCGATCACGCCGTGGAACTCGCCGCTGACCATCGAGGCGCAGAAGCTCGCGCCGATTCTGGCCGCCGGCAACGCCGTCATCCTCAAACCCTCCGAAGTCACGCCGCAGGTCGCCCTGCGCTACGCGGCGCTCGCGCTCGAGGCGGGCTTCCCGGCCGGCATCGTCAACGTCGTCACGGGGCTCGGCGACGTCGGCCGGGCGCTCGTCGCGCATCCGGGCGTCGATCTCGTGAGCTTCACCGGCGGCACGGTGGCGGGGCGCCATATCGCGGAGGCCGCCGGCCGCAGGCTCTGCCCGGTCGTGCTCGAACTCGGCGGCAAGTCGCCCAACGCCGTCTTCGCCGACGCCGATCTCGACGCCGCCGTGAAGGGCGCGGCGGCCGGCATCTTCGTCAGCGGCGGGCAATCCTGCATCGCGGGCTCGCGCATCTTCGTCGAGGCCTCGATCCACGACGATTTCGTCGAGCGCCTCGCAAAGGAAGCGCTCGCCTGGGCGCCCGGCGTTCCGGAGGAGTCGAAGGCGCGCATCGGCCCGATGGCGAGCTTCGCGCATCGCGACGCGGTGGCGCGCGCCGTCGACGTCGCGCGCTCCGAAGGCGCGGAGGTCAAATCCGGCGGCGCTGCGCCCGACGACCCGGCGCTCGCCGGCGGCGCGTATTACCTGCCGACGGTGCTGGCGGGGCTGACCAACGCGGCGCGCACCTGCCGCGAGGAGATTTTCGGCCCCGTCTGCGTCGTCATTCCCTTCGCCGACGAAGCGGATTTCGTGGCGCAGGCCAATGACAGCGATTTCGGCCTGGCCGCAGGCGTCTGGACGAGCGACGCGAGTCGGGCCTGGCGCGTCGCCCGCGCCATGCGCTGCGGCACCGTCTGGATCAACACATACAAGGAATCCTCGATCTCGACCCCCTTCGGCGGCGTGAAGGCGAGCGGGATCGGTCGCGAGAAGGGACTGGCGGGCCTACGCGCCTATTGCCAGCCCAAGGGGCTGTTCTGGAACCTCGCCTGAAGGCGGGCGGACGGCGAAACACAATCGAATAGCGGCGAGCAGACGCATCGGCCGCGACGGGGGAGAGCATGACGACGACGGTCGAAATTCTGGCGGACGCCTTCAAGGAAGCGGGCACGCCTTTCATCGTGGGACATCCGGGCGGCGAGTCCGTCGAGCTGATGGAGGCGGCGCGCCTGCGCGACATGCGCTTCATCCTGATGAAGCAGGAAGTCGCGGGCGCCATGCTCGCCGCCACCTGGGGCGACCTCACGGGCTCGCCCGGCGTGTGTCTCTCGACGCGCGGCCCCGGCGCCGCCAACATGGTCAACGGCATCGCGCACGCGGCGCTGGACCGCTCGCCGCTGATCGCCATCACCGACCGCTATTCGACCCCGCAGCACGAAATCGGCCTGCGTCAGCGCATCGACCAGATCGCGATGATGGCGCCCGTCGTGAAATGGGGCACGACCATCGACGCCCGCGTCGTGCGCAGCCAGGTCGCGCGCGCCATGCGCACGGCGACCTCGCCGGCGCCCGGCCCGGTGCAGTTCGACATGCCGCAATCCGAGACCGTAAAGGAAGCGGGCGACCTGCTCGCGCCGCCGCCGCTCCTGCCGAACGTCTTGTTCCCCGATCCCGACCGGGCGGGGCTGAAGGACGCGATCGCGATGATCGACGCGGCGCGCAAGCCCATCGTCCTCGTCGGGCTCGGGACATACTGGGACAACGCCTCCGCCGAGATGGTCAGTCTCGCCGAGCAGCTCGGCGCGCCCGTCCTCACCACCTCCAAGCTCAAGGGCTCGATTCCCGAGGATCATCCGCTGCGCGCGGGCTGCATCATCGGCGGCCTGATCGAGCGCAAGCTCGTCAGCCAGGCGGATCTGATCATCACGATCGGCCTCGACGCGGTCGAGCTCCAGCCGAAGCCATGGCCCTACACGGTTCCGGTTCTCTCGCTCGCCAACACGCCGGCGCTCGACGCGCTCGTCCCCGCCTCGCTCGAGGTCATGGGGAACCTGCGGGTGCTCGTGAGTGCGCTGAGCCAGTGGTGCAAGGCGGGCTCCGGTTGGGGGCAGGCGGCGGCCGCGACCTTCCGCGATGACGTCACGAACGCGCTCAACACCCCCGCGCAGGGGCTCTCGCCCCAGCGCGTCATGGAGATCGCGCGCGCCGAACTGCCGCGCGACACGATCGCGACCTGCGACGCGGGCGCCTCCCGCCTGCTCGTGGTGCAGAAGTGGCAATCCTACGGGCCGCGCGAGTTCCTCACCTCGAACGGGCTCGGCTCCATGGGCTACGCCGTTCCGGGCGCGCTCGCGGCGCGGCTGCGCTATCCCGACCGCCCGGTCGTGGCCTTCACCGGCGACGGCGGCTTCCTGATGGCGGTGGCGGAGCTCCAGACTGCGGTGCGCGAGAACCTGCCGATCACGGTCGTCGTTCTCGACGACGCCGAGATCGGCCTGATCCGCATCAAGCAGGAGATCAAGGGCATTCCCCGTCACGGCGTCGCCATCGGCGGCATGGACTGGGAGAAGCTCGCGCAGGGCTTCGGCGCGGACGGCGTCGTGGTCGACACGGAGAACGGCCTGCAGGACGCGCTCAAAGCGGCGCGCCACACCGAACGCACCACGGTCATCGCCGCCCGCATCGACGGATCAGGCTATGTCGAGCAATTCAACGCCCTGCGCGAGCTCTGAGCGGCTGGCGAACCGGCGCCGTGATCCGCCCGCGGCGCCGGGGCTTCATCGAACTTTCGCTGCGACGCCGCGCCGGCTGTCGGCCCGATTGCCGTCGAAAGATTAGTGGAACCGGCCTGCGGCGCCGCTCTGCGCGTTCTTGGGCTGTTCGAGAGAGACGAAGGTGATGCTGTCGATGTCCTGATAACTGCGCAGCCTGCGCCAGTCGCGCCCCGCCTCGCCGTCGGTGAAGGTGAGCGTTTCGCCTGCGGCGACCCTGTAGACGATCTTGTCGCCGTCGATCTCGGGCTGCTTCGAGGTCGTGAGGAA
>REDO01000108.1 GCA_007693435.1 Salinarimonadaceae bacterium | reverse complement strand
TGGCGGAAGGGGTGGGATTCGAACCCACGGTACGGTCGCCCGCACGGCGGTTTTCAAGACCGCTGCCTTAAACCACTCGGCCACCCTTCCGGACCTGGCTCCGCTCTTAGCGAAAAGCTGCGGAGGAGGGAAGGCTCATCAGCAGCCGTGACGTCGCGTCGGGCGATCCCGTCACCGTGTGATCGCGGCATCCTACGAACCCGTCATCCCTCTATCCTGTCGTCAAAGGACCAAGGGATTGCGCATTAACCGATCATTAACCTTAACAGATCATTGTCGCGTCAAGGCGTCCCGTCGTCAGGCGATCACAGGATCGCAGGTCGTCGGGGAGGGGATCTAAGCCGGTTCTCGTCCGCCTTCACGCGAACAAGGGATGTCATCATGAAAGCAATCGCTTTCGTTACGCAAAAGGGCGGGAGCGGCAAGAGCACGCTCTGCATCAATCTCGCGATCGCAGCCATCGAGTCGGGCCGTTCCGTCTGCATCCTCGAGATGGACCGTCAGGCCACGATCACCGACTGGGCCGAGCATCGCGATACGGAAGGGCCCGAAGTCGCCCAGATCGACGCGACCCAGCTCGACGACGTCGTCGCACGCCTGCGTGACTTCGACTACGACTACGTCTTCATCGACACGCCGGGCGTGGACAGCCCCGGAACGCTCTCCGCGATCAGGGCGGCCGATCTGTGCGTGATTCCGTGCCGGCCGACGCCCGCCGATCTGCGGGCGTTCAAGCCGACGCTCGCGGCGATCTACCGGCTCGAAAAGCGCTTCGCATTCGTGCTCAACCAGACCCCGCCGCGCAGCTATCGCAACCGCGACGCTGCAGACGGGCTCGCCGTGCTCGGCGTGCTGCCGGACGTCAACATTGTGATGCGCAACGACCATCAGGACGCCATCGGCGTCGGTCAGGGCGTGACGGAGTTCAATCCCGGCGGTCAGGCGGCGAGAGAGATCCGCCAGCTCTGGACATGGATCGAGAAACGCGCCCAGTTCAACAACAAGCAGGGACAGGCGATCAGGAATGTCAAAGTCGCATAAGGTCAGCCTTCGTTCGATCGTCGCCGCCTCCGTCGCGGCTCCGTTGGATTTCGAAGAGCGCAATCACCCGCGTATCGCCGCCGTCGAAACGCCCCCCCAGCCCCGCACGCTTAAACAGCGCGCAAAGCAGATGTCGGTCTATCTTGAGCCACCCGTCTATGATCAGCTTCGCGACATAGCTCACGCCGAGCGCACGAAAATCCATCCCCTCATGCTCGAGGCGCTCGACATGTTCTTTCGCCATCGCGGCGCGCGCTCCATCCGTCAGCTCATGGCTGACGACGGGCGTTGAAATCGACGAGCCGCACTGGCGACCGAACACACCGGACCCGCTGGCGCTCACGAGCGCCAGCGTCGTTTTTCATGCTGTTGAAGCTGCGTGCGAAGGTCTTCTTCGCTGATCTGCGCGACTGCCCGCATGCGATTGAGTTTTCGGCGAAAAAATGGCGCCGGCGTGTCGCTGCGTCTGGAAGCTCGTGGCGAGACCCTTGTAGCGCAACGAACACACCGGGCCGCCCTTGGCAGTTTTCGTCGGCGAGCCGCCGCAATTTGGGCCCATTTTGCCGCGAACTGAATGAAAATTCGTCTTGCAGCTTGGACGCGGGCGGGCTTTAACGGTTTATCCGGCTGGACGGCTTAGGCTCAAATCGGTGTGAAATCGGGAAGGGACGACATGCGAGTGGTCAACTTCGCAGCCGCGTCAGTCGCGCGCGCGCCGGTCAGGGTAGCCGTGGTCGCTGTCTTGGGGGTCCTCACGGCGAATTGCTCGTTCCAGGTCGCTGACTCCAAGGTCGATCCGAAATACGGCGTCGCGCCGAGCGAACGCGTGGTCGCCGAAGGCGCTCCGGTTCCAAGAGTCAGGGGTCGGGCCATGGTCGGCCGGCCCTACACGATTGCGGGACGGAGATACGTTCCTCGAGTCGATGAAGATTACAGCCGCGAGGGCCTCGCTTCCTGGTATGGCCCCGGCTTCCACGGTCGCCGCACCGCGAACGGGGAAGTCTTCGACAAGCACTCCGTCACCGCCGCACACACCACGATGCCGCTGCCGAGCTACGCGCGCGTCACCAACCTCGTCAACAATCGCTCCATGATCGTCCGCGTCAACGACCGTGGGCCTTTTCACGGCAACCGCGTGATCGATGTGTCGCAGTCGGTCGCCGAGGCCCTCGATTTCCGCCATCGCGGCGTGCAGCGCGTGCGCGTGGATTACGTCGGACCGGCTTCCACGAAAGGTAGCGACGACCGAATCCTGATCTCGACCTTGCGCAGCGACGGCATGCTCGCCCAGTTGCCCGACGGCGGCACGACTCCGTCGACCATGGTCGCGTCGGCTCAGCCGCCAGCCAGTGCCCGCTCGCCCGTCGCGCCTCGGACCGCGCCTGCGGCGCCCGTCGTCGCCTCGGCCGCTCCGCCAGCGGCCTATGCAGGCGCTCGCGGCTCGTCACGCGGACCGATGGCCCTCAACGCGCTCGCGCCTGCGCCGGGCGCTGCCGGGCAGCCCGCAGGAGCCCGAGGCGGGGTCGCTTTCGCCGGCCTGTTCTTCGCCGAGCCCGATCTGGCCTCTCCGGGCTTCGTGCGGGACGGGGCTTTCGCCGGCGTATCGACCTACCAGCAGGGCTCTCTGCGCCGCGAACGTTGAGAAGCGAACGTCGGCGCCATTGCCATATCGGCCGTTAAGCAGCACATTGCGCCTATCCTTGACGAAGCGAAAGGTTCGTTCTTCGTGCGCATGACGCTCGCCAAGTTGCCGCCAATGGCCGCCGCCGCTATCCTACTCGCCCATCTCGCGTTCCTCGCGGCGTTTCCGGTCGCCGCGCAGACCTTCGAGACCCGGGCCGAGCAGGCATTCCTGATGGACGCCGAGTCGGGCGCCGTGCTTTTCTCCAAGAACGCCGACGACTTGATGGTGCCCGCCAGCATGGCCAAGATCATGACGGTCGAGGTCATCGCCGATGAAATACGGCGCGGTCGAATCAACGACGAAACCGAATTCCTCATCTCGGAAAACGCCTGGCGCAATGGCGGCGCGCCCTCGCGCGGCTCGACGATGTTCGCCGAAGTCGGCAGCAGCATCGCGTTGCCCGACCTTCTGCGCGGCATCATCGTCCATTCCGGCAACGACGCCTCGATCGCGGCTGCGGAGACGATCGCGGGCTCCGAGGGCGCGTTCGCGCGCATGATGACCCAGCGCGCCCGCGAACTCGGTCTGCAGCGATCATCCTTCACGAACTCGACCGGGTTCCACGACCCTTATCAGAAGACGACGGCGCGCGAGCTCGCGCTTCTGACGCTTCACCTCATTGAAACATCGCCCGAGATCTACGCCATTTTTGCGGAGCAGGAGTTCACCTGGAACAATATTCGCCAGCGTAACCGCAACCCGCTTCTGGAGATGAATATCGGGGCCGACGGCGTGAAGACGGGTTTCGTGAGCGAATCCGGTTACGGGCTCGTCGGCTCGGCGGTTCAACTCGATCAAAGGCTCATTCTCGTGGTCAACGGCTTCGACTCGGCGCGCGACCGGGCGACGGAAGCACGCCGTCTGCTTGAATGGGGATTTCGCTCCTTCGAACCACGCCTGCTCTTCAACGCCGGCGAGACGATCGGGCATGCGCGCGTCTTCGGCGGCGAGAGCAACTACGTGCCCCTGGTCGCGAGAGGTGCGGTAAGGGTGATGCTGCCGCGCGGAACGAACGAGCGGCTGTCTGCTGCAATCGTTTATCACGGGCCGCTCCGGACGCCGGTTCGCGAAGGCGACGAGATCGCCGTACTGCGAGTGATGCGTGGGGACACGCTCGCCCTCGAGGCTCCGCTCTTCGCACTCGAAAGCGTCGCCGAGGGCTCTTTGCCGCAGCGCGCTCTCGATAGTCTCTGGGAGCTTGGCTCCGGCGCGATCAGGCGGGCGATCTTCGGAAGCGAGAGTTGATGACCGGGCTCTTCATCACGCTGGAAGGCGGGGAGGGGGCAGGTAAGTCAACCCAGATCGCTCGCCTCGGCGAGCGCCTTCGCGGCCTCGGCAGGAGCGTCGTCACCACCCGTGAACCTGGCGGCTCTCCTCGCGCCGAAGCCATCCGCGAGAGCATTCTGGCGGGCCACGGAAAGCCGTTCGGCCCGTTCGCGGAAGCGCTGATGTTTTCGGCCGCGCGCCTCGATCATCTGAAGGCGGTCATCAGGCCGGCGCTGGCGCGGGGCGACATTGTGCTCTGCGACCGCTTCGCGGATTCGACGCGCGCCTATCAGGGCGCCTTGGGAGCGGTCCACGACGATGTCCTCGTAGCGCTGGAACGGGAGGTCGTGGGGTCGACGCGCCCCGATCTCACGCTCATCCTTGATCTGCCCGCCGAAAAGGGCCTTGCCCGCGCGGCTGCGCGGCGTGGTGGATCAGCGTCGGCGCCCGACCGGTTCGAGGCGGAAAATCTCTTTTTTCACAACAAGCTGCGACGTGCCTTCAAACTCATCGCGAAATCCGAGCCTGATCGTTGTGTCGTCATAGACGCCGACAGGGGCGCGGACGAAGTTGCCGAGGCGATCTGGGAGTACGTCGAAAGATTGCTCGGGGACGATATCAAAAACGATTCACAAGCCCATGAAATAAAAGAAAATGTCTGACCTGAGCCAGCCCGATCGTCTGGCCGGAGCGCCGCATCCGCGCGAGTGTCGCGAGTTCATCGGCCAGGAGGAGGCGGAACAGGCCTTTCTCGACGCGATCGGCTCGGGGCGCTTGCATCACGCCTGGCTGCTCGGCGGCATGCAGGGCGTCGGCAAGGCGACGCTAGCCTATCGCATCGCCCGGTTTCTACTGGCCGAGGGAGCGGGGCAGGGCGCCGACGCGCGACGTCCCGCGAGTCTGGATGTTCCTGCGGACCATCCTGCGACACGCCTTGTCGCCGCTATGTCGCATCCCGGTCTGTTCGTGCTCCGGCGACAACCGGCCACTGAGAAGAAGGCGGCGTCCACGACGATCCCCGTCGATCAGGTTCGTCGGGCTATCGACATGTTTTCGACGACGGCGGGCACGTATCGCATCTGCATCGTCGACAGCGCCGAGGACCTCGCCAAGGAGGGTGCGAACGCCCTTCTCAAGGTCATCGAGGATCCCCCGCCGCGATCGCTCTTCTTGATTGTGGCGCACGAACCGCGACGCGTCATGCCCACGATCCGTTCACGATGCAGACAGCTCGCGCTGAAGCCGCTGGAAGAATCGTCGATCATGCGGATTCTGCGGATGAACAAAGGCGAAGGGCTTGATGCGGACGTCGCCGCCGCGGCGGTTGCGCGGGCCGACGGCTCTGCGCGCCGCGCGTTCGAACTGCTCGATGCGGGAAAGATCGCGGTTCTCGAAACGACAGAGGCGCTGCTGAGCGTGCTGCCGCGCGAAGATCTGCCGCGCACGCTCGCGCTTGCCGAGAAGCTGTCCCGCAAGGACGCGGAGGAAGAGTACGAACTCGTGCTCGACGCCGTCCAGCGTTGGGTTTCGGGCGTTATTCGTCGCCAAGCCGGGGAGGGGGCGGCGCGGCTTGCGCCCCTCGTCGAGGTATGTGAGAAGTTCGCCCGCTCGGCGCGCGAGGCGGATCAGTTCAATCTGGATCGCCGTCCGGTCATCCTGACGATGTTCCGCGACCTCGCCGGCGCGGCGCGCACGCTCGGGCCGGTCTGATTTCGCACGAATACAAGAGGTCGCGCCGCATGGCAGCCCCGAAATTCTACATCACCACGGCGATTTCCTATCCGAACGGAGAACCTCATATCGGGCACGCCTATGAGGTCGTCGCCGCTGACGCGATTGCGCGTTTTAAGCGGATCGACGGCCATGATGTGTTCTTCATGACGGGCACGGACGAGCATGGGCTCAAGGTCCAGCAGACGGCGCGCAAGAACGACGTGACGCCCAAGGAGTTCGTTGATCGGCTTGCGCCGCAGTTCCGGGCGATGGCCGAGCGGCTTGATTGCTCGTTCGACCGTTTCATCCGCACCACCGATCCCGACCATCTGCCGTCCACCCAGGAATTCTGGAAGCGGATGCTCGACGCCGGCGACATCTATCTTTCGAAATACGAGGGGTGGTATTCGGTGCGCGACGAGGCCTTCTACGACGATGGCGAACTGGCGCTTCAGCCCGACGGCTCGCGGATCGCGCCGTCCGGCACGCCGGTCGAGTGGGTCGCGGAAGAGAGCTACTTCTTCCGGCTCTCGGCCTATCAGGACCGTCTTCTGGCGCATTACGAGGCCAACCCGGATTTTATAGGCCCCGACACGCGCCGAAACGAGGTCGTCTCGTTCGTCAGGCGCGGCCTCGACGATCTGTCGATCAGCCGGACCACGTTCGACTGGGGCCTGCCGGTTCCGGGCGATCCCAAGCACGTGATGTATGTCTGGGTCGACGCGCTGAACAACTACGTAACCGGTTGCGGCTTCCCCAACCTCGACGATCCGCGCTGGCGCTACTGGCCCGCCGATGTCCACATCATCGGCAAGGACATCGTGCGTTTCCACGCGGTGTACTGGCCGGCCTTCCTCATGTCCGCCGGGCTGCCGCTGCCCAAGCGCGTCTACGGGCACGGATTCCTGTTCAACCGCGGCGAGAAGATGTCGAAATCGGTCGGCAACGTCATCGACCCGTTTTCGCTCGCCGACGCCTACGGCGTCGACCAGCTGCGCTATTTCTTCATGCGGGAAGTGCCGTTCGGACAGGACGGCAACTATTCGCACGAGGCGATCGTCAACCGCATCAACGCCGATCTCGCCAACGATCTCGGCAATCTCGCGCAGCGCTCGCTGACGATGATCGCGAAGAACTGCGGCGGCGCTGCGCCGGCGCCCGGCGCCTTCTCCGAGGCCGATCGCGACATCCTCGCAGCCGCGGATGCGTTGCCTGCCAAGGTGAGGGCTGCGATGGAGGATTTCGCGCTCCACAACGCATTGGGCGAGATCTGGAGCGTTGTCGGGGACGCCAACCGGTATTTTGCGAGCCAGGAGCCCTGGGCGCTGCGCAAGTCCGATCCTGCCCGCATGGAGACGGTGTTGTATGTCACGGCGGAGGTGCTTCGGGCTATCGGGATCGCGACGCAACCCTTCATACCCTCGAGCGCGACCGCTCTGCTCGACCTGCTCGCGATTCCTGCCGAGGCGCGTGTTCTGGCGACGATCGGGGAGGCGGGTCGATTGGCGCCGGGCGCGCCTTTGCCCGCTCCCAAACCGATCTTTCCGCGCTATGTAGAGCCGGAGCCCACGAGCGCCTGAAGATGATCGTCGACAGCCACTGCCATCTTGATTTTCCCGATTTTGCGAACGATCTGCCGGGCGTGCTCGATCGGGCGGAAGCGGCGGGCGTCGATCGTGTCGTGACGATATCGACGCGCGTGGCGCGCTACGACGTTTATCGGGCGCTTGCGGAGAGCGATCCGCGCGTATTCTTCACGGTCGGGACGCATCCCCACAATGCGGCTGAGGAGCCGGATCCCGAGGTCGCCGAACTCGTACGGCTCTCACGCCATCCGCTATGCGTCGCGATCGGCGAATCCGGGCTCGACTACCACTACGACAAGAGCCCGCGCGACGTTCAGCGCCACGTGTTCCGCACACATATCGCGGCCGCGCGCGAGGCCGGCCTGCCGCTCGTGATCCATGCTCGCGAAGCCGATGAGGATATGATCGAAATCCTCACTGCCGAAATGAGAGAAGGGCGCTTCGACGCTGTTCTGCATTGTTTTTCCTCGACCGAGGCCCTGGCGAGAACGGGCGTGGAGCTGGGGTTTTACGTCTCTTTTTCGGGCATCCTGACATTCAAGCGATCCGACGAATTGCGCGCCATCGCACGCAGCCTCCCGCTCGACAGGCTGCTCGTCGAGACGGATGCGCCATACCTCGCACCCCAGAAATATCGCGGCAAACGCAACGAGCCTGCCTATACGACGCTGACGGCGCAGGTTCTGGCGGAAACGGTCGGCGTGAGCCTTGAGGAAATCGCGCGGATCACCACGGAGAATTTCGAACGGCTGTTTCGGAAGGCTGGACTGGCGGCCCGCGAGGCGCGGGCGCCAGTATGATCTTCACGGCGACCATCCTCGGCTGCGGTTCCTCCGGCGGCGTGCCGAGGCCTGGAAGCGGCTGGGGCGCGTGCGATCCGAACGAACCCAGAAACCGCCGCCGCCGCTGCTCGCTGCTCGTCAATCGCGTCGGCGAAGAAGGCGTGACGAGCGTGCTGATCGACACGTCGCCCGATCTGCGCGAGCAACTGATCGATTCTGGCGTCGAGCGGCTGGACGCCGTTCTCTTCACGCACGAACACGCCGACCATACCCACGGGATCGACGATCTGCGGCCGCTCGTCATTCATATGCGTCGCAGAATTCCCGTCTATATGGATGAAAAAACACGAGAAATTATGGAATCGCGTTTCGACTACTGCTTCCGCACGCCTCCCGGAAGCGGGTATCCGCCGATACTCGAAAGCAACCCAATTCGCGATGGCGAGATGATTTCGATCGTCGGCGCCGGCGGCGCGATCGAGGCGCTGCCGTTTCGTATGGCGCATGGCTCCGGTGACGCGCTCGGCTTCCGTATCAACGATTTCGCCTATGCGCCGGATGTCAGCGAGATGCCGCCCGAAAGCGAGGGCGTGCTCATGGGGCTCGATACGCTCGTGATCGACGCTCTTCGCTACACGCCGCACCCGACGCATTTTTCCGTCGCCGACGCGCTCGACCTGATCGAGCGAACAAAGCCGCGCCGCGCCGTGCTGACGAACCTCCACACCGACCTCGATTACCAAACACTCGCTGCGCGCCTGCCCGACAACGTAACCCCGGCCTTCGACGGCATGGTGATCGATATCGCTGGATGACGCTGGACGCTTTTGCCCGCCCGGCGCTTCGCGCCTGCGGAATTTTCTGGGGCGAAATTGACGAACTCGGCCCCGACACTGTCATCGGCCTTCCTTGCGGCGACGGCGGCGATCGTGGAACGGCTGGGCATGCGGTGGATGCGGCTCTAGGGCTTGCTCGTAGTTCAATTTAAGTTCCATAATATATCTTATGCGAAAAATGTGTTGACCCATTCAGGGCTTCGACAGGTCGCCCCCGTCCCTTCAAAGGGCTGTCAAGTCAAGGGTTTCTCGGCTTCAATGAGCCATGAGGCATGAGGCATGAGGCATGAGGCCTGAGGCGCGATCGTTATCGCTGCCCGTCCGGGCAGACACCGGCGCGAATGGCCCTCACACGCGCAACTCGGCGCGCAGACCGCGCCGGCTTCCTGGTGGGAGCCGAAGACGACGAAGGCGCCAAGCTCCTCGGGCCGCGCGCGACTTCAGGCGATGCGGCTGAGGCCGCGCTTCTCGAACACGGCGTTGACGCCTTCGACGAGCAGTTCCTGCACCGTCGTTTCCTCGTCGAAGCTGACGTGCTTGAGTTGCCTCAGCGCTTCAGGCTCCAGATAGACCGTCGCGACGCGCTTGCCCTCGCGCGTCTTTGCGACGGGATATTTGCGCGCTGGCGGCTGCGGCGCTGTCTCGGGCTGCGCGACCGGCGTCGTCGACGGCATCTGGACGACCGACGAATCGGCGGGCGTTGCGGTCGGCTCGGCCGCGGGCGGGTTCTTGCCACCGAATAGACTTGCGCGTTTCGTCATAGATACCCTCCCCGATCAAGCCGATTTGCGGCCTGCCGGCTCGCTGGCGTGCAGGCGCGTCGGCATGCCCATTTGCCCACAGGCCCACTTGTAGATGTCCTGAATCTCGGTCGCCGCCTTGCCGAACGGTTCGAATTCGACCGCCGTTCGGCCGTCGATGACGCTATGCGAGAACGCGACGCGCTGATGGAGGGCATGAGGCGCGACGAGGCGCCCCTGCGATTCGAGTCCGAGCCGGGATTCCTCGACGAGCGGGCTCCGGACGGGAGCCGATGACAGAAGCACCCAGGCCGGCTTCCTGGCGAGGGATGCGAGGTCGCATGTCGCTTCGATCGCATCGAGATCGAAAGCGGCGGGACGGCATGGAATCAGGATCAGATCGGCTGCGCGCGCGGCGATCAGCGATGCGCGGTCGGCGTTCGGCGCGGTGTCGATGACGAGGAAGTCGGCATGGTTGTTTCGGGCCGCTTCGAGCAGGAACGGCAGGCGCTCCGCTTGGTCTCCGACGACTTCCGGCTCGGCCTTTCGCTTGTCGGACCATTTGCGCGCTGTGGCTTGCGGATCGAGGTCCACGATCGCCGTGCGATGGCCCGCGAGATGGGCGCAGACCGCGAGATGAACGGCGAGTGTGGTTTTGCCCGCCCCACCCTTCTGGGAGATGATCGCTATCGTCTTCATGGCTTCACGTTGACGTGGGGGCCTGTCCACATACTGGCTACGCGGCACCTTGCGGCTGAGGCGAGCATGTTGGGCAAGCGAGATGCTGCATTGTCGGCCTCACGATCTCGCGCGCAAGTGGCCGAGCGCTCTTGGCTGCGTTGTACCGGGAAACAGGTGTGGACGAATCGTTTTCGGCGGCTGCGGCGACGCTCCTGTCATGCGCTGCTTCCTTCTGGAGGCTTCGACCGACAGGTCCGTTGGCCCTTATCGCGCTATGCCGGCAGTCGCGACTCATTCGAGGCGGCTCCCGGCGAGAGGGCTGCAAGTCGCCCTCCCCGCTGCGGGATTAGCCCCATACCGCGCGCATCGAGGGTCGAGGGTACAGGTCCGCGCCAGCGCGAAGGCATGCAGGCAGGAGTGATTGTGTGCATGTGGGCGCGTCGCCGAGTGTTCGCGCCATGTGTATGCGCCGCTTCGGGGGGCGCAATTCCGGCGGCTCGAGCAGCTTTTGAGTCACTGTCTAGGGCGTTAATTGCCCACTTGTGGGCAATTAATATTGTTTTTTAACAGTAGATTAGCGCTAACGATGCTGTCTTGCGTCCACATGTCGTCGAGGCGGCGCGTAGGTTTGTCCGCCTGAAATGCCTGCCCCACGTGCGGGCTTGTCTAGCGTGTGGGCAATTCTAATCAGACGTGATCGCTATCTCCCGACTGGATCCGTGGACATGCGGGCGCGCATGCATTCGGGCGCGCCAGCATGTGGGCACACTCTGAAGTAGGCATGTGGGCGAGAATGCGCGAATGCAGGAAGATCTGAGTCGTCATGTATGCGTGTGGGCGGGCCCGCGTGGCGGCGTGCCGGCGTGGGTTGACGTAGGCTGGCCGTCATCAAGGCATGTCGGCATGTATGCGCGACGTCATGGCGGCAAGCCATCCGGCCCACCTGCCTGCCGGCCGGCCTGTCAACGTGAAAACATGTCATCCTGCCCGCTTGTCGTCGTGCCGGCGTGCAGGCCTCTCTGCTGGCGACAGGTCGCGGGGTTGAAGTCGCGGGGCCCAAGTTGCGGGGTCCAAGATCGGGCAGGGGTTTTTTTGCTCGCTAACGCCGGCTGCTCCTACACTGGCGGGCTTCGCCGGATGAGGCGGCTCCGGCGAAAAGTCGCGGCGGCGGGCTTGCATCCGGGGCGGCGCCTCGCTATACGCTGCGCACGTGTTCCCCGATAGCTCAGTTGGTAGAGCAAGCGACTGTTAATCGCTCGGTCGTAGGTTCGAGTCCTACTCGGGGAGCCATTTCAAGAAAAATTCATTCGGATTCGTCGGTTGCGGCGCGTCGTCGCGCCGTGCGTTTTCGTGCTGGCCCTTTGCGCGCCGTCCGACTTAAGTCCCGGCGGCCGGAGCTGGAGAATCCGATGTCACGACCCGCCCTTGTCTGGTTTCGCGAAGATTTTCGGATTGGCGACAACCCTGCCCTTACAGCCGCGATCGAGTCGGGCCGCTCTGTCTTCTGCGTTTACGTCCATGACGCGTTGTCGCCGGAAATCAGGGCTCCGGGCGGCGCTTCGCGGTGGTGGCTTCACGGCTCGCTGGACGCGCTGCGCGCCAGCCTGCGCGCTATCGGTGGCGACCTGCTTCTCTTTCGGGGACGGTCGCGCGACGTCATTCCGCGCATCGTGGAAGCGGCCGGCTGCGCGGCGGTGTTCTGGAACCGTCGCTACGGCCCTGAGCGCGCGATCGACGTGGACGTAAAGGCCGGGCTGAAACGCAGTGGCGTCTCGGCCTCCAGCTTCTCCTCCCGGCTCGTCGTAGAGCCTGGCGATGTCCGCACGCAGGCGGGCGGCTCGTTCAAGGTGTTCACGCCGTTCCACAAAGCCAGCCTGACCCGCGATCCGCCTCCCCCGCCCCTGCCCGCGCCGGACAGCATCGTCGCCGCGACCATTCCCGCCGAGCTCGCGGCGCGAACCGTCGCTCTCGAAGATCTCGACCTGGAGCCGCGCCGCCCGGATTGGGCGGGCGGTCTGCGCGAGAGTTGGGAGCGTGGCGAAACCGGAGCGCGCAAGCGGCTGTCCTCGTTTCTCGAAAACGGGTTCGCGGGTTACGCCGGCGACCGGAATCGGCCGGATCTCGACATGACCTCGCGCCTTTCTCCGCATCTGCGCTTCGGCGAGCTGTCGGCGCGCTCGGTCGTTCACGCCGCAAGGTTCGCGCTGGAGGCGTCGGGCGGCTCCATTGCGCGCGAGGATTACGACGTCTTTCGCGCCGAAATCGGATGGCGGGATTTCTCGTATCTCCTTCTGTTCGAGAACGACAACCTCGCCAGCGGCAATCTCCAGAAGAACTTCGACGCGTTTCCATGGCGGGAAGACGAAGCGGCCGTCGACGCATGGCGCAAGGGGCGCACCGGCTATCCGATCGTCGATGCGGGCATGCGTCAGCTCTGGCGCACCGGCTTCATGCACAACCGCGTTCGCATGATCGTAGCGTCGTTTCTGATCAAGCACCTGCTGATTGACTGGCGCGTAGGCGAGGAATGGTTCTGGGATACGCTGGTGGACGCGGATGCGGCGAACAATCCCGCCAGCTGGCAATGGGTCGCTGGCTCGGGGGCCGACGCCGCGCCCTACTACCGGATCTTCAACCCCGTGACGCAGGGCGAGCGCTTCGACCCGAACGGGGACTATGTGAGAGCCTGGGTCCCGGAACTCGCAGGCATGCCAAGTCGTATGATACATCGGCCATGGGAAGCTGCGCCGTCCGTGCTACATTCTGCGAGGGTGCAGTTGGGGGAGAGCTATCCGAAGCCGATCGTGGTTCACGAGGTCGCTCGAAAGCGCGCGCTTTCCGCGTTCGAGAGCATCAGATCGAGACGAAGCTGAGCCCCATTCCCGCGAAGTGAGTGCCTGTGTTGAACGTTAGGAAGCGTATCGCAATCATCGGAACCGGCATTGCCGGAAACGGCGCGGCCTGGGCGCTCCGGCGCGGATCAGATCACGACATCACCGTCTTCGAGGCGGCTGAAACGGCGGGTGGGCACAGCGCCACCGTCGATGTGGATTATGACGGACGGCGCATCAGCGTCGATACCGGCTTCATCGTCTATAACGAGGTCAATTATCCCAACCTGACCCGTCTCTTCGCCCAGCTCGGCGTTGAGACGCAGGAATCCGACATGAGCTTCTCGGTGTCGGGCGTCGACGGCGCGATCGCCTGGACGAGCCGGCCGGCGGATTTCTTCGGCGGCCGTATGCCTGTCCAGCTTCACATCCCCTCCCCCGTTCATCTGCGTGTTCTCGACGATCTCGTACGATTCAACCGGTCTGGCGTCGCGGATCTCCATGCCGGCCGGCTCGCCGGCCTCACTCTCGGGGAATATCTCGATCGCGGCAGGTTCTCGCGGCTTTTCCGCGACGACTATCTTCTTGCGATGGGATCGGCGATCTGGTCGATGCCGTCAGGCGGAGTTCTCGCTTTCCCGGCCGAGGCGTTTCTTCGCTTCTTCGAGAACCACCGGCTCTTGCGCATCTCCCGCCCGGTCTGGAGGACAGTGACAGGCGGCAGCCGCGCCTACGTCGCCAGGCTCACCGCGACCTACTCCGACAGCCTCCGGCTGGCGACACGCGTCGTGTCGGTCCGCCCGACCGCCGAAGGTCCGGTCGTCACGCTCGCGAGTGGCGAGCGCGAGGCCTTCGACGCCGTCTTGCTGGCCTGCCACAGCGATCAGGCCGTCGATATGCTGGACGGCGCGGACGAACGGCAGACGCGTCTTCTCTCGTCAATCCGTTACCGCGACAACATCGCCTATCTCCATCGCGATCCGGCGCTCATGCCTGGGCGCCCCTCCGGCTGGGCGGCTTGGAACGTTCTCAAGCGACCGGACGGAGACGTCTCGGTGAGCTACTGGATGAACGCTTTGCAGGGCCTAGATCCATCCTGCCCGCTGTTTGTCACGCTCAATCCCGTGAAGCCGCCGCGCGAGGATCTGACGTTCGGACGCTACGAATACGCCCATCCGCAATTCGACCGCGAAGCGCTTGACGCCCAGGCCGGCTTGTCCGTTCTGCAGGGTCTTGGAGGCGTCTGGTTCTGCGGCGCCTGGACGGGTTACGGATTTCACGAGGACGGGCTGCTTTCCGGCTTGCTCGTAGCCGAATCTCTGGGAGCGCGGTTGCCATGGACGCCGACGCCGAGATTGCTGCTTCAAGCGGCGGAATGAACCGGCCGACCGAAATCCGCCGCGACGCGCCCGCTTCGTTCTATGTGGGCTCGGTGATGCATGCGCGGCTTCGCCCGAAGGCGCACAGGTTTCGCTATCGCACGTTCATGGCGCTTTTTGATCTCGCGGAACTCGACGGGCGGACACGGATTTCCCGATTGTTCTCGCTCGGACGGCTCAACCTGATGAGCTTTCACGAGCGCGATCACCTGCCGGACGCCGCCGGCGCCACGCTGCTTGAACGAGCGCGGAGCGTTTTCGCGTCCAATGGGATCGACGCCGCCGAACTGCGCATCTTCCTGCTCGCTCTGCCGCGCGTGTGCGGTTACGCCTTCAATCCGATCTCCGTCTACTACGCCGTCGATCGTGGCGGAGACCTGAAGGGCGCGCTCTATGAGGTGCGCAACACCTTCGGCGAGCGTTGCGTTTATTCGGCCGCCGCCGAGCCCGGCCGGACCCTTGGGCCGCACGAATTCGACAAGGCGCTGCACGTTTCGCCGTTTCTGCCGATGGCTCTGCGCTATCGCTTCAGGACCGCAATGCCGGACGCTGGCGCGACGCTGAAGATCGTCGAAAGTGACCCGGAAGGCGTCATTTTGACGGCGATTTTCGCCGGCGCTCGCCGGGAGGCCACCGATGCGAACGTCATCCGGCTGTTTTTCTCCTTGCCCTTCGTCACGCTAAAAGTGATCCTTGGCATTCATTGGGAAGCGTTGCGGCTTCTCGCCAAGGGCCTGAAAATCCATCCCCATCCGTCCAGTGGACGAAAGACCGGAACGAGCGAACCGATGGCGCGTTCCGGATCGTCGATATCGGAGACGCAGCGATGACGGCATCTGCGGAAGGCGGCGCGAACCCAATCCAGAACGACGATGAGAGCTTTTTTCCCGTATCGCCCGAGAACCTGTCGGAAGCGACGCGAGGCCTGCCCCTGCTGCTGCGGCCGCTCGTAAGGATCGTATCGCGCTTCCCGGTCGGGACTTTGAACGTTATTTTGCCGGACGGCCGCAGATTGGGCTTCCGGGGCGCCGCGCCCGGCCCTCACGGCGAGATGATCATCCGTGACCCGATTTTCGTGCGCCGCCTCATCATCGGCGGCGATCTGGGCTTCGCCGAAGGCTATATGCGCGGCGAGTGGGAAAGCTCCGATCTGACCCAGCTCATGCTTTTCCTTGCGGCCAACCACCGCGTCGGCGCCAAGCTTACGCCCGGCCGCGCCGCGATGAGGATCTGGCAGCGGCTGCGGCACTTTCTCAACCGCAACAGTCGGACCGGCGCCCGCAGGAACATTCACGCCCATTACGATCTGGGAAACGCGTTCTACGAGACCTGGCTCGACCGTTCGATGACCTATTCATCCGCGGTCTTCGCCGCCGGCGACAACGATCTGGAGAGCGCGCAACGCCGGAAATACGAAACGCTGGCTCGCGCCACGGGGATCGAGCCGAACGACCATGTTCTGGAGATCGGCTGCGGCTGGGGTGGCTTTGCCCAATACGCAGCGACCGAGATCGGCTGCAAGGTGACCGGGCTCACCATTTCACAGGAGCAGTACGATTACGCTTGCGAGCGCGTCCGACGCGCCGGTCTCGAGGATCGGGTTTCGATCGTCATGCGTGACTATCGCGACGAGACGGGAACCTATGACCGGATCGTTTCCATCGAGATGTTCGAGGCGGTCGGCGAGGCGTATTGGCGCACCTTCTTCGACACGATGCGTGATCGGCTTCGGGCGGGCGGACGCGCCGGGTTGCAGCTCATTACGATCCGGGAGGAGGCGTTCGCAGGCTACCGGCGCGAGATCGATTTCATCCGGCGCTATATCTTTCCAGGCGGCATGCTTCCGCCTCCGTCCGCTCTGACCGGACTGAGCGCGCAGACGGGGTTCGGCATCGTGTCGGACAAGGGCTTCGCGGCCGATTACGCCAGCACGCTGGCGATCTGGCGCGATCGATTCGACGAGGCGTGGCCCAAAATTGCGCAGCTGGGCTTCGACGAGAGATTTCGCAAGCTCTGGCGCTATTACCTGACCTATTGCGAAGTCGGTTTCGCAACGCGGAACATCGACGTCAGGCAGATGGTCTTCGCCAAGCCCGCCTGAACCTGACCGGTCAGTGCTTGATAAAGCGCTGAATGATGCGACCGATCGGGCCCGTGAGGCGCAACGGCGCATCCGTGACCGCGAAGCAAAAGCAATCTTCGTCCGGATCGGCGACCGGGCAATGATCGACGTCCATATCGGCGACTGCGATGTCACCCCGCGCGTAGCGTCCGTTCACGTCACTGAAGGCGCCGCGAAGCACCAGGGTGTATTCCGAACCTTCGTGCGTATGCGCGGGTATCTTGCGGCCGCCCCTGATCCAATAGAGCGTCGCCTCGCCGTCATCGTTATCCTCGATCCGGAATTCCTTCACGCCCGGAAGCAGCATCCGCCACGCAACGTCACCGAGATCGCATCCCAGATAGCGGGCGAGCGCATGCGGGATCGCGCCGGCGTCGGTTGGGGCAGGCTTTCGATCGGTGATCAAAGGCGCGTTTATCCGATCCACGCCAAGGTCGTTTCCACCGAATATGGATGCGAGGCGCGCGTCACGATCGTCAATCGGGGCGGCCTCCTGTTGCAGGATTTCAGACGCCGCGATGTTTTCAAGCGCCCTTACGAAGCGCCGGCTATCGGGCTTGAGCGCCAGATGACTCTCCACAAGAACATGCAAAGGCGCGTTCAACACGCCCCGCGCATACCCTGCGAGAAGGGTATCCAAGGGAGCGGCCCCGGAAATTTGGTCAGCCCGTATCTTCACTTATCTCACCAGGCGCGGCGTGCCGCGCGCGTTTTCGCGTTACTTCCTGCTGCAGATTACGATCACGATCCGGTACCGGATCAATCCAGCCGCCCAACTCTTTTAATACCGAACAATATCGATCGATTGAAACGAAAAATGTAGGGTTTCAAGCCGAAAGGCGCTTGGCGACGATCGGGTTGCGCCTCGTGCGAGGCGTCATTACCGTTGCCGCGCCGAGCGCAGGAGAGCGACTTGACCCGACCCCTCTATCGCGAAGACCCGTATCTGACAGAATGCGGAGCCACGATCGTCGCAGCCGACCAGCGAGGCTATGTCCTCGACGCGAGCGTCTTCTACCCCCAGGGCGGCGGCCAGCCGGGGGATGCGGGGACGCTTGTTTCGGAGGATGGTGCTGAAACTTCCGTTATTTCAGCTGCGTACGGGGAAGATCGCACCCAGATTGTCCACATTCCCGCTGACGGCGCGGCGGTGTTGGCTCCGGGCTCCCGCGTGATTGCGCGGCTCGACTGGCGGCTTCGCCACCTCCGCATGCGCATCCACACCGCTCTGCACTTATTGAGCGTCGTGCTCCCCTTCCCCGTTACGGGCGGGGCCATCGGCGACGGCGAGGGGCGCCTCGATTTCGACATTCAGGATTCGGGACTCGACAAGGTGGAGCTCACCGAGAAGCTGAACGCTCTCGTTGCGCGCGACGCCTCCGTCCTGGAGCGGTGGATCACCGACGATGAACTCGACTCCAATCCCGCCCTCGTCAAGACCATGTCGGTCCAGCCGCCACGCGGCTCCGGCCGTATCAGGCTGATCGAGATAGACGGGATCGACTTACAGCCTTGCGGCGGCACGCATGTGCGCTCCACCGGCGAGATCGGGCGGGTCGCGATTACCGATATCCAGAAGAAGGGCAGGCAAAACCGTCGTGTGCGCATAGCGCTCGTCGATTGACTGTGCCGCGCACAGGAAAAGAACAGGAGCTCTCCATGGCCGGACCTATGCCGAACTACCCCTTTGTATCGGTTGATTGGCTGCAGACGCGCCTTGGTGAGCCCGGTCTCGTCGTTCTCGACGGGTCGTATTACCTGCCGACGATGGGCCGCGACGCCGACGCGGAATTTCTCGCCGGGCATATCCCCGGCGCGTTGAGATTCGATATCGACGAGATCAAAGATCGATCCAACGATTTGCCGCATATGCTTCCAGATGAAGAGTTTTTCGCGAAATCCGTCGGAGCGCTCGGGATCGACGACGATACGCGCATCGTTGTCTATGACGGAGCCGGCCTGTTCTCGGCGCCGCGCGTCTGGTGGATGTTCACGGTCTTCGGAGCGCGAGACGTCAAGATTCTGGAAGGCGGGTTTCCGGCATGGCTGAAGGCAGGCCTGCCGGTCGAGAAAGGCGCCGAGAGAACGCCGGAGCCGCGTCGGTTCACGGCGAGGTTCGATAGCTCCGCCGTCGCTGACCTCGCCTTCGTCAAGAGCGCGCTCGCCGACCCCGCGGTTCAGGTTGTGGACGCCCGTCCCGCTCCTCGTTTCCGGGGCGAGGCTCCCGAACCCCGGCCGGGGCTGCCTTCGGGGCGGATGCCCGGCAGCCGCAACCTGCCCTTCGCCGACGTCATCGATGACGGCCGCCTGCGCGACCCCGATGCGATACGCGAGGCGCTCGCGCGGCAGGGGATCGATCCATCGCAGCCGGTCGTCACCTCCTGCGGGTCGGGCGTATCTGCCGCTATCCTCTATCTCGCCCTCATGCGGATCGGAGCGCCGCCGAAGGCGCTCTATGACGGGTCCTGGGCGGAATGGGCGTCGCAGCCGGACGCGCCGATCGAGACGGGCTGAGCGGCGCGCCTTTGCTCCCGTTATCACAGGAGCAAAGGATCATCGGATCGGGTGATCAGGAGTCCGACAAAAAAAGGGCGGGTCGCCTTGCGGCCCCCGCCCTTCAAATCTTTCCGCGCCGCAAGTCGCTCAGCCTCCGGCGCGTTTAGCGCCGCCCCGTTTTTGTGACTTGAGCGCCTGTCCCGCCGAAGATCAGTTCGGCAGGCGATCTGCAATACCGCGCACGAAGAAATTCATGCCGAGAACCTGTTCGTCGGAAAGCACGCCGTCGCCTTCGCATGGCACTTCGGAACCATCCTGCGCGAAAATCGGGCAGGTGAAGGGGTTGAGCTCACCCGAACGGATGGCCTCTTCAGTGGCGGCGGCTCGCTCGGCGACGTCAGCCGGCATGTTCGTGTAGGGCGCCATGCGGATCATGTCGGCCGCAAGCCCACCCCAGGTGTCGCTGGGCTCCCACGTGCCGTCGAGCACGGCCTGGACGCGCGTGAGGTAGTAATCGGTCCAGTTGTTGACGATCGAGGTCAGCAGCGTGTCGGGGGCGAAGTCGATCATGTCGGAGGCCTGGCCGAAGCCGTAGACGCCGCGGTCGGCGGCGGTCTGCATAGCGGCGGGGCTGTCGACATGCTGGGCGATGACGTCGGCGCCCTGGTCCATCAGAGCGCGGGCCGCATCCGTCTCGCGAGCCGGGTCGAACCAGGCGTTCACGTAGACCACGCGCAGCTCGATATCCGGATTGACCGATTGCGCGCCGAGCACGTAGGCGTTCATGCCGGCGGTGACTTCCGGGATCGGGAAGGCGCCGATATAGCCGATCACGCCGGTCTCCGACATCTCCGCCGCGATCTGGCCGAGAATGTAGCGACCTTCATGGAAGCGCGCGTTGTAGGTGGCGACGTTGTCCGCGCGGCGGAAGCCCGTCGCATGCTCGAACTTCACGTCCGGGAAGCGCTCGGCCACGCGGATCGTGGGCTCCATGTAACCGAAAGACGTGGTGAAGATCAGATCATGGCCGGTGCGCGCCAGCTGCTCGATCACGCGCTCGGCGTCGGCGCCCGAAACGCTCTCGATGAAGGTCGTCTCGACCCGATCGCCAAAGGTTTCCTCGATGGCCAGGCGGCCCTGATTGTGCTGATAGGTCCAGCCGAAATCACCGACCGGTCCGACGAAAACGAAGCCGACCTTGACCGGATCGGCGGCCTGGGCCGGGGCCGCGCCGAACGCCATCATGACCGCGATTGTGCCGGCTGCTACGAAATCCCGTCTCTTCATGACGCCCCCTATTATATTGATGGTTCCAATCTACTGATATGCCCTCGAAACGGGCGCAACGCCACCGAAAACCGCGTTTGTAAAGCGCGCTCCGGCGGCATGCTCCGCACCATTCGCGCGCAGTTTGCCGCCGGATCGGGCACGAGGAAAACGTGTAGCGCTAGCGATCCGGCACGAACGGCTGGCCGAGCGATCCCGGCGCCCCCACTCCGCTCGATCCGCGCCGCGCCGACAGGATCACCAGCGCAATGATGGTGGCGAGATAGGGGACGGCCGAGAGAAACTGCGAGGGCAGCCCGAACTGCGCGGCTTGAGCGTGCAGTTGCAGCACCGTCGCCGTGCCGAAGATGTAGGCCCCCACAAGCGCCCAGCCCGGACGCCACGCGGCGAAGACCACGAGCGCCACGGCGATCCAGCCGCGTCCGGCTGTCATGTTCGGGGCCCAGAACCGCGTATAGACCAGCGAAAGATACGCGCCCGCGAGCCCCGCGCAGAGGCCGCCGAACACCACCGCCATGAAGCGCACCTTCAGCACCGGCAGGCCGAGCGAATGGGCCGAGCCGTGGTTCTCGCCGACGGAGCGCAGCCGCAGTCCCGCCCGCGTCCCCATCAGGAACCACGCGACCCCGGCGACGAGGAGCAGGGAGAGATAGACGAAGATGTCCTGCGAGAACAACGCGCTGCCAAGAATGGGCAGATCGGACAAGTACGGGATCTCGAGACGCGGCGTCGTCGGCAGGCGCTCACCGACGAATGGCGCACCGATCACGCCCGACAGGCCGAGACCGAGAATCGTCAGCGCCAGCCCTGCGCCGACCTGGTTCGCGGCAAAGCCCAGCACCGCGACGGCGAACAGCGCCGCCATGAGCCCACCCGCCAACATGCCGAAACCGATACCGATCCAGGTCGATTGAAAAAGGAACGCCCCGACGAAGGCGCTGACCGCGCCCATCGCCATCATGCCCTCCACCCCGAGATTGAGCACGCCCGCACGCTCCGCCACGAGCTCGCCGATCGCGGCGATAAGGAGCGGGGTCGAGGCCATGACGACGGTGAACAGGATCGCCTCGAAAGTCGTCATGCGCGCACCCTCACGATCCGCAAGCGATTGGTCACCAGCGCATCCGCCGAAAGCACGCAGAGAAGCACCAGCCCCTGGAAGGCGAGCGCGAGATCGAGCGGCAGGCGCAGTATGATCTGCGCATTCTCGCCGCCGATCAGGATCAGCGCCATGATCAGGCCGGCTATGAGGATGCCGATCGGATTGAGCCGTCCGAGAAAGGCGACGATGATCGCCGTGAAGCCGTAACCCGGCGAGATCGAGGGCTGCAACTGGCGCAGAACGCCCGACACCTCGATCATCCCTGCGAGCCCCGCCAGCCCGCCGGAAATGCAAAAGACCGTCACGATGGTCCGGGCCTGCGAGAAGCCGGCGAAGCGCGCCGCGCGCGGGGCGTCGCCGCTGACCCGCAGGCGATAGCCGAACAGCGTGCGCCCGAGCACGATCATGGTCACGGCGACCGCGATCAGGGCGAAGATCACGCCGATATGCACGCGCCCCATCCCCGCGATCGCCGGGAGGGTGGCGGCTGCGTCGAAAACCACCGATTGCGGAAAATTGAAGCCCATGGGATCGCGCCAGGGTCCGCGCACGAGATAATCGAGAAGCAGCTGCGCCACATAGACGAGGAACAGCGAAGTCAGGATCTCGTTGACGCCGAAGCGCAACCGCAGGAACGCCGGAATCGCGCCGTAGAGGGCGCCGCCGATCATGGCGAGGATCAGCATCGCCGGCAGCACCCAGATCCCGGCGCCCGAGCCATGGACGGCGAGCGCCAGCCCCGAGCCGAAGATGGCGCCGACGATGAACTGTCCCTCGGCGCCGATGTTCCAGAGATTGGCCCGAAAGCAGTAGGACAACCCGATCGCGATGATCACGAGCGGCGTCGCCTTCATCGCGATCTCGCGCAGCGACCACGGGTCCATCAGCGGATCGACGATATAGACCTGAAAAGCGGCTATCGGCGAGCGCCCCATCAGCCAGATCACGAGCCCGGCGATGGCGAATGACACGATCAACGCTGCGACCGGCGCCAGCGCTCGGCCCCAGGGGCTCACCTGTGTGCGTGGGGCGAGTTCAATGCGCATCGTCGGCTGCGACCCCCATCATCTCGAGGCCGATGGCCTCTCGCGTCCATTCCGCCGTCGGGCGAATCCGCCCGATTCGCCCTTCGTGGATCACGGCGATGCGGTCGGCGATTGCGAACAGTTCGTCGAGGTCCTGGCTGACGATGAGCACGCCTGCGCCGCCATCGGCGAGATCGATCAGCGCCTTGCGGATGACCTGCGCGGCGCCTGCGTCCACGCCCCAGGTCGGCTGGTCGACGACGAGAACCTTCGGGTTTCGCAGAATCTCCCGCCCGACGACGAATTTCTGGAGATTTCCGCCCGAAAGTTTGCTGGCCTGCGCGTCCGGCCCGGGCGTGCGAACGTCGAAATCACCGATGACGCGCTTTGCAAGGTCGCGGGCGCGATCGAACGCGATGAAACCCGTCCGAACAAGACCGCCCATCGCATGATGCGAAAGCACGGTGTTGTCGCCCAGCCCATGTCCCGGCACGGCCGCGTGGCCAAGGCGCTCCTCGGGGACGAAGGCCGCGCCGAGCTTTCTGCGCTCATCGATGCCGCGTAGTCCGACGGGCACGCCCGCTATGACGACCGAGCCCGGAGAGTCGGAGAGGCGCTCGCCCGAGATCGCCGCGAACAGCTCGCCTTGTCCGTTGCCCGCGACCCCGGCGATACCGACGATCTCGCCGGCCGCGACGCCGACATCGACCTCCACGAGGGCGCGCTCGTGGCTTGATAGAGCAGGCATCGAAAGGCTTTGAACCTCGAGAACGCGCGCGCTCGCAACTTCGCGCGCTTCGCGGCGAACGTCCCCGACTTCCGCCCCGACCATCAGCGCGGCGATCTCGCCCGCACTCTTTTCACGAGGATCGAGCGTCGCCACGACGCGGCCGCCGCGCAGGATCGTGGCTGTGCGACAGAGGCGGCGAACCTCTTCGAGCTTGTGCGAAATGTAGAGGATCGCCTTGCCCTCGTCCGCGAGTTGCTCGAGCGTCTGGAACAGCCGTTCTGATTCCTGCGGGGTGAGGACCGAGGTCGGCTCGTCCAGCACGATCAGCTTGGGGTTCTGCAGGAGACAACGAACGATCTCGATGCGCTGCCGCTCGCCGGCTGAAAGCGTTCGCACGAGATGGTCGGGATCGAGCCCAAGCCCGTAGCCTTCGCTGACGGCTTTGAGGCCGCGGCGAACGGCCTCGAAAGACATGTGTCGGAGCGCGACTGCGACATTCTCGGCGACCGTTAATTCGTCGAAAAGCGAAAAATGCTGAAAAACCATGCCGATACCGAGGTTTCTCGCATCAACAGGTGAGTCAATTCGGATCCTGTGCCCCTCCCAGTAGATGTCTCCGGCGCTCGGTTCGATGACGCCGTAGAGGATCTTGACGAGCGTCGATTTGCCAGCCCCGTTCTCACCCAGCAAAGCGCGTATCTCTCCTGGCGTGATCTCGAGATCGATCGCGTCATTGGCCAGAAGGTCGCCGTATCGCTTCGACAAGCTGCGCAGGGCGACCAGTGGCGGCAAGGCCGTTCGGACGGCGCGGTCCGACAGATCGCCTACATCCAGCATCAGGGAATCATGATCGTGGAGCCGGTCGTCTCACGCCCTTCGAGCGCGCGATGAACAGCTACGGCGTCCGCGAGCGGCGCGCGCGAATGGATCGGGATCTTCACCGCCCCGCTCGCCACCACGTCGAAGAGCTCGCCGGACACTTCCTCGAGATCCTTGCGCTTCGCGATATGCGAGAACAGCGTCGGGCGGGTCGCGAAAAGCGAGCCCTTCTGAGCCAGAATGCCGATATTGAACGCATCGACCGGACCGGATGAGCTGCCAAAGCTCGCAAAGAGGCCGAATGGGCGCAGGCAGTCGAGCGAGGCCGGGAATGTCGCCTTGCCGACGCCGTCATAGACGACGTGGCAGCGCTCGCCGCCGGTAATCTCGTTCACCCGTTCGACGAAATCCTCGTCGCGATAGTAGATTACATGGTCGCAGCCGTGAGCCTTCGCCAGTTCTCCCTTGTCGTGTGAACCGACGGTGCCGATCACGGTCGCCCCGAGATGCTTCGCCCATTGGCAGGCGATCAGGCCGACACCGCCGGCGGCGGCATGGAACAGGACCACGTCACCGGGCTTCACGGCGTAGGTTCGTCTCAGAAGGTATTGAGCCGTCATGCCTTTCAGCATCATGGCCGCAGCTGTCTCATCGGAGACGCCATCCGGCGTTTTCACGACGCTTGCGGCGGCGAGCAGCCGCTCCTCAGCGTAGGAGCCCGGCGATGCGACGTAGGCGACCCGATCGCCTTCCTTGAAGCCGGCGACGTCCTTGCCGACCGCGACCACGACGCCGGCCCCTTCGGCTCCGAGCACGAAAGGCATCGAGGCGGACGGATAGAGGCCCGACCGAAAATAGGTGTCGATGAAGTTGACCCCGATGGCCGTATGCCGGATGCGAAGTTCTCCCGGACCCGGGTCGCCGACCGTCACATCCTCATAACGCATCACCTCCGGGCCGCCATGTTCATGCACGCGTATCGCCTTGGGCATCGACAGTTCTCCTCTTCTCGTTGTCTTTGTCTTTGTCTTTGATCATAGGGGGGCGCATTGCTCTACCGCAACGCCGTTCGCAATCGCGATGGGCGAAACGTCACCGGCGTCCGCACGGGTGGTACGGGTGTATCGTGATAATGTGCTATTCAGGCGCGTCGAATCGGCTCGCGCGTTTCGTCCGGGTTGTCTGGCGGTGATGGCCGGGAGATGTTCACTCCACAGATCGTGTCGTCCCCGCGCGAAGGCCACGACGCATCGCGCCTCGTTCAACCGAAAATCGCGCTCCGTATAGCATCGAGACCGACCGCCGAAACGGACAAAGCCGCGCCTGCGCCGATCATCGCGGCGCCGACGAGTTTGGGGAAAGCGGCCAAGTCGGTCATTTTTTCAGTAGCCATGACGATCGCGAAAATCGCCATCCAGACCAAATTCATGGCGCCGACGACCACGAGCAGCCCCATCATCGCCCAGCAACAGCCGACACATGTTGCGCCCTGCGAGGCGCCTAGACGGAACGCGGCCGCGTTGCTCGAAAAGGCTTCCTCGGTCTTCGCGGTGAAAGGATTGCGAAGCAGCAGCAGGCAGGCGTGCTTGAACCCGGAGAACTGGTAGAAACCGGCCGCTCCGATCACGACGCCGGCGATGATCGTCGTCTCGCGCGGTGGGATTTCGATCGCCGAGAACGCCGCAGACGCGCCTGCCTGCGCGATGGCCGCCATGATCGCGACGCCTATCCAGACAGCGAGATAGCCCGCCCCGAGCGCCAGAGGCGTCGCTCTG
Organism: Salinarimonadaceae bacterium; assembly: GCA_007693435.1. Lineage (GTDB taxonomy): Bacteria > Pseudomonadota > Alphaproteobacteria > Rhizobiales > Beijerinckiaceae > Saliniramus. Next base: position 21,154 of record REDO01000108.1, on the reverse strand, counting down.
CGTAACCCGCGCGCCGCCCTTTCTTCGAGCCGGTCGGCGAAGCCGACGATGAGCAGAGAGGCCGTCGGCAGCATCATCGCGACGCTCATCGCCATCCACATGCCGATTGAAGCGGCAAGACGCGAAAGCGCTTCCGAGGCGGAGCGCGCGCCCATAATGTCGGCCGGCGCGCACAGGGCTTCCATGAATGCCTGCATCCCCGAGCCGCGCGACATGGCGTCGGCGAAGAGCGTTGCCCAGCCGAGCGCCGTCAGCGCGACGAGCGCTGCGACCGCAACCGGTATCGGATTAGCCAGACTTCTCGCCGTCATGCGTTTGCAGCCCGAATAGACGCTTGATGCGTCGCGATGATTCAAATTGTAATGATCGAAGAACGCAACCCGGCTGAGTGACTATTTTCTTTCTCGGTTAAGGTCCGATATTAGGCGCCATGACGAACGAGAATTTCGACATTTGCATCGTCGGGGCCGGCGCCGCCGGTCTCTCCGCAGCGCTGGCCTTCGCGCGCGAGGGATATTCGGTCGCCATCGCGGGAGCCGGCGTCGCGCGTCGCGATGGGCGTTCCGTCGCATTGCTCGACGGCTCCGTGCGCCTGTTCGAGCGCCTCGGCGTTTGGGATCGGATCGAACCGCAAGCGGCCCCGCTGGAGGTCATGCGTCTCGTTGACGACACCGACAACCTGTTCCGCGCGCCTACGGTCGATTTTCACGCGCGCGAGATCGGTCTCGACGCGTTCGGATGGAACGTCGAGAACGCGACGCTCGTCGAAATTCTGGCTCAGGCCGCGATGGAGCGATCCGATATCGCTCGTATCGACGGCATGGTTTCGGGCGTCGAGGCCCGTGATCATGGCGTCACGGCATCCTTTGACGACGGGCGCGCGGTCCATGCGCGCCTGCTGGTCGCCGCCGACGGACGCAATTCGTTCGTTCGGCGGGCCGTCGGCGTCGGCGTCCGGCAATGGCGGTATCCGCAGGCTGCCCTGACGACGATTCTCGCCCATGAACGCGAGCATCGCGAGGTCTCGACCGAATTTCACACGCGGCATGGCCCGTTCACGCTCGTGCCCCTTCCCGGGCGCCGTTGCAGCCTCGTCTGGGTCACTACGCCGGAGCGCGCCGGCGCGCTGAGCGCTCTGGACGACGCAGCCCTCGCCAGGGCGGTCGAGAAGCAGGCGCATTCGCTGCTCGGCAAGATGACGGTCGATGGTCCGCGCGGCGTCGTGCCGATGTCGGGCCTTTCCGTCGACCGTTTCCATACCGATCGCATCGCATTCGTCGGAGAGGCCGCGCATGTTTTCCCGCCGATCGGCGCGCAGGGGCTCAATCTGGGTCTGCGCGACGTCGCTTCCCTGCGTGACGCCGCCGTCGCCGGCCAGGACCGTGGAGAAGAACTCGGTTCGGCGTCGATGCTGCGGCGCTACGAGCGCGATCGTCGACTGGACGTCCGCGCCCGCACGGCCGGCGTCGACATGCTCAACCGCACGCTTCTCAGCGGATTTCCGCCGGCTGACCTTTTGCGCGGGGCCGGGCTGCGCGTGTTGTCCGCTTTCGGGCCGCTGCGCAGGTTCGTGATGCGCGAGGGCGTGACGCCGCATTTGTCTACGCCTCAACTCATGCGCAGGGACGCCGCCGCCTGAAGTCCCTTCGTTCCCGGGATCGGAGGATCAAATGATGCGCGGATCGGGCAATCCAGTCGTCCTTCGATTCCGTCTCAAGGAAAAAGGTCGTGGGGCATAAGCCCGGTCCGAATGAGCCACAGGAACGCGGTCAACGTGAAAACGGAAACGATCGTCCCGACAAGAACGCAGGCGGACGCGCGCTCGACGCCGACGCCGTACTGGGTCGAGATGACGAAGATGTTCAGCGCCGGCGGCAATGCGGCCATGACGATGGCGGCGAAGACCCACATTGGATCGAAATTGCCCACCGCCGACAGCAGAACCCAGACAAGCAGCGGGTGAATCACGAGTTTGATGACGACGAGGACGGGCACTTCGGGAGGTGGAGGCCCGCTCTTCGCGAGCCCGACGGTGACGCCGAGCAGGAAAAGCGCCGAGGGCGCTGCGGCGTTGGATAGCCAGAGGGTCATGGAATCGAGCGTTGTGGGTAATTGCAGCGAGAAGAAGCTGAACGTGACGCCGAGCAGCGTCGCAACGTTGAAAGGGTGCGTGGCGACCCTCCACAGAACCTGTCCGGCCGAGCGCAGCGCCCCTCGCCTCTCCTCGCCGCCGGCGAGCGCCATCAGAAACGGCACGAGCGAAAACAGCAGCAGGTTGTCGAAAACGAAGATGAGCACGACCGGCGCGGCGGCGGCCGGGCCGAGAGCGGCCAGAATCAGCGGCGGGCCCATATAACCGATGTTCGAATAGGAGCCCGCCACGCCCTGCATCACGGACTGGCCCAATTCGCGCGTGTAGCGCCACCCCGCCGCGAAAGCGAGCGCGAAGGCGCAGGCGGTCGCCGTCGTGGTCGCGGCGATGTAGCTCCAGTTCGCCAGTTCCTCGAGCGGCTTGTCGGCGACGAGCCGGAAGAAGAGGCAGGGCAACGCGATGTAGATCAGGAAAAACTGCATCCAGGCTAACCCGGACCGTTCCAACCGGACGAATTTCGCGCAGGCGAAACCGATGGCGATCAATCCGAAGAAGGGCGCGATCAGCTCCAAGAGCCCGACAAGCTCGGACATGCCCGAATTACTCCTCACCGATCGCTGCGCGATCTTTCCGCCGGGACGGTAGTGCGCTCCGCGCGTCGGGACAACTTGCGCCGGCGGCATGCGCCGGGGGCGTCCCGCGCATAGCCGAAGCCTGTCGTTGGCGTCAGATCGAAATTGAAAAACGCGCGGGCTGAACTATGTCTATTGGGCGAAAGGTCGGACCAGATGACTGTGAGAATTGCGAAATTCGCCATCGGAGACGTCGTCCGTCACCGCATCCATCCGTTTCGAGGGGTGATTTTCGATGTGGATCCGGAATTCGCCAACACCGAAGAATGGTACCTGGCCATTCCCGCTGATATGCGCCCCAGGAAGGACCAGCCCTTCTACCACCTGCTCGCGGAAAACTCGCAGACCGAATATCTCGCCTACGTTTCCGAGCAAAACCTGATTCCCGACGCCTCTGGCGAGCCGCTGCGGCATTCGATGATCGGGACGATGTTCGAGAAATCCCCTGACGGGACCTTCAGGATGAAATCCTCGGCGACGAACTGACGGAATAGCCGGGCGACAAGGCCCGGCTATTCCGTTTCCACGACGCATTCGCCGCGCGGACGACGCGCCATCAGCCCTGTCGCGGGCCTTATTGAGGCGTGGGCGCAGGGACTGCGCCGACGCCCTGACCAGCCTGCTCTTCCAGCCGCTGGCGCATCTCGTCCGAGCGGCGCTGAAGTTCCTCCTGCAGCTGGCGCTGCTGGGCTTCGAGTTCCTCGGGGTCGATCGGGTCGCCGTCGAAGCCGGCCGTAAAGCCGGCGAGCGGAACGGCGAATGTCACGACCTGACCGATTTGATTCTGCACGCTGATATTCAGCGTATTGCCGCGCTTGAACTGGTTGACGCCCGCTTCTTCTATTTCGGCTTCGGCGAAGCAACCGTTGGGAAAGCAAATCGCGAACGCGCCGTTGGTGGGGCGGCCCTGGTCCACTGCAAAGCGGATGCCCGGCTGCAGGAGCAGACCGAGAGGCAGGATCATACGCACGATCTTCGCCCGTTCGTCCGGGCCGGCCTGAACGTCGTAGACCGCCATTGAAAGAACCGGCTCGCCCTGTTCGGACACGAAGTCGCGGGTCGTGTAGCAAATCTGCGCATTGCTCTCGGGGTCGGTGCCGCAGACCTTCGTCCATTCTGTCTGGGAAGGCTCCGGGACGACGTTGACCAGAACCTGCTCGCCTTCTTCCCCCGGGGCCGGAGCGCCCTGGACCGGGGGAGATGCGGGCTGCTGGGCGGCTGCGCCGAACGGCGCGAGCGATACGGCCGCCAGCGCAAGCGCCGCCGCAAGACCGAGGGGGGCTCGCTTTTGCGCGAGACGCGTCGAGAATGACATCCGCTAGTCCTTCTTATCCGTTTTCGACCCCGGCTTCAGGCGGGACCCGTTAAATTCGGTCGTCGAAGCGCCGACGCTTCGCCATGAGATGCGGCGAAGTTGTGACGCGCGTCGCGCTCCTTTTAGCGGTCCAGGCCGCTTCTTTCCAGTCGCTAAACGTGGGCGCCGTCGTGTTATTCTCCGGATGATTCGAAAAATACCGGGAAGAGCCCGGAACGGAAAGAGGTCCGATGAGGCGTTTGACGGGGATCGTCGCCGCGGCTTTGGCCGCAACGTTCATGTTCGTGGTTCCGGTCGCTGCGGCGGACGCCGATCGCCGCCACGCGATCGCGATGCACGGCGATCCGGCCTTGCCCCCGGATTTCCAGTACTTTCCTTATCTGAACCCGGACGCGCCGCGCGGCGGGCGGCTCACACTTGCCCTGCACGGGACTTTCGACAGTCTGAACCCGTTCGTCGTGCGAGGCGTGGCGCCTGACGCAGCTCCGAAATTCGTCCTCGAAAGCCTGCTCGCCCGGTCGCTCGACGAAGCGTTCTCGCTGTATCCGCTGCTCGCGCAGTCGGTCATAATGCCGGATGATCGCTCCTTCATCACGTTCGAGATCAATCCGAAGGCGCGTTTCTCCGACGGCGTTCCGGTGACCGCCGAGGATGTCGCCTTCTCCTTCGAAATGTTGTTAACGAAGGGAAAACCCTTTCATCGCAGTAATTTCGCACAGGTTTCCGCAGTCGAAACATTAGGTCCGCGAACGATACGATTCGATCTGTCGGGTTCGCAGGACCGGGAATTGCCGCTGCTCATCGGCATGATGCCGATTTTTGCGGCGCACGCGACGGATCCGGAGCGTTTCGAGGAAACCTCGCTCAATCCGCCGGTCGGATCGGGGCCCTATGTTTTCACCGAGGTCCGCCCCGGCGAGAGCCTGACCTTGCGTCGTCGCACCGACTATTGGGGCGAGAACCTGCCGACGCGGCGCGGCCTCTTCAACTTCGACGTGGTGCGTTACGAGTTTTTCCGTGACGCCAACACGATGTTCGAAGCGTTCAAGACGGGCGCCTACGACCTGCGCATAGAGGGAGACCCCACGCGCTGGGCGACGGGATACGACTTCCCGGCGATAAACGCCGGCCGCATCGTGCGCGAGGAGATCCCGATCTCGACGCCCCGAGGCATGAACGGGTTCGTCTTCAACACGCGGCGGGAGCTGTTTTCCGACATTCGCGTCCGGGAGGCTTTGTCGATCGCCTTCGATTTCGAATGGGCCAACCGCAATCTGTTTTTCGATCTGCTCGCGCGAACGTCGAGCTATTTCGCCGGTTCGGAGCTGGCCTCGGTCGGCGTCGAGGCCGGCGAAGAGGAGTTGCGGTTGCTTGCGCCGTTTCCCGACGCCGTGCGAGCGGACATCCTCGCAGGTGAATGGCGTCCTGCTGTGTCCGACGGCTCGGGACGCGACCGTGCGCTTGCGCGTCGCGCCATCAGCCTTCTCGACGATGCCGGCTGGACCCTGGCGGGCGGTGCGCTGCGCAGCAAGGCGACGGGCGAGCCCTTCTCGTTCGAATTGCTCGTCGTGTCGCGCCAGCAGGAGCGGCTCGCGCTCAACTTCGCGCAAACGCTCAGGCGTATCGGCGTCGAGGCCCGGGTGCGCCTCGTGGACGACGTGCAGTTCTGGAGACGTCTCGCGTCGTTCGATTTCGACATGATCCAGTGGACCTGGCCGGTCTCCGCCTCGCCCGGCAACGAACAGCGCAATCGCTGGAGTTCGCTTGCTGCGGAGCGCGAGGGGTCGCTCAACTATTCTGGCGCGCGCGAACCCGCTATCGATGCGCTGATCGATGCGCTGCTCGCAGCGACTGATCGCGAGGATTTCGTCTCGGCCGCTCGGGCGCTCGATCGTGTTCTTTTGTCAGGCTTCTACGTCGTGCCGCTGTACCACCAGCCGGCATTGTGGATCGCGCACGACGCGGGGCTTCGGCGCCCCGAGCGCGTGCCCATGATGGGGTTGCCGCCTGAGCTTTGGTGGCGCGAATCATCTTGAGGTTGCATCATGACTGCGTGCGGGCGGGTCTGATCGAGGAGATTGCAGGTGTTCATGGGAGCGATGGCGATCGACGCACGACGCGGGGACGATGCCTCGCAGCCCGAAGACCTGTTCGCTTGCGCCGGGCCTTCGGAGCAATTGCGTTTCAATGCGGCGATTTCGCCCGCCCTTCCCGCTTTCTGCGACCAGGCTGACCGGCTCGGCTGGAGCGGTCGCGAACCTTCGTCGCTGACTTTTCTCGAAGCGGATGCGGAGGTCGAGCGCCTGTCGGGTTTTTTCCGTTCGCTCGGGCTGCGAGAGAACGCGATCGTGGCCGTCGCGCTTCCCAACTCCACGGAAGCCTGTCTGACGATCGTCGCGCTCGATCGCGCCGGTCTCACTCCGGCTTTCCTGCCGGTGGCGACCGCGCGCGAGACGGCGGCTCAACTCGTCGAAAGCCTCGCCGCCGCCGGGGTCGTGACTCAGAGCCAAATCGCCTATCTGCGCCCGGCGAGCGATTGGCGCGACGTCGCCGCAGGCTATTTCGGCCTGCGGTTTCCAATGGCTTTCGGGCCCGGCGTCCCGGACGGGTTGATCGATCTCGACCGCGCCGCCAGCGGCTTCGGCGAAGTCTCGGAGATCACGCCCCAAAGCGCCGACGCCCCGCCGTCCGGCTTCGTCACGTTCGAAACGCAGGATGGAAATCTGCGGCCGGTCTTCCGCTCCTGGAAATCGGCGATCGCGGCGACGCGCCTGTTTCTCGCAACTGCCGGATACCGTCGGGGCGACCGGGTGGTCTCGCTCCTTGCGCAGGATGATTTCCGTTCTCTCGCGACCGGGCTTCTCGCCTCGCTCGCCTCCGGCTCTGCGCTCGTCGCGCACGGTCTTTTCTCGAGCAGGGCCCTCATGGAGAGCTTGGCGGATGAGGCGCGTACGCTGATCGTCGCTCCCGGATGGATGGAAGCCGATCTCGCGAGGCTCGAACTCTCCGCCAACGTCGCGAATATCGTGCTCGTCCATCGGGCTCCCGTGCGCTTCAAGGCCCGGCCGCCATTGACTCACGGCGTCGTAGACGCGCTCGCCTTCGGAGAAACCGCCCTGCTTGCGAAGGCGCGCGACGCGCGCGGCCAGTTCGCCTTGTCTCTCGAGCCGATAGACGGATCGGGCGAAGCGGAAGCGCTCCTCGAAGCGCGTCGCGACGAGACGGGACGGATATCTTTCAGAGGGCCTGCAGCCGCAGTGTCCGCTTTCGGCGCGAGCCAGGCCGACGATTCGTCCGGCGTCTGGCGCCGCTCGCCTTTCGCTGCGGAGATATTTGCAGGCATCGTGATCGGCGTAAGCGCAATCGACGGCGTTTGAGACTTTTCGCACAGCGCACAAGAAACTTCATATTCGTGCTCGCTAATGGAGCGCCTCCACGCTATATGCATTGATGAGGCGGCTCACGTCCTGGGCCGGCATTTCATGCGAACGTCCATGACCGATCTGCAGCGCATCATCGTCGTCGACCATGGCGATAGAGACCCGGAGTTCGGCGTTTCGCGCGAACTCGCGGAACTCGGCTACTCCAGTGTCACGACTCCTCTGGAGGCGGCGGAAGAGGTGCTGGCGTTGACGTCGGCTCCCGACGCTTTCGTGCTCGAGATTCCCCGACGCGGCGACGCCGCAATCCGGGCCCGTTTCAACGATCTGGCCCGGATGCTAAAGCGCAGTCACGCGGCAGTCCCGGTCATCGTCATCGACAAGGCGCGCGACTCCGGAAATGGCGGCTGTGCGGCGGTTCTCCAGTCCGCGTTCGGGATCGCCGCGACAGCAGGCCCGCGTCACGACTGAACGAAGGCGGCATCGCGTTTTCACGCGACAGTCCCGTCGGCCCGCCAATCCGAAAACAACGACCGTAAACCCTTCGTCATGCTAGCTTGAGCCGTTGAGAGGCTTGAAGGGGAAGAACCGCGCCATGATCACGCTCAGCTTCCACGGCGCCGCCCAAGCGGTGACAGGATCTTGCTTCCTGCTCAAGACCGAGCGCGCCGGCGTCCTGATCGATTGCGGCATGGTGCAGGGCTCGAAATCCGAGCGAGAGCTCAACTACCGCGCGTTTCCCTTCGCAATCGACGATATCGACGCCCTTGTTCTCACGCATGCTCACATCGATCACAGCGGGCTCGTCCCGAAGCTGACGAAGGCAGGTTTCGCGGGCCCGATCTTCGCCACGCCCGCGACATCCGATCTTTGCCGCTTCATGCTCCCGGATTCCGGGCATATCCAGGAAATGGAGGTCGATCAGCTCAACCGTCGCAACGCCCGGCGCGGACGCGAGCGCGTCACCTCGATCTACACAGCGGCCGAAGCCACCCGTGCGCTCGACCAGTTCGCGCCTGTCTCGTACGGCGTCTGGAAGTCGGTCGCCGATGGCGTGCGCGTCAGGTTCTGGAATGCGGGCCATCTGCTGGGCTCCGCTTCCATCGAAATCGAAGTCGATCGAGGAAAGTCTCATAAGCCTCTGCGTTTGCTGGCATCCGGCGATATTGGTCCGGACAATAAACTGCTTCATCCGGACCCCGAGGCGGCCGCCGGATTCGATTACGTGATTTGCGAGAGCACTTATGGCGACAGGGATCGCCAGGACGTGAGCGAAGAGCGTCGGCGTGCGGCGCTGCTCGTGGAGGTCGAGGCGGCGATGAAGGCGGGCGGCGCCATGATCATCCCATCCTTCGCCGTCGAGCGAACGCAGGAAATGCTGGTCGACCTGGCGTTCCTGATCGACAGTCGCGCTATCCGCCGTTTTCCGATCTTCATCGATTCTCCGCTCGCCACGCGGGCCAGCGAGACCTTTGGCGCGCATGCGCGCGATCTGGTCAACGGCGACGCCTTGGTCGAGGCCATGCGCGCACCCTATGTCCGGTTCACGGAAAGCGTGGAAGCCAGCAAGGCGATCGACCGCCTGCGGGGGTTCCACGTCATCATCTCGGCGAGCGGCATGTGCGACGCAGGTCGCGTCCGCCACCATCTGAAAGCCTGGCTCTGGAAAAAACAGGCGACCGTGATGATCGTTGGTTTTCAGGCGCAGGGCACGCTTGGCCGTATCCTGCAGGACGGCGCCGATCGCGTGCGGATCATGGGTGACGAAGTCGAGGTCCGCGCGCGCATCAGAACCCTCGACATGTATTCCGGGCATGCCGACGGCGCGGGCCTTGGCGAATGGATGTCGGCGCGAATGCCTGTTTCGGCGGGGATTTTCCTGACGCATGGCGAGGAAAGCGCGATCGCGGGCCTCGCGGAAAGGCTCGCCGATCTTGTGCCTCGCGAACGGATACACACTCCCCAGATCGACGATGTCTATGCGCTTGAGGCGGACGGCGCCCGGCTGATCCAAGGCGCGCCTCGTCGCCGGGTTTCGCCCGAGGCCATCGCGCGACAGGACTGGAGCAACGAGATGTCGAAGCTCATTCTCGATCTGAACGAGGCGGTCGAGCAGGCGGCCGATGCGCGCTCGAAGAGCGCGATCCTGCGAAGGATCAGGCGCGCGCTCGAAGAGGCCTGAGAGCCGGACTGTCCTCTCGCGGCGCGTGGAGCATGAAAAGGCCCGCCGGTCTCCCGGCGGGCTGATGAGGTTCGATCCACGGTTTCGCGCCGTATCCGTCAGTTGACTCGTTCGGCCTCGCCGGGTGCGCTCGCGACCGGAAGGCCTGCGATGCCGTCCTTTTGATAGATGTCGTCGCGGAACTGAACGAGCCCGTCCGGCGTCGCCCAGGCAGTGATATAGGTCCAGTAGACGTTGACCGCGCGCGAGAGCCGCGCGTCGAGCCTTTCGCCGGACTTGAAGGCGTCGTCGATCGCTGCGCTGTCCCAGCCGGGGGTCTCGGCGAGCAGAAACTCCACGAAGTCACGGACGCTCTGCACGCGCACGCAGCCCGAAGACACGAAGCGGAAATCTTCGCCGAAAATGCCGCGCGCCGGCGTATCGTGCATGTAGACGCCGTGCGGGTTCGGGATGTTGATGCGCACAAAGCCCATCGAATTGATGTCGCCGCCCGGATCCTGTCGGAACATGTAGCGGGTCGCCTCGTCGGACGACCAGTTGATGTTGCGGGGATCGAGCTCCTCGCCGCGATGGTTGAAAACACGGATCTTGTGGTCGGTGAGGTACATAGGATCTTCCCGCATGCGCGGGATCAGGTCGCGGCGGATGATCGAGGCCGGCACCGTCCAGAACGGGTTGAAGTTGATCTCTACGATGCGTGAATTGAAGACCGGCGACTGGCGATCGATCATGCCGACGCCCGCCGCATGCCGGCCGACGACCGCTCCTCCAGCGACATTTTCGACGGTGGCGGACGGGATGTTCACGATCACGTAGCGGTCGCCCAGGTTGCTCGGATAGTCCCGCAGACGACGGACATTCAGTTCGAGTTGCTGGAGACGCAGTTCGGCGGGGACGTTGAGCGCGCGCACCGTCGATCCGTTCAGAGTTCCGGTCGGTGTGAGGCCGTGACGGGTCTGGAACCGGCGAACGGCGGCCTCGACGAACGAATCATAGGTGTCCGAGCGACCGGCGGTCGGATCGAGATCGCCGCTCAGGATCAGGCGCTGGCGCAAAAGATTGACAGTCGGGCTGCGGGCGCCGAGCTGGATCCGCTCGTCGGGAACAGTGCCCCAACCGCCGCGCGCTACGATGTCCTGATATCGCGCGATCGTCTGCTCGGTCGTCGCCAGAGTATCCGCCGAAACGATAGGCGTCGCCGAGCGCGGCGCCTGGGTGCGGGAAACTGCGTCGTAATTTTGCACCCACTCCGCCTGATTGCCGAAAGCGAGGGTCTGGGCCTGTACGGGCGCAGCCAGCGCAGTCGCGCCAAAGCCGAGGGTTGCAGTCAGGATCAAAGCGCGCATTTTCATCTTCGGTCTTGCTTCTCTCAGGTCGGAACGTTCCGCGAAAATACTCGGACCGGAACTGCGGCGAGGATGGTTCAACAGGCTTAACGAACCATGATCAGCAGGGCCATATTATGGCAACTCACAAGACCGTGCGACCCTTCACAGGAAAATCCGCGTCGGCGCGGCCGCGCATTCGATTCCGGCCGATGGCGGCTTGCGAAATGTCCCCGTTTTGTTCTATTCATCCCGTGTCGCCTTTTCGACCGGCGCGCACTATCTCCCGTGTGATTATCGCCCCCGCCCGCTAGCGTTCGCGGGTTCGCCAGAGCCGCAGATCATGTCCGATATCGACGACCTTTTCGACCGAGCGCGCGCCGGTGATCCAAACGCCCGCGTCATCGACGTGCGCGGGGCGCGCGAGCACAATCTGAAGAACGTCGATCTCATGATCCCGCGTGACAGGCTCGTCGTCTTCACGGGGTTGTCGGGCTCGGGCAAGTCGTCGCTCGCCTTCGACACGATCTACGCGGAGGGCCAGCGCCGCTACGTCGAATCGCTTTCGGCCTATGCGCGCCAGTTTCTCGAGATGATGCAGAAGCCGGATGTCGATCAGATCGACGGGCTGTCTCCCGCCATCTCCATCGAGCAGAAGACGACATCGAAGAATCCGCGCTCGACGGTCGGCACGGTGACCGAGATCTACGATTATATGCGTCTGCTCTGGGCGCGCATCGGGATCCCCTATTCGCCCGCGACCGGCCTGCCGATCGAGAGCCAGACGGTCAGCCAGATGGTCGACCGCACCCTCGCGCTCCCCGAGAAGAGCCGCCTCTATCTGCTCGCGCCCGTCATCAGGGGCAGGAAGGGAGAGTTTCGCAAGGAACTCGCGGATTTCCAGAAGCGCGGCTTCCAGCGCGTCAGGATCGATGGCGCATTCTATGAGATCGAGGACGCGCCGGCGCTCGACAAGAAGTTCAAGCACGACATCGACGTGGTGGTCGATCGCGTCGTGGTTCGGGCGGACATGGCGGCGCGGCTGGCCGAATCCTTCGAGACCGCGCTGGAGCTCGCGGACGGCGTAGCGGTGATCGAATTCGCCGACGAGAAGGATGAAAAAGGCGCGCCGCGTCGCATCACCCTCTCGGCGAAATTCGCCTGCCCTGTTTCGGGCTTCACGATCTCCGAGATCGAGCCGCGGCTTTTTTCGTTCAACAATCCGTTCGGCGCCTGCCCGGAATGCGACGGCATCGGCCACGAGATGCGCATTGATCCGGCCCTCATCATCCCCGATCCATCGCTGAGCTTGAAAAAGGGCGCCGTCGCGCCCTGGGCGAAGTCGAGTTCGCCCTATTACGGCCAGACGCTGGACGCCATCGCCCGTCATTTCGGCTTCGCCATGACGACGCCCTGGCGCGACATTCCGGAAGCCGCGCGCGACGCGATCCTCTACGGCTCCAGGGGAGAGGCGATCCGCTTCGGCTATGACGACGGGTTGCGATCCTATGAGGTGAAGAAGCCTTTCGAGGGCGTCATCACCAATCTCGAGCGGCGCTACAAGGAAACCGAGAGCGACTGGTCGCGCGAGGAGATCAGCCGCTACATGGGCGCCACCCCCTGCGCCGCCTGCGGCGGCAAGCGCCTCAAGCCGGAAGCGCTTGCGGTGAAGATCGCGGGGACGGATATCGGCGACGTGACGCGTCTCTCCGTGCGCGACGCGGAGGCCTGGTTCGCCGCCCTCCCCGACCGCCTCGACGCCAAGCAGAACGAAATCGCGGGCCGCGTCCTCAAGGAGATCCGCGAGCGCTTGCGCTTCCTGCTCGATGTCGGTCTGGAGTATCTGACGCTGGCGCGCGCCTCGGGCACCCTGTCCGGCGGCGAGAGCCAGCGCATCCGCCTCGCCTCGCAGATCGGATCGGGCCTCACCGGCGTGCTCTACGTGCTCGACGAGCCCTCGATCGGTCTGCACCAGCGCGACAACGAACGCCTGCTCGGCACGCTCAGGCGGCTGCGCGACCTCGGCAACACGGTGATCGTCGTCGAGCACGACGAGGACGCCATCCTTCATGCCGACTACGTCGTGGATATCGGCCCCGGCGCGGGCATCCATGGGGGCGAGATCGTCGCGAGGGGCGAGCCGGCGGCGATCATGGCCAATTCCGCCTCGCTGACGGGACGGTATCTGACCGGCGAACTCTCGGTGACGGTGCCGGCGAAAAGGCGCAAGCCCATGAAGAGCCGGATGCTGCGCGTCGTCGGCGCCCGCGGCAACAATCTCAAGGACGTCACGGCGGAGATTTCGCTCGGCATGTTCACCTGCATCACGGGCGTTTCCGGCGGCGGCAAGTCGACGCTCGTGATCGACACGCTCTACAAGGCGATCGCGCGCAAGCTCAACGGCGCCAGCGACCAGCCGGCGCCGCATGACCGCCTCGAGGGTCTCGAACATATCGACAAGGTCATCGACATCGACCAGTCGCCCATCGGGCGCACGCCGCGCTCGAACCCGGCGACTTATACCGGCGCCTTCACGCCGATTCGCGAATGGTTCGCCGCGCTGCCCGAAGCGAAGGCGCGCGGCTATCAGGCCGGCCGCTTTTCGTTCAACGTCAAGGGCGGGCGCTGCGAGGCGTGTCAGGGCGACGGTCTGATCAAGATCGAGATGCACTTCCTGCCCGACGTCTACGTCACCTGCGACGTCTGCAAGGGCAAGCGCTACGACCGCGAGACGCTGGAAGTGCGCTATCGCGGCAAGTCGATCGCCGACGTGCTCGACATGACCGTCGAGGAGGCGCGCGACCTGTTCAAGGCCGTGCCTTCGATCCGCGACAAGATGGAGACGCTTGGGCGCGTCGGGCTCGACTACGTCAAGGTCGGCCAGCAGGCCACGACGCTGTCGGGCGGCGAGGCGCAGCGCGTCAAGCTCTCCAAGGAACTGTCGAAGCGCGCCACTGGCCGCACGCTCTACATTCTCGACGAGCCGACGACGGGCCTGCACTTCCACGACGTCGCCAAGCTGCTGGAGGTGCTGCACGAACTGGTCGAGCAGGGCAACACGGTGGTCGTGATCGAACACAACCTCGAAGTCATCAAGACGGCCGACTGGATCATCGATATGGGGCCGGAGGGCGGAGACGGTGGAGGCATGATCGTCACGCAGGGAACGCCGGAAGCCGTCGCGTCCTGTCCCGAGAGCCATACCGGGCGTTTTCTCAAGAATGTGCTCCAGAGGCGGCCGTTGAAGAAGCGCGCGGCGGCGGAATGAGTTCTGCCGGCTAATCTTAAGGTCCGATTAACGCCCGAGTCGACCTTCGGCGATTATGGCGCGATTTTGGTCATGCCCAGTTATTGACATGCGTCTCACGCATGGCTGACGAGCCAAAATCTCGGTGGTCTTTTGCGCCGACTTCACCATATTGCACTGCAACAGACGCAAAGCCAAACGGCCTCGCGCCACGAGACGCAATCTCCTTCGGAGCCAGACTACGATGATCCTTTCTCACCTCCTCGCCAGCTACCGCGCCTGGCTGAACTACCGCAAGACCGTTTCCGAGCTGAGCCGCCTGAGCGACCGCGAGCTCGCCGATGTCGGCCTGCGCCGCAGCGAGATCGAGCGCACGGCGCGCGAATACGCCTTTCTCTGAGCGTTCCATCCCCCACAGGACGCGCTTGGAGCGGCCGGATCGGTGAAAGCCGGTCCGGCCAAATTTTTTCAGCGGCGCCTGATCTCGACGATCGCGGCTTCGTCCCGCGCTTCCTCGTCGGCGAATTCCAGCGTCTCGACGCGGCGGCCACGCCGCGCGATCTTCTCGGCCGAGACGCGGATCTGGCTGACGTCGTCCTGCGCCTGCCGGAAATGCTGGTCCAGCTTGTCCACCCGCTCCGTCAGCCGCCCGACGTCCTCGACCAGCCGCCCCACCTCGCGCCGAATGACCTGCGCCTCCTCGCGAATGCGCGCGTCGCGGGCCAGCCCCTGCATCACCTGAATGGCGAGCGCGAGGAGCGACGGGGAGACGATCATCACGCGCGCCCGGTGCGCACGCTGCACGATATCCTCGAAATGCTCCTGAAGGTCGGCATGCAGCGATTCGGCGGGCACGAACATCATCGCGATGTCCTGCGTCTCGCCGGCGACGAGGTATTTCTGGGCGATGTCGCGGATATGCGCGCCGACATCCGTTCGCACCCGCTGCGCCGCACGAACGCGCGCCTCGCTCCCCCTCGCCTCCCGGAACGCCGTGAACGCCTCCAGCGGGAATTTCGCGTCGATCACGAGGCCGCGCGGGTCGCCGGGAAGCTTCACGACGCAATCGGGCCGGGTTCCGTTGCCGAGCGTCGCCTGGAAGGCGTAGCCGCCGGAGGGCAGCCCGTCGCGGACGATCGCCTCCATCCGCCCCTGCCCGAAGGCGCCGCGCGTCTGCTTGTTGGAGAGAATGCGCTGCAAGCCGGCCACTTGTCCGGTCAGTTCGGAGAGATTGGCCTGCGCCGCGTCGATGACGGCGAGCCGTTCGTTGAGTCGCCCCAGCGTCTCGGCGCTGTGATGCGCGCCCCGGTCGATCCGCTCGGCCAGCATGCGGGCGAAGTCGCCCTGACGCGCCCCGAACACCTCCGTGAGGCTCTGCATCCGGCCGTTCATCTCGGACTGGATGCGCGATAGCTCCGCGATCTGGCCGGCGAGCACACGCCGGTCGCGCCAGAATCTGAGCGCGCGGAACGCCGCGAGAAGCGCCAGGCAGGCCAGCGCCAGATACGTCTCGCGCCAGGTGGCGGCGAAGTCGCCGATTTGAAAGGCCGTTTCGCTCATGAGCCGAGTTTCGCCGAGAGATGCGAACAAAAAATGAACACACTTCGCCGCCTTGCGCAAGGCGTCTTGCCCCCGCGCGCCTCGCGCGCTACCACCCGCTCGACTTTCCACGAACCCACGGCGCGCCCTATGTCCAAGGCCGACAAGAAGAAATCGAATGCGTTGAAGGCGCGCCTGCCGCGCGGCCTCACCGATCGCGGGCCGGCCGATCTCGCTGCGGCGAACCGGATGCTCGAAAAGATCCGGGAGGTCTACGAGCTTTACGGCTTCGAGGCCGTCGAGACGCCGCTGATCGAATACACCGACGCGCTCGGCAAGTTCCTGCCCGATCAGGATCGTCCGAACGAGGGCGTCTTCTCCTTTCAGGACGACGACGAGCAGTGGCTTTCGCTGCGTTATGACCTCACGGCGCCGCTCGCGCGCTACGTCGCGGAGAATTTCGACGCGCTGCCCAAGCCCTACCGCTCCTATCGCTCGGGCTGGGTCTTCCGCAACGAGAAGCCGGGTCCGGGGCGCTTCCGCCAGTTCATGCAGTTCGACGCCGATACGGTCGGAGCGGCTTCGGTCGCGGCAGACGCCGAGATCTGCATGATGGCCGCCGACACGCTCGATGCGCTCGGGCTTTCCGGCCAGTACGTGGTGAAGGTCAACAACCGCAAGATCCTCGACGGCGTGATGGAGGCGATTGGCCTTGGTGGGGACGAACAGGCCAGCCAGCGCCTCACCGTTCTTCGCGGCATCGACAAGCTCGACCGCTTGGGCGCGGACGGAGTGCGCGATCTTCTTGGCGACGGCCGGCGCGACGAGAGCGGCGATTTCACCAAGGGCGCCGGGCTGGCGCCCTCGCAGATCGAGCGCGTGCTGGCTTTCACCGGCGCTGGCGGGTCTGATACCGCATCAACGTTCGCCAATCTCGCGGCGGTCGTCGCGGGCTCTGAGCGGGGCGCCGAGGGCGTATCGGAGCTGCGCGAGATCGCGGTCCTCGTCGAGGGCGCGGGATACGCCGGGCGCGTCGCCATCGACCCCTCCGTCGTCCGCGGCCTCGAATACTACACCGGCCCCGTCTTCGAAGCCGAGCTCACCTTTACCGTCACCAACGAAGACGGCCAGCCCGTGCGCTTCGGCTCGGTCGGCGGCGGCGGGCGGTATGACGGGCTCGTCGGGCGCTTCCGCCCCGAGCCCGTGCCCGCGACCGGCTTCTCCATCGGCGTCTCGCGTCTGCTCTCGGCGCTGCAAATGGTCAAGAGCCCGATCGTCGCCAACGCCGCCGCGCAGGCGCCCGTCGTGGTGCTCGTGATGGAGCGCGAGCGCATCGCCGAGCATCAGACGCTCGTCGCGGCTTTGCGCGCGGCCGGGATCCGCTCGGAGCTCTACCTCGGCTCGTCCGGCATGAAGGCGCAGATGAAATACGCCGACCGGCGCGGCGCTACATGCGTGATCATCCAGGGCTCGGAGGAGCGCGAGCGCGGCGAGGTTCAGATCAAGGATCTCATTGAAGGCGCGAAGGCCGCTCAGGCCATCGAGACCAACGAGGAATGGCGCGCGGCGCGGCCGGCGCAGTTCTCCGTGTCGGTCGAGGGGATGGTCGATGCCGTTCGCGAGGTTCTCGCGCGCCATCGCTGAATGCGACAATTGCGCGTGGAGCTCCGGCTTGCGCTTCGCATGTCGGCGGCGGACACTGCGCGACAAGCAGGTCCGCCGCAGCAAAGCGGGCAGGGCCGCACGTGAACGATTCGGGAGACACGCCATGCGCCTTCTCTTCGCCGCCGCCGCCCTGCCGCTGGTCGCCCTCGCCTCGCCGGCGTATGCGGGCGATCCCGCCGCAGGCCAGCGCGTGTTCGTCCAGTGCCGGGCGTGCCATCAGGTCGGCGAGACGGCCCGCAACACGATCGGGCCCCAGCTCAACGGGCTCTTCGGCCGCGAAGCCGGAAGCCTCGATGACTACACCTATTCGCCGGCCTTCGACGGCCTAGACAAGGTCTGGGATCACGAGAACTTCGCGGTCTACATCCGCAATCCGCGTCAGGTTACGCCGGGCACGAAGATGATTTACGCGGGTCTGCGCAACGACAGGCAGATCGAGGATCTCATCGCCTATCTCGACCAGTTCAACGAAGACGGCACGATGAAGTGATGGCCGGCGCGAGGCGCCGACACGCTTGTTGATCAACAGGCCTCCCGCAGCGTTGCGGGAGGCTTTTTTCATGGCTACCGTCATGCGGGTCAAAGAGGAGTGACGAGCCATGCAGCTTCCCGCCCCGCGCCTGCTGATAGGCGGCGACTGGATCGACGCTGCCGAACGCGAGACCATTCCCGTCATCGATCCGAGCACCGGCGAGACTTTCGGGGCCATCGCGCGCGGCAAGGACGCGGACGTGGACCGCGCGGTGGCCGCCGCCCGCAAGGCGCTGTCGGGATTGTGGGGCGCCATGACCGCAATCGAGCGCGGACGCATCCTGCATCACCTGTCGTCGCTGATCGAGCGCGAGGCCGACCGGCTCGCGCATTTCGAGGCGCGCGACGTCGGCAAGCCGCTTGCCCAGGCGCGCGCCGACGTCACGGCCTGCGCGCGCTACTTCGAATATTACGGCGGAGCGGCCGACAAGCTGCACGGAGAAACGATCCCGTTCCAGGCGGGCTACGCGGTGCTGACTTGGTATGAACCGCACGGCGTCACCGGCCATATCGTGCCGTGGAATTATCCGCTCCAGATCATGGGCCGCAGCGTCGCGGCCGCGCTGGCTGTGGGCAACGCCTGCGTCGTCAAGCCGGGCGAGGACGCCTCGCTCACGGCGCTCATTCTCGGGGAACTCGCGCTCGAAGCCGGGCTGCCCGAAGGCGTCCTCAACATCGTCACGGGCTTCGGCGAGGAGGCGGGCGCCGCGCTCGCCGGGCATCCCGGCGTGAACCACGTCTCCTTCACCGGCAGCGTCGAGGTCGGCGCGCTGGTGCAGCAGGCCGCCGGACGCAATGTCGTACCCGTGACGCTCGAACTCGGCGGAAAGTCGCCGCAGATCGTGTTCGCCGACGCCGATCTTGAAGCCGCCCTGCCCTTTCTCGTGCGTGCGTCGATCCAGAACGCCGGCCAGACCTGCTCCGCGGGTTCGCGTGTCCTGATCGAGCGCCCGATCTTCGATCAGGTCGCTACGGCGCTGGCGGAACGTTTCCGCGCGCTCCGGGTCGGCTCCGCGCTGTCAAATCTCGATATCGGCCCGATCATCAACCAGCGTCAGCGCGACCGCATCGCCGGGATTGTCGAGGAGGCTGCGCAGGCCGGCGCGCCGCTTCTGGCGGAGGGCGAGATCTCGCCGGATACTCCCGGCGGCGGGTTCTATGTGCATCCGGCCCTTTTCGGTCCCGTCGACCCCGCTTGCGATCTCGCGCAAAGGGAAGTCTTCGGACCCGTTCTCGCGCTGATCCCGTTCGAGGGCGAGGACGAGGCGGTGCGCATCGCCAATGGCGTCGAATACGGGCTCGTCGCGGGCATCTGGACGCGCGACGGCGGGCGCCAGCTCCGCATCGCCCGTCGCCTCCGCGCCGGTCAGGTCTTCGTCAACAACTTCGGCGCGGCGGGCGGCGTCGAGCTGCCTTTCGGCGGCGTGGGCAAGTCCGGCCACGGGCGAGAGAAGGGCTTTGAAGGGCTCTACGGCTTCGCGAGCCTCAAGACAGTGGCGATCAAATACGAATGAGCGACCCTCGCATGGAAGATCTCGCGCGGCGCGTCGTCGACGTCGCCAAGCGCATGGACGCCGCCGGTTTCGCGCCGACGAAATCCGGCAACGTCTCGGTTCGGGCGGGCGATGGCATGCTGATCACGCCTTCCGGCCTGCCCTACGCAGCGATGGAGCCGTCCGACGTCGTCGCGATGGATCTCGACGGATGCGCATATTCTGAGGGCCACCCCTCGTCGGAATGGCGCTTCCACGCCGCCGTCTACCGCGCACGTCCGGATGCGCAGGCGATCGTGCATACCCACAGCCCGCGCGCGACGGCGCTAGCCTGCGCGCGTCGGCCCATCCCGGCCTTCCATTACATGATCGCCTTCTGCGGCGGCGCCGATATCCGCTGCGCCGACTACGCGACTTTCGGCACTCCGGAACTGGCCGAGGCGGTGGTCGCGGGGCTCGAAGGCCGCAAGGCGACGCTTCTCGCCAATCACGGCGTCGTCGCCATCGGCGCGAGCGTCGAGGGCGCTTTCGCGATCGCAGGGGAAGTCGAGAACCTCGCGGGCCAGTACCTCGATCTTCTGGCGGCGGGGCTCGACCCCGTGATCCTTGACGATGACGAAATGCGGCGTGTCGCCGAGGCTTTCGGCGATTACGGCAAGGTCGGCTGAATGGTCGGCCGGCCGTCGGCGATCCCTGACAGGATCTCGCGCATCCGGCCGCGCAGCGCATCTCCGGCTTCCAGAATTTCCGGGGCCTTGAAGAAATCGAGGACTTGATAGTCGCGCACGTTCGGCTTGAGCAATGCGTGAGCCGGCTCCGACTTGAGCCGCGCGTGGACGATCGCCTCCTCCATGATCTGGATCATGCCGATCGTGAGTTCGACCCCGCCCGGCGGTTCGCCCTTGTCCGTCTGTGGCCCCGCCGTCACGTCGATGGCGATCACATAGTCGACGACCGGCAACAGCGCATCGACGGGGAGCGGATTGACGGCGCCGCCGTCGATCAGCGTGAGCCCCGCGCGCGAGACCGGCCGGATCAAGCCGGGCACGGCCATCGAGGCCGCAACTGCGCTGCGTAGGCCGCCGCGCGAAAAGGTGACGCCCACATGCCGGAAGAAATCGGTCGCCACCACATGCAGGGGGATCTCGAGCGCTTCGAACTGGTCCGGCATCGGTTGGGGCCAAAAAATGTCGAGCAGCTTCTCCGCATCGAGCGCAAGGGGATTGGCGAAAGTGGTGAAGACCTCGGCGAACTTGCCAGCGCGCGCCTCGATGAGTCGGGCCATGGTCGCGGCCCGGTCCGCCGTTGCGGCGAGGACATGCTCACGAAGCGCCGACGGCGCATGCCCGGCGCAATAGGCTGCGCCGATGATGGCTCCCATCGACGCGCCGGCCACGACCTTCGGCCGCACGCCCATCTCCTCGAACACCTCAAGGAGCGGAATATGCGCGAGCCCGCGTGCGCCGCCCGATCCGAGAACAAGTCCAATCGATGGTGTGGGCATGTCCGCGTGTCACCCGGTGGGCGTGAGAAAAGCCGATAGCGCGCGCGCCGTCTCCGTGGGCCTCTCCTCGGCGAGGAAGTGGCCGCTGTCGATGCTTTGGCCCTGCGCCTGCGGCGCGAAGGTTCGGCGCCAGACGTCGAGCGCCGTCTCCGATCCGGGCTCGTCGCGTCCGGTGAGGTAGAACTCACCCCAAAGAACGAGCGTCGGGCAATCGAGCGTCCTGCCGGCGGCGAGGTCTTCCTCGTCCAG
>REDO01000205.1 GCA_007693435.1 Salinarimonadaceae bacterium | reverse complement strand
CCGGATGGTCCGACGACTTCGCCAGATCCGTCATCGGTCAAATGCGATAGCCCTGGAGAACGCGATACGCCCGCTTGACAGCCCAGCCCGAATAGGGGCAAAAAGAGCTGCTAGCAAAATTCGACCCCCGCTGCGGGGTTCCAAAGGGCCGGGGGTGTCGTAAGCACCTGCCGGCCCATCTATTTTGTGGTCGCCATACGATCCACAAATCATAATTTCTGCGATTCTCTCGGTAGCTGCAAGCTCAGAAGTTCTATTTCTGTTCGCGTACCCCCTTTTTGGCGGCCCGCGCGCTTCAGGCGCCCTTTTCTTCTCCCGCCCGCTCGTGCGATAGCTTCGCGGCCCTGCACAGTCTCGCGGAATCCCGGTCATGCCCTACGCCGTATCGCCCCTCGCCCCGAAAACCTGGCCGGACATGCCGCCCGTTCCCGGCGTGACCATCGCGACGGCGGAAGCCGGCATCCGATACAAGGGGCGCACGGACGTGCTGTATGCGGGCCTCGCCGCCGGGACCGAAACGGCGGGCGTGTTCACGCGCTCGAAATGCCCCTCCGCCCCGGTCGAGTGGTGCCGCGCCAATCTCGCACGCGGCGGCGCGCGGGCGCTCGTGGTCAATTCCGGCAACGCCAACGCTTTCACCGGGCTGAAGGGCTCTGCCGCCGTCGCGCAGACCGCCGAGATCGCCTCGCGGGCGGCGGGCTGCGCGCCGCACGAGGTCTTCCTCGCCTCGACGGGCGTCATCGGCGAGCCGCTCGACGCCTCCAAATTCGAAGCCGTGCTGGCGAATTGCGCCGCCAACGCCGTTCCCGACGCCTGGGAGGCGTCGGCGCGCGCCATCATGACGACCGACACCTTCCCGAAATACGCCACGCGCACGGCGACGATCGAGGGCGTGGAGGTGGTGATCAACGGCATCGCCAAGGGATCGGGCATGATCGCGCCCGACATGGCGACGATGCTCGCCTTCGTCTTCACCGACGCGCCCATCGCTCAGCCCGCCCTGCAGACGCTCCTGACGCGCGCGACGGCCACGTCCTTCAACTGCGTGACCGTCGACGGCGACACCTCGACTTCCGACACGCTGATGCTCTTCGCCACGGGCGCGGCTGCGGAGCGCGGCGCGCCGCGCATCGAGGCCGCCGACGATCCGCGTCTTGCCGGCTTCGCCGCCGCGCTTCAGGATCTCCTCGACGAATTGGCGATCTGGGTCGCCAGGGACGGCGAGGGCGCGCGAAAATTCGTCACCGTGCGCGTGAACGGCGCGACGAGCGACGCCTCGGCGCATCGCATCGCCATGTCGATCGCGAATTCCCCCCTCGTAAAAACCGCCATCGCCGGCGAGGACGCCAATTGGGGCCGCGTGGTCATGGCTGTCGGCAAGGCCGGAGAGCCCGCCGACCGCGACAGGCTCGCGATCAGCTTCGGCGACATCCGCGTCGCGGTGAACGGCGCGCGCGATCCGGATTACGACGAGGCGGCGGCCTCCGCCTATATGTCGCGCGAGGATATCGATCTCACCGTCGATCTCGGCCTCGGCGACGGCGCGGCGCGGGTCTGGACCTGCGACCTCACCAAGACCTATATCGAGATCAACGGCGATTACCGCTCCTGAGCGGCGTCGGCGGCGGGGCGACGTCAGGCCCCGCGCCGGCGCTCGGCGAGCCAGATGCCGCCCATGACGAGAACCAGCGCCGCCCCGTGGTAGAGGTGGAACGGCTCGCCGAGCAGTCCCACGGCCAGAATCGCGCCGAAGATCGGCACGAGATTCACGAACAGCCCCGCCCGGCCCGGACCGATCAGCTCAACGCTGCGCATGAAAAAGATCTGCGAGAGCAGCGAGGGGAAGAAGGCCACGTAGAGCAGGATCAGCCAGCCGGTGAGGGTCGGCCAGACGACGGTCCCGGAGGCGACCTCGATCGCGAGCAGCGGCGCTGACGTGAGAAAGGCGACGCAGGCGAGAACCGTGAAGAACGAGAAGCCCGCGACTTTCGGCCGGCCGCGCAAACCGATCGTGTAGCCGGCGTAGAACAGGCAGGCGACGAGCATCATCAGGTCGCCCGGATTGAAGGTCAGGGCGACCAGCGTCGCGAAATCCCCCCGAAGGGCGACGACGCCCACCCCGCCAAGCGTGACGAAAGAGCCCGCCATCTGGAGCCCGGTGATCCGCGTTCCGAAAACGAGCAGGGCGCCGAGCAGCACGATCACCGGTATCGCCCCCTGGATGATCGTCAGATTGACGGCGGTGGTGTAGTGGGCGCCGAGATAGAACAAAGCGTTGAAGCCCGTGAAGCCGAGCGCGCCCATGGCGAGGATCAGCTTCCAGCGGACCCGCAGGACCGGCCAGTCGCGCACGACGTCTCGTCTCGCGATGGCGATGGCGATCATGATGACGATGCCCCAGCGCATGCAGGTGAGCGCCATCGGCGAAATCTCGCCGACGGCGAGCCGGCTGGCGACCGCGTTGCCGCCCCAGAACAGGGTCGTCAGCACGAGCAGGAGATAGGCTTGACCGAAGAGCCAATCGACCGGCCGCTTGAGGGCTGCGACGAGCGGAATGGTCTTGCGCGCATTCGGCGCGTGCGGATCGTCCATGGCGGATCGTCGTCCCCGGTCCCCCGGCGCCTGTGGCGCGCTCTCAGGCGTCGTGGCCCCTGCGGGACCGCTTCCGGCTTAGGGCCTGGGGCGGCGCATGGCAACCGGCGGCGCATGGCAACCGTCTCGCCGATTGCGGCGGGGCGAGCGGGAGCGTCGCGGCTTTAGCACTACTTTGGCAGGTTTTTGATCCGGCGCGCTTTTTTGCGATTCCCAATCTGAGCTTTCGGTGATT
>REDO01000114.1 GCA_007693435.1 Salinarimonadaceae bacterium | reverse complement strand
CATTGACGTCGGGATAGGACTCGTTGAAACGCGCGACGAGTTCATCCATCTGCTCAGTTGGGGTCGAGGTATAGATCACCAGATCGCCACTCTGCGCGAGCGCCGCGCCGGCGGGCCAGAGGAAACCGAGCATCGCGGCGATCGTCGCTGCGCGCTTGAAGCTCAAACCGTCTTTCGTCATCAGGTCACTCCACGGTGCTTGTGTCGTCTCCGGACGCATTAACGTCAGCATGTTACCCGCTTGTGACAATGACAAGAGGCTCCGGAGCGACGCTCAGGCCGATACGCGCGGACGACCCGGCCCGGATCAGGGACGGATTTCAGCCTTGTCGGCCACGGGGCGGGCCGAGCGCAGGAATTCGAGGGCCTGCAGCACGAGGCTCGCGGGACGCTGGGAGACCGCTTCGAGACGCACCGACCCCTCATCCTCGAGCATGGCGAAGACGCCTTCGAGCTGGCCGATGGCGAGTTGCAGCGTCATCGCCTCCATGCCGCCGCCTCCTCCTGCCGGCGCTTCGGCGACCACGGCATCGGCGACCCATTCGCGCAGGCTGCGCCCCGTTTCCGCCTCGACTAAGGCACCCAGACCTTCGTCGATCATCGCGAAAGTGAGCCGGCGGGCAGTCGATTCGAAGACCAGCGGCAGCAAGGCCGCCATACGCCCGCCGCGCAGCGATGCGCGCAGATTGTCCGGAAGATCGACATCCACTGCATTACGCAGGCTGAACAGGCCCGGCGCATCGAGCCACAGATCCACATCTACGGCGTAACCCGGCGCGAGACGCGCATTGGCGCGCCCTTCCCCGAATAACCTGTCGGCAGCCGAACTCGCCGTCGCGGCGACCTGCATGGCGGCATCTTCGAGCGGCGTACCGGCGAGGATCTGCGGCGCGGCCTCCGCGGCGCCGACATGGCCGGCCAGGGTGACGACGCCATCACGCTCGACGGCCACGGAGATCGCCCCCTCACCAATGAGAATATCGACCGGAACCGGCGGCGCGGCATTCGTCCCCGCGCCGCGTCGACCGGTTACCTGCATGACGAAATCTCGCAGGTCGAGATCGACACGCCCCTCGCGCGCGGGCTGCGTGGCGAAATGCGCCGGCTCCTGCTCCAGATGCGCGAGCAGGCGGCGCGGCGACAGGGCGTCGAGCGCACCGGTGACGGCGCCCTCGAAACGCGCCAGCGAGAACGAGGCCTCACCCGCGAAGACGGCCTCGCCGCGCGTTGCGCCGCCCAGAATCCGCTCCGCCAGAAGCCGCTTGGCGCCCGTGCCACCCGTATCGGTATCGGCGGCAGCCTCATCGGCCTCCTGCGCCTCGTCCGCGCCGGCCAGTGCCTCCGCTTCGCCCTCGCCCGCAGCCTGGACGACGCGATCGCGCGAATCGTTCGCAAAACGCACATGCACGCCCTCGACCAGCAGGCCCTGCATCTGCATCATGGCTTGGAAGACCGGGCCGGGGCGGTCCTCGCGCACGATCTCACGGGTATCAAGGCGAACCTCCCGAGCTGCGATGAAGCCAGGATCCTTCGGATAAATCCGCGATTCGGTCGCCGCAGTGAGAAAATCGCCGAGATGGCCGACCGTATCATGTGCGAGCACGACCGTATCCGCCCGCGCCTCGCCGGCAAGATTGGTCAGCGCCAGATCCGTGAGCACGATCGTGCCGTCGAGCATGTAAAGACGCCCGGCGAGGATCCGCGTTTCGCGCTGGGCGACGGCGAGGGCGACGCCTTCAAGCGCGAATGCCGGATCTGCTGCGGCGAATCCTTCCGGCAGGAAGGCCGCATCCAAAGCCGGCAGCGTCGTCTCGTCACCGGGATACACCGCCTCCCAGGCAAGACCCGCCATGATCGGATGCAGGCCCTCGAGCGCAGCGCGGATATCCTCCTCCGCCAGCCCCTCCGGAGCCGGCTCCATGAGCTCCTCGCCAACGATCACGGTATCGCCCGACTGGGCATGGGCCGTGGCGGAGAATTGGCTGATGAGCACCGGCATGCCGGCGGTCAGCATTGCGAGAAGCGCTGCACGCGTCGCGTTCATCGACGAAATCCCTGACAAGATAGCAAAAACCGTTCCCAACCCACGTCACCGCACCGAGAACGGCCGTTGATGGCCAGCCGAGTAGCGCGGATCCGGCTCGAGCGGCTGCACCGGCTGGATCGGAATGATCGGCTTGGGCGGGAAGAGCGGCGGATTGAGCTCGGCCTCGCTGAGCCCCATCGCACGCAATTCGGTGATGATCCTGGCTGCGAGCGGTGCCACGAAACCGCCGCCTGTGGGGCGGCGCCCGTCGAGATTGGGCAGGCGACGGTCATCGTCACGCCCGATCCAGATGGCGAAGGCGAGGTCACCCGTGCGCCCGACGAACCAGGTATCGCGGTGATTCTGCGACGTCCCGGTCTTGCCGACGACACCAGTCGGGCCGTCACGGAAGGCGCCGGCGGCGGTGCCACGCACGACGACGCCCGCCATCATCGATTCGAGCTCCTGCAGCGCCGAGCGCGAGGCGAGATCGCTGGTTCGCGCATCCAGCAGCGACATGGCCATCGCCATGGCCGCCGGCGTCGTCTCGACGGCGCCGATCGCTGTCGAGAGATTGCTCAGGCGCGGCTCGCCGAAACTGTAGAGCTGCGAATCCTCCAGGAAGGGGCGAATCCGCTCCATCCCGACGAAATCGGCAATCCGCACGGCCACGACGTTGAGGCTGCGCTCGAAGGCGGTGAAGAAGGGCACGAGGCCCAGCGTCTCACGTCCGTAATTGCGCGGCGTCCACCAGCCGTCACCATCGCGGAAGGTCAGCGGCTCGTCCGAAATATAGCCTTCCGCGTTGTAGCCGT
>REDO01000048.1 GCA_007693435.1 Salinarimonadaceae bacterium | reverse complement strand
GGATTACACCGCGCGGGTGCTGACGAAGATCATGGAAGGCGGGCGTTCGGGATGACGGGCGGCGTGGACGCGATGCCTGCGCTACATTAATGTTTTCGAAAAATGAGAAGGAGAGGATGATTCTCGACAGCTGCTTTCAGCATTAGCGGTTTGTCGTTAGGCAGCCATTCTCGCCGCCCCGCTCGGAAACATAGGTTGAGCCATGCCAGATTTTTACGAGTTCTTCGCTGGAGGCGGTATGGCGAGGGCCGGTTTAGGTCCGGCATGGAAATGCATTTTCGCCAATGACTTCGACAATAAGAAGGGGCGAATCTACGATGCAAACTGGGGCAAAGGAACCTTGGTCACGCGCGACGTTCGCGAGCTAGACCC
This sequence comes from Salinarimonadaceae bacterium, assembly GCA_007693435.1. Classification (GTDB taxonomy): domain Bacteria; phylum Pseudomonadota; class Alphaproteobacteria; order Rhizobiales; family Beijerinckiaceae; genus Saliniramus. The sequence goes on along the minus strand of REDO01000048.1, from coordinate 47,406 downwards.
TGCTGATCTCCCCGGGCGGCCGGCTCTCGTTTGGGGCTCATTTCCTTGCCAAGATCTGTCATTGGCCGGCGGGGGAGCGGGGCTGCGAGGGGAGCGCTCCGGCACTTTTTGGCCGTTCTGGCGACTGGTGTGTGCGCTAAACGCCGAGGGGCGGGGACCGGACCAGATCGTCCTTGAAAACGTCTGCGGAACGCTGACCTCGCACAAGGGCCGTGACTTTGCCGCCATCTGCAATGCCTTGCGCGAGGGCGGGTATCGCTATGGTGCGATCGTTGTAGATGCCGCGCTATTCGTTCCGCAGTCGCGGCCACGACTGTTTATTCTCGCGGTTAAAGAAAACTCTTATATTGATCCGATTCTGACATCTGACACGCCGCATACAAATTGGCACACACGAATGCTTATTCGCGCCCACGATCAGCTAGATTCCGAAATAAAAATGAATTGGATATGGTGGACCCTACCCTCTCCACAGGAAAAAACGCTGAAACTATTGGATATTATCGAACAGCACCCAGAAAGTGTCGATTGGCATAGCGATGAAGAAACGGCAAAGCTCATTGCAATGATGAGCGATCACAACAGGCGTAAAATCGAGACTGCAAGAATTTCTGGCTTGATTACGGTGGGAACCCTTTACAGACGTACTCGCTCTAACTCAAGTGGCGCGAAACAGCAGAGGGCTGAGGTTCGCTTTGACGATATTGCTGGCTGCCTTCGGACTCCCAGCGGCGGATCAAGCCGCCAGTTCGTCATATTTATTCATGGGTCAAAAGTGCGCTCAAGACTGATATCTAGTCGCGAGACAGCGCGCCTCATGGGCCTACCCGACGATTACATACTGCCCGATAATTATAATGAAGCCTACCATTTGACTGGCGATGGTGTAGTCGTTCCCGTTGTCAATCATATTAGTACTCATCTCCTAATGCCTATCTTTCGTATAAATTTCCGTAGACGCGAGGCCGCTTAATGACACTCCCGTGCATCAAAAACGATGAACTGAGGGCAAGGATTGAGCGCTATGCTGAGATACTGAAAGTCGAAGCCCACAAACTTGGCGACCACGGACTCGATGAGCATGAATTCTATAATAGCGGCCTATTTAGGGGAGCAATTGAAAGAATAAGAGGTCAATTTTCGGCCACTATGCGCGAGAAAAGAGATTTTATGAACAGAGTTTTAAATTTTATGCAGGATCAAAAATTCATTAAAGACTGGCACTCCTCTGGCAACTCAAATCGACACGACTATGAGATTGAATTTTCTTCCGGAAAGAATTGTATAATTGAACTTAAGGGGTGCCTAGACGGGAACAACATAACAATTTTTGAGCGTCCGCCACACGCAAATGAGTTTATTATTTGGAGCATATGCACCAATCCAGCATCAGACCCGCGCCTTGGAGCGTGGTCCGGTATCCATACGCGCCTATCAGCAGAAATCATTTCACGCAACCAGTGTGTGGACGCAGTAGTTATTTGGGATATGATGTGCGGCACGCTCGGAAGACCATGCCCAAAGATCGAACGAGACCGACGTCCCTTAACGGTGATCGGTCAATTTCAACTTCCGCCACCTTGCATATTTCTATTACCGGGCACCATACCAAGTCCGCGAAATAATCCGCACCCCAAAGCGCATAATTCGGACGACCTATCGTTCGTTTCTGCCTTGAAACAATGTTTTTCACTTGAAGACAATGATTTCAAATTTGTCGACTTCGAAGTGAAATATGAAGATTCTGATATTCTGAGAAGAACGACCATCCACAGCAAGACAGGGATCGAGCGCCAATCTGATTGGTCGGCAATCAAAAGAAGATAGGCTGTTAGACTGCAATGTACCTCGTGAGTGCTGGCCCGTGACGCAGCCGCCCTCCCCCCAGCGCAGCGCCGTCATGCGCGCCGTGAAGGGCCGCGACACGGGTCCCGAGCGGCGCCTGCGCTCGCTCATCCATGCGATGGGCTACCGCTTCCGCCTGCACGGGCGCGATCTGCCGGGCAAGCCCGACATCGTGTTTCGCCGCCGGCGCAAGGCGATCTTCGTGCATGGCTGTTTCTGGCACGGCCACGATTGCCCGCGCGGGGCGCGCGCGCCGAAAACGAACGCCGTCTACTGGCGCGAGAAGATCGCCCGCAACCGGGCCCGCGACGCGCGCAACGAGGCGGCCCTGCGCGAGGCCGGGTGGTCGATCGAAACAATCTGGGAATGCGAGTTGCGCGACGCGGACGCTCTGCGCGAGAGGCTTTTCGCCTTCCTTGGCCCGGCCCGCCTCGAGAACTTGACCGGAAGGTCGCCATAAATCGCTCGCCGCCCCGCCTTGCGGCCAAATTGCGGCGAACCTATATCACCGCGCAACCGGGAAGGCGGCCCGTGACGTCCTTGCGATCGATCGGGGGCCTTCCCATCTCAGGCCAAGTCAACAGTTCAAAAGCCAGCCATGGGCCGGGCAGCTACGGGGCTCGGCGGTCTGCTTGAAAGTGAGGGATCCCGCCATGGGTAAAGTTATCGGTATCGACCTTGGTACGACCAATTCCTGCGTCGCCGTGATGGACGGCTCTGCGGGCAAGGTTATTGAGAATTCTGAAGGCGCGCGTACCACGCCGTCCATCGTTGCGTTCACGGATGAAGGCGAGCGCCTCGTCGGCCAGCCGGCCAAGCGCCAGGCGGTCACCAATCCCGAGCGCACCTTCTTCGCCATCAAGCGCCTGATCGGCCGCACCTATGACGATCCGATGACGCAGAAGGACAAGGGCCTCGTGCCCTACAAGATCGTCAAGGCTTCCAACGGCGACGCCTGGGTCGAGTCCGACGGCAAGCAGTTTTCGCCCTCGCAGATCTCCGCCTTCACGCTGCAGAAGATGAAAGAGACCGCCGAGGCGCATCTCGGCCAGCCGGTCACGCAGGCCGTGATCACCGTCCCCGCCTATTTCAACGACGCCCAGCGTCAGGCGACGAAGGACGCCGGCAAGATCGCCGGCCTCGAGGTGCTGCGCATCATCAACGAGCCCACTGCGGCGGCTCTGGCCTACGGCCTCGACAAGAAGCAGACCGGCACGATCGCGGTCTACGATCTCGGCGGCGGCACCTTCGACGTTTCGATCCTCGAGATCGGCGACGGCGTGTTCGAGGTGAAGTCGACGAACGGCGACACCTTCCTCGGCGGCGAGGATTTCGACATGCGCCTCGTCGAGTACCTCGCCCAGGAGTTCAAGAAGGACCAGGGCATTGACCTCAAGAAGGACAAGCTCGCCCTCCAGCGTCTGAAGGAGGCGGCCGAAAAGGCCAAGATCGAGCTGTCCTCGACCACCCAGACCGAGATCAACCTGCCCTACATCACCGCCGACGCGTCGGGCCCCAAGCACCTGACGATGAAGATCTCGCGCGCCAAGTTCGAGAGCCTCGTCGACGATCTCGTGCAGCGCACGGTCGAGCCCTGCAAGAAAGCGCTCAAGGACGCCGGCCTCTCGGCGGCCGATATCGACGAGGTCGTGCTCGTCGGCGGCATGACGCGCATGCCCAAAATTCAGGAAGTGGTGAAGTCCTTCTTCGGCAAGGAGCCGCACAAGGGCGTCAACCCGGATGAGGTCGTCGCCATCGGCGCGGCGGTGCAGGCGGGCGTCCTGCAGGGCGACGTGAAAGACGTGCTGCTCCTCGACGTGACCCCGCTCTCGCTCGGCATCGAGACGCTCGGCGGCGTGTTCACGCGCCTGATCGACCGCAACACCACGATCCCGACGAAGAAGAGCCAGGTCTTCTCGACGGCGGAAGACAACCAGCAGGCCGTCACGATCCGCGTCTTCCAAGGCGAGCGCGAGATGGCCGCCGACAACAAGATGCTGGGCCAGTTCGATCTGATGGGCATCCCCTCCGCCCCGCGCGGCGTGCCGCAGATCGAGGTCGCCTTCGACATCGACGCCAACGGCATCGTCAACGTGCAGGCCAAGGACAAGGCGACCGGCAAGGAGCAGGCGATCCGCATCCAGGCCTCGGGCGGCCTTACCGACGCGGACATCGAGAAGATGGTCAAGGACGCCGAATCCCACGCCGAGGAGGACAAGAAGCGTCGCGCCCTCGTCGAGGCCCGCAACGGCGCCGAGGCGCTGATCCATTCGACCGAGAAGTCGATGGCGGAATACGGCGACAAGATCTCCGAGAGCGACCGTCAGGGCGTCACGACCGCCATCGACGCCCTGCGCGAGTCGCTGGCGGGCGAGGACGCCGAGGTGATCAAGGCCCGCACCACCGACCTGATGCAGGCTTCCATGAAGCTGGGCGAGGCGATGTACAAGGCCAGCCAGGAATCCGGCGAAGGCGACGGCGACGGCGGCCCCGACGGTGGCGACGGCGATTCCGGGCCCAAGGCGGAAGAGGACGTCATCGACGCCGACTTCCAGGAAGTCGACGACGAAGACAAGAAGAAGAGCGCTTGATGCGCGCATGAGACGCGCGGACGCGCGGTTCCGCCAAACGGGCCGCGCGTTCGTCTGTTTCCGCCCTGTCGTCGCACCCTTGTAGAGCAAGGGAGCGACGCACGGGACGCCAGGCCCGGATCGTCGGCACGCGTATCTCCAGCACCCGGATCTTCATGTCGAAACGCGACTACTACGAAATCCTCGGCGTCCAGAGGAATGCGGATGACAAGGCGCTCAAGAGCGCCTTCCGCAAACTCGCGATGCAGCACCACCCCGACCGCAATCCGGGAAACGCCGAGGCGGAGCAGCGCTTCAGGGAGATCAACGAGGCCTATCAGGCGCTCGCCGACCCCCAGAAACGGGCGGCCTATGACCGCTTCGGCCATGACGCGTTCACGCAGGGCGCGGGCGGCGGTCCCGGCTTCGGGAACGATTTCTCCGACTTCATGTCGGATATCTTCGAGAATTTCTTCGGCGAGACCCGCGGACGCGGACGCCAGAGCGGCGGGCGCGAGCGCGGCGCGGACCTGCGATACAATCTTGAGATCAGCCTCGAGGAAGCCTTCATCGGCAAGACCGAGACCATCGTTTTGCCGACCTCCGTCTCCTGCGAGGCCTGCGGCGGCACGGGCGCCAAGCCCGGCTCCAAGCCCCGCGCCTGTCCGACCTGCGGCGGTTATGGCCGCGTGCGCGCGCAGCAGGGCTTCTTCACCGTCGAGCGCACCTGCCCGAACTGTCACGGGCGCGGCGAGGTGATCGACGACCCTTGCGGCTCCTGCGGCGGCGCGGGGCGCGTGACGCGCGAGCGCACGCTTTCGGTGAACATCCCCGCCGGCGTCGAGGACGGCACCCGCATCCGCCTCGCCGGCGAGGGCGAAGCGGGCCTGCGCGGCGGTCCAGCCGGCGATCTCTACATCTTTCTGTCGATCAAGCCGCATCAGTTCTTCCAGCGCGACGGCGCCGATCTCTTCTCGCGCATGCCCATTTCGATGGTGACGGCCGCGCTCGGCGGCGAGTTCACGACGCCGACGATCGACGGCTCGGACGCAAAGGTGAGAATCCCCGCCGGAACTCAGACCGGCAAGCAGTTCCGGCTGCGCGGCAAGGGCATGCCCGTGCTGCGCTCGCGCGAAGTCGGCGATCTCTACATTCAGGTCGTCATCGAAACGCCGCAGAACCTCACTAAACGTCAAAGGGAGCTGCTGGAGGAGTTCGAAGCGGAATGCTCCAAGGAGACCCATCCCGAAAGCACGGGTTTCCTGTCGCGAGTCCGTGAATTCTTCGACGGGCTCGGCGGTTCCGCTCGGGCTTGACCGCACCGCCCGCGACTGGTGTATGATCGCGGATTGACGACGGAGGGGTGGGAGTGCTCGGCAGCCTACAGCGAAACGCGCAGCGCGTGTCTGCGCGGCACGCGGACAAGTTCGACGACGAGGCGCGCTTCCTGCGGTCTTGGCTCGAAAAGCCCCTGCTCACGGGCGCGGTCGCTCCGTCGGGCAAGGCGCTGGCGCGCACGATGGCGTCCTATGTCGATCCGACGCGGCCCGGCCCGGTCATCGAGCTCGGCCCCGGCACCGGCCCCGTCACCGACGCCCTGATCCGGCGCGGCGTGGAGCAGGAGCGCCTCGTGCTGGTGGAGTTCAATCCCGAATTCTGCAAGCTGCTCGCGAAGCGCTTTCCCCGCGCGACGATCGTCGAGGGCGACGCCTATGACATCGCTGATACGCTGGGCGGCGTCCTGAAGGAGCCGGCTGCGGCCACGGTGTCGAGCCTGCCGCTCTTCACGAAACCCCCGCCCGTACGGCTCGAACTACTGAGGGCGGCGCGCGCCCTCATGGCGCCGGGCGCGCCCTTCATCCAGTTCACCTACGCCGTCATCCCGCCGATCCCGAAGCGGCCGACGGAATACGCCATGAGCAGTTCCGGGCGCATCTGGCTCAACATCCCGCCCGCGCGCGTCTGGGTCTATCGGGGTCTGTGACCCGCCGAATCAGCGCGGACTGGCCAGGAATTCGCCCATCCGCTCGAGCGCCTTGCTGATATCCTCGGCGGATGCCGCGTAGGACAGGCGCAGATAACCTTCCCCGTGAACCCCGAAATCCGGCCCGCCGATGACGGCGACGCCCGCCTCCTCCAGCAATGCGGATGCGAGCGGCTTGGCTTTCCAGCCCGTGCGCGAAATGTTGGGGAAGGCGTAAAAAGCGCCCTTCGGCGTGACGCACGAGACCCCCGGCAGCGCGTTCAAGCCATCGACGACGATGCGCCGGCGGGCATCGAAAGCGGCGAGCATCTCGGCGACGCAATCCTGCGGACCGTCGAGCGCCGCCAGCCCGGCCCATTGCGTCGCCGCGTTGACGCAGGAGAACGAATTCACCGCGAGCTTGCGCGCCGCGTCGAAGTAAGCCTGCGGCCAGACCGACCAGCCGAGTCGCCAGCCCGTCATCGCGTAGGTTTTGGACGCGCCGTCGAGATAGATCAGGCGGTCGCGGATTTCCGGATAGGAGAGCAGCGAGACATGCTGCTCGCCGTCATAGGTCATCGTCCCGTAGATTTCGTCGGACATGATCGCAACGTCGGGATAGCGCGCGAGACCCGCGACGAGCGCGTCGATCTCGGCCTTGGACGTGACGCCGCCGGTGGGATTGGCCGGTGAATTGACGATGACGAGACGCGTGCGCTCGTTGATCAGCGACAGCGTCTCGGCGGCGGAGAAGCCGAAGCCGTTCTCCTCGCGGATCGGCACGGGAACGGGCTTCGCCCCTGTGAACTCGATCATCGAGCGATAGATCGGAAAGCCCGGATCGGGATAGAGGATCTCCACGCCCGGCTCGCCGAACATCAGAATTGCGGAAAACATCGTGACCTTGCCGCCGGGCATGATCATCACCGCCTCGGGCGAGACCTCGACGCTGAAGCGCCGCGCGAGATCGCGAGAGACCGCTTCGCGCAGCGGCATGATGCCGGTCGCGGGCGTGTAGCCGTGATGGCCGTCGCGCAAAGCCTTGATCGCCGCCTCGACGATGTGCGCAGGCGTCGGAAAGTCGGGCTGACCGATGCCGAGATTGATGACGTCGCGCCCCTGCGCCTTCAGCGCGGTCGCCCGCGCGAGGACGGCGAAGGCGTTCTCCTCGCCGATGCGTGAAAAGGCCTCGACGATATGCGGCATTGGTTCCTCTCAGAATTCTTGCGTCCGGCCGGAATTCGACCGCGCATGAGGCCCCGCGCCGCCGATCCTTGTCAATTCGCTTCCATGCAAGGCGGCGGTGGTCGTGGCGCCAACATCGCTCAATCCCGGCGGAACACAACGGTCGCGAGCCAGCCGAAGAACAACGCCATGAAAGCGGTCGCGGCGCCATAGGCCAGGCTGTTCGTTTCCGCCCATCTCGCGATCTGCTCCTCGAAACCCGTCTTGACCAGCTCGAAATTGGTCCGGTCCCGGGCGATGGGCACGCCATCGGTGAAGAGGATGACCTCGACCTCGTAATTGCCCGTGGGCGCCTCGGCCGGCAGCGGAATCGCCGCGCGGAAAATCGTCGGGTTGATGAAGGTCACGCCGCGATCGATCTGGAGATAGAGGCCGTCACGGGCGCGCAGTCGAACCAGCGCCTCGCGGAAGCGCGCATCGCCCGCAGGAGCCGGCTCCGCGCCGGTCTCCGGCTCGAACACCATGTCGGCCCCGAGCCGCAAGCGCCCGCGCATGATCTCGGCCGTGAGCTCGCTCAACGGCCGCGAAGTCAGCAGGGCGTAATAGGAGGGCACGTCGGCGAATTTCGCCTGCGAACGGTTGATCCAGATCGGCCCGAGGCGCTCCTTCTCGCGCACGGTCAGCACCTGCTGGCGCGGCCCGCGCACGATGATCGCCGCGTCGTAACCAGATGCGCGGGCGATGGTCTGGTCGTCGCGCTGTACGGCTCCGAAGACCACCACCTGGGAGCCCGTAAAATTCGAAGTGATGAGCACCTGATGGCTCGACAGAGACGTCAGCAATGTCTCGGCCCCGGCGCCGGCGGCTCCCAGCAGGAGGCCGGCGGCGGTCAACGGCGTAAGGAAAAGACGAAGCAGCGCGCGCATGTCACCCCCCCGTCGCTGCGATGGAGAAGGGCTCGGTCGGTCGCACCACGAGCTCGACCGCGAAACGCACGCCCACGCCCAGAATCAGGAGCGCGAGCAGAAAGCGAAACAGATCGGCGCGCAGATACTGGCCGGCGCGCGCTCCGAACTGCGCCCCGAAGACCCCGCCGAGTATGAGGATCAGCGCCAGCACCGCGTCGACAGCCTGGTTGGCGACAGCGTGCAGGAAAAGGGCCGCCATCGTCGCCCAGAGGATCTGGAACTGTGACGTGCCGACGACGATCGATGTCGGCACCCGGAACACGTAGAGCAGCACCGGCACCATGATGAAGCCGCCGCCGATGCCGAGCACGGCGCCGGCGAAGCCCACGAAAAAGGAAATGCTGAGCAGCGGTATGGCGCTGGCGTAGAGATGGGACCGGTGGAAACGCATCCTGAGCGGCAGGCCGAGATAGGCCGGATGCTCGCCGGCGCGCCGGCGCGGACGCGCCTTTCCCTTTCGCTGAGACCAGAATTCCTTGAGGCTTTCGCGCAGCATCAACCCGCCCACGACGGTGAAGAGCGTCACGTAGGAAAGCACGATCACGAGATCGAGCTGGCCCGCCCGCCGCACGGCCGCGAAGAACCAGACCCCGAGTCCTGTCCCCACGAGCGCCCCGGTCGTGAGCAGCGTCGCCAGTTTGACGTCGAGCGCGTTCCGGCGCAGCGCAGACAGCGCGCTCGTCGTCGACGAGGCGACGATCTGCGCGGTCTGAGTCGCCACGGCGACAGCCGGCGGGATGCCCAGGAAGATCAGGAGCGGCGTCATCAGGAAGCCGCCGCCGATGCCGAACATGCCGGACACGAAGCCGACCGCCGCCCCCAATCCCAAAAGGACGAAAACGTTCACCGACATTTCGGCGATGGGGAGATACAGCTGCACCGGACGACCACCTTCCGCGGCCCACTTACAAGCGAACGCGGCGGCGGAATCAAGCCCCGCCGCTCCTGCTCGGTCTTTTCACTGCGCCGTTGCGCGAATGTGACGGCCCGGCGTCGAAACGGCGCCGCAAGCGATCGTCGCGCCGTTCAGCCCGCGAAGGCGGGGCTCCCGGCCTGACGCGCCTGCGGAGAGTCGATCGACGAAGCCGGGAAAGCGACCTCGTTCGCCTCCGGGCGCGGAACCTCGGGACGCCAACCTTCGACCCTGGCGCGCGCAATGGCGAGCGAGCGCTCGTCGAGACGGGAGGCGACTTCGTCGCGCTTGCCGGCCGCGTCAGTGTCGCCCTGTTGCGCAGCGACGGCGAACCAGACGAAGGATTCTTCAAGGTCCTGCTGTGCGCCGAGACCGCGTGCGAGCAGAACCGCGAGATTGTACTGGCTATCGCGAACGCCGTGCTCGGCGGCGCGACGGAACCAGCCCAGAGCGGCGGAATAATCGGGCGCTCCGTTCACACCCTCAGCGAGCAGAACGGCGAGATTGTGCATGGCGCGCGCGTTGCCGCCCTCGGCGGCGCGCTGATACCAGAGCGACGCAAGCGAGAAATCGCGCGTTACCCCGATGCCCTTCTCGTAGTGATTTCCGATGCGAAACTGCGCAGGCACGAGGCCGTGCGCGGCGGCGCGCTCGAAGAGCTTGGCCGCGAGCGCGGGATCGCGATTCATGTCCCGCCCGTCGGCCGCGCGGGAAGCGAATTCGTAGACCGCTGAAACGTCCCCGGCCAGCACCGCCTTACGCAGATCCTCGGGCCCGGCTTCGGCTGGCAACTCTTCGGCCGAGACCATGCTCGGATAGAGCGTGGTCGCGCGCGCGGGCATGGCCGTGGCGGCGAAGGGTTGGCTCCCGATATCCTCTCCGGACGCGGCCCGGGCGGCGGGGTGACGGCGCGGCGGCAGCGCGGGGGCGACGCCGGTATGCACGGTCTCGCCATCGATCACGGGCGCCTCGCCGAGCGGCAAGAGATCGTCCATGCCGATCACGGCGGGTTCCTGTGGAACCGCGAAGCCCGCGTCGATCGAGGCCGTGACGGTCGGGAATTCGCGCCGATCGTCTTCGCCCTCGACCGCTGCGAGGGCGGGCGCGCGCTCCGGCAGAGCAGCGGCCGGCGCCGGGTCCGGCGCCACGTCGGCGAGAACGGGGTCGGCGAATTCGCGCGGCTCGCCGGCAAGGTCGGCGTTCTCCACGCTGCTGATGACCGAGGAGCCGATCTGGAAAGCGCCGATCGCGAGCACAACGGCGGCTGCCGCCATGAGCAGCGGCCTGCGACGGCCGGCGACAGCGGCCGCGACGGCGCTCTTGTCGGGCATTCCGGCGCGGAGCGCGCCCGCGCGGGCGTCGACGGAGGGGCCGCGGCGACCGGCGGCGGCGGCCTCGGCGGCGGCGTTCTGGGCGGCGCGGCGCGCGGCGGCGATGAAGCTCGCCTTGATCAGGGCGGGATCGCCGGCATCCGCCCCAGCCTGGGAGCGAGGACGCCCGACTCCGGGCTCGAGGGGCACGTCTCCGCCGAGCGAGCCCACGGTCGCGACCGGGCGGTCGGCTTCGTCGTGGAGTGAAACGCCAGTGGCGGCGGAGCCGATGCCGGCCCGCGACTTGGCGAGGTCGAGCAGGCCCGCAGGCGTTATTTCGGGACGGAACGAAGCGTTCGCCACAGGCGCAGACGGCCGGCGCGCGTCGGTCTTGAATTCGCTCCTGATTTCGGATTTCGCGTCCGGCCTCGCCGGGGCGGCGGAGGGCTCCGCCGGGCGCGGCTGCGCGCGACGCTTCTGCGCGTTCGCGGCGCGGGCCTGCTGCGTGGCGGGCTGCATGCGCGACTCGAGCGAGGCGAGACGTTCGACGAGCTTGTCGAGCGTGCTCTGGACGCCGCCGACCGCCTCGACGCCGCGCGCCTGCGCCTGAGATTGCAGTTCCTTGATCTCGGAGAGCGAGCGCGAGAGTTCGTCGATATCGGCGTTCGCGGCGGTTTCCGCGAAGGATGAGCGGGACAGCGTGCCGAAGCTGTCGGCGACGGCCGAACGGGCGGCGCTGGCGACGGCCTCGACGCTCGCGTCGCGCTCACTTTCGAGCTTGCGCGCGATGGCGTCGATCTGGGATTCAAGCGCATCGACGGTTTCCGCGCCCGCGTTGGGTCGATCGGCGGCGTCGAGCCGGGTGGCGAGTTGCGCCAGCATGTCCTCGAGGGTGCGCACGCCCCCGCGCACGTCGATGGCGCGGACGTTTTCGTCGAGCCGGTCGATACGCTCGATCAGTGCGCCGAGCTCCGGCGAGCGGCTCGCGGGAACGCTGGCGAGCGCGGTTTCGAGGCCGGCGCGCATTTCGTCGAAGGCCTGCCCGAAATCCGGGCGCGCCTCGGCGCGGATGTCTTCGAGCTTCTCCGCGAGCCTCGCGATCTGCTCGGTCACCGGGGCGAGGTCGACTTTGGAGCGCTCGTGCGCCAGCTGGTCGATGCGCGCCTTCAATGCGCCGAACTCCGTCGGCAGGGCGGACTTGACGTCGGCCAGGCCCGTCACGAGGCCGCGCCGCAGCTGCGTCAGTTCCCTGCCGAGATCATGCCCGGGACGCTCCTGAGCCAACCGGTCGATGCTCGCCTTGAGCGCGTTGATTTCGGCCGGCGCGGCGGAACGGATGTCGGAGAGGGTCGCCTCGACGCTGCGTCGCAATTCGCCGAGTTCGCGGCCGAGATCCGGCTGGCTGTCCGCGATAGCTTCGATACTGTCTCCCAGCGCGGCGACGCGCTCCGAAAGGGCCTCGATATCTGCGGCTTTCGCGCCGTCGCGCAGATCGACGAGTCCTGCCGCCATGGCGGCGAGCTCGCGAGACAAAAGCTCGGTCTCACGCTTGCCGGCGGAAGCCGCCAGGGAATCCAGCCTATCGACGATCGATCCATATTGCTTTTCGAGGGCGGAAAAGTCGGGGCCCTCGGCGTCGTCCGGGGCCTTCTTGATCGCTCCGCGGATTTCTTCGACCGCGCTGCGCAGTCCGGCGAAATCGACCGGCGTGACCTGATTTCGGGCGAGATGACCTACCCGATGCGACAGATCGCGGATGTTCTCCTGCAGATCGGCGAGGCGCTGCGGGTCCGCGAGCTTCGACAGGGAATCGCGAACGGTTTCCAGTTCACGCCCGAGCGCCGTGGCGAGCCTCTGATCGGAAGAGGCGAATTCCTCGACGCGCGCGCTGAGCGCACGGAATTCCCGGCCGGCTTCGCCGTAGGCGCCGCTGGCGGCCTCGGCCGCGATCCGGTCAATCTCGGCCTGCACCCTTTCGATCAGCCCGTTGATGCGCGCGAGATCCGTCTCACGGCCTGCCTTCGCGGCGGCGACGGCCTCGCGGGACAACTCCTTCAAATCGATTTCAAGCGCGGCGATATCGTCGCGGGTCGCGAGCGTCGCAACCCGATCGGCCAGATCGCCGACGCCACGCCGAAGCTGCGAGGCTGCGCCAGCCGTTTCCGCGCGGTTGGGCCGGATCGTCTCCAGCTGGCTCGCGAGCCGGGCGATGTCGGAGCGCAGCGCGTCCAGCCTGTCGCCGGACGCGGCTTTCGCCGCCGGCTCTTCGCGGCCGGCCTCGGCGTTCGATTGTCCCAGCTTGCCCGAGATCGACGCAATGCGCTGTTCGAAGCCGCGCAGGGCGCTTTCGACTTGCGCGGCCTGCGATGTAGCCGCGGGACGGCGCTCGTCAGGGTCCGAGAACCGCGCAAGCTGGCCTTCGATCTTGCCCATGGCCTCCATCGCGGCGCCGACGGACGGATTTCGCCCCTCGACGACCTTGCGTTCGATGTCGTCGAGGCGCTTCGTCATCAGGGCCAGCGCCTCGCCGAGCACGTTGGCGGTGCGATCCTGGCGCTCCAGCGCCATGCGCGTTCCCTCGGAGAGAAGGCGCGTGCTTTCGCTCATGCGGTCTTCGGCCCGCTCGATCCAGCGGGCGACGGAGTCGAGCGCGTCTGCGGTTCGCGTCGCGCTTTCGCGCGCCTTGCGTTCGGCCTCGGCGCCGACGGCGGCGACGATGGCGTCGACGCCGCGAACAGGAGCGTCATGGCCGCGTTGCTGCGCTTGCGCCTGCGCGTTACGCCCCCGCGTCACCCGGGCGATCCGGGATGCGACGGCGTCGAGATCGTCATAGCCATGCGCCTGCGGCTGCGCGGGCGCGGGGCGGCGACGAACGGTCGGCGGATTTTCGGCGAAAGCGCGGGCGGCGCGGTCGGAAATGGTGGCGTGGAGCCAGTCGTCGAGGCTGACCCCGGCGCGACGGGCGGCCTCGCGGGCGGCGTCTCGCGTATCGGGATCCAGCCCGTCGAGGTACCAGGGGACGTTTCCGTGGACGTTCTGTCGCATCGCCGCGCCTCGGCTCACAGAGGGGCGTGCCTCTCGCGCCGCCGACGCCGCCCCTGCGCGCCGACCTGCCGGACGCCCCTTCCACTTCCCTGCGGAATCATGAAACCGGCGTCTTACCCCCAACTCTTTCGCGTTAGGGTAAACAGCGGGTTAATAGATCACTGATAGATTGTTAAAATCCGTCGATCACGGCGCAGGGGCGAACAGCCATAAGCCTTTTGCGGCAGGGATTGTCGATACAACCTCGCGCCCGGCGCGCAACAGCGTCCGACCGAAAGTTGCAGCGAGGTTAATTTCCGGTCGGGTCGCGCAGGCCGGCGGAGCGCCGCGACGGGCCTTCGTCAGCGAAAGGACGTGTAGCCGACGGCCTGATCCGGCGCGATCGGGTAAGCGCCCGGCATGAGATCGACGCGGCGGTCGGAACCGGCGTCGCCACGGCGCGGTGGCCGCGGCTGGGACGTCTCGGCGGCGGCCGGCGTGGGGCTCGTTTCGGAGCGCGATGAGCCGCCGAAGAGATTCAGCGAAAACAGATCCCCGAAGAGGCGCTGATGCAGAGGCCTTTCCTCGGAAGCGCTGGCGCGCGCCACGCTCGTCACGCCCGGCGAAGCGGCAGGCTGCTGGCCGGCGGCCGGAGCGGACACGGGCGCCGGCGCAGCGGCGACGGCGGTTTCCGTCGGACGACCGCTCGAATCGACCGGGATCTCGCGGCGGCCCGCGACGATCGCGTCGGGGCGGCTGACCATGCCGAGGCGACGGGCGCGGCTGGAGACCTGATTCGGGTTCTCCGCGTTGCCCAGCGCGACGGCGTATTGGCGGAACGTCTCATGGCTGCCGCCGTCGTCATAGACGATGCGCACGGCCGGCGCGCCCTTCTTGACGAGCTCCGCGATGCGGATCTCGTCCTGCGCGTTCTTGGCGCGCACCGCCGCGGCGAGCTGCTGATCGACCGGCGAGCAGTTCTGGGAGTTGAAAGCATAGCGACGGCCGCAAACCTCGTAGCTCGGCTCCGTGCGCGCGATCTCGAAATGGTCGTAGCCTTCCTTGAGATTACGCCAGAAGGCGATGTTCTCGTCGTAGCGGACCTTCGCGAGATTCTCCGGCGTCATGCGGAAGGGATAAGCCTGCACCTGGAAGCCCCGCTGGCCGCCTGCGAAGGCCTCGCGGGCGATGGCGTAGACCTCGGCGATGGCCTCGTCGGTCATGGCGTAGCAGCCCGCCGAGGAGCAGGATCCGTGAACCATCAGATGCGATCCCGTGCGGCCGTGCTGACGGTCGAACTGATTGGGATAACCCATATTGAAAGAGAGGTAATAGGCGGAGTTCGGATTCATCAGGTCGGGCGTGACCGTGTAGAAACCCTCCGGCGCCTGACGGTCGCCCTCGCGCCGCTTGGGCCCGAGCTGGCCGGACCAGCGGCAGATCGGGTAGGTCTTGAGCATGGCGTACCGGCCGTCGCGACCCTTTTTCCAGACTTCGAGCTCGGCTTCCTTCTTGAAGATACGCACGAGAATCGGATCGGACGGCGACATGCCGTTGCGCTCCATGAGAGCAAGCGTCTGCGGCGGAATCGGCTGGAGATGGCGGTTGGACGAAGCGAGATTCTGTCCGTCGCAAGCTGCAAGCGCGAAGGCCAATCCGGCGGCCAGAAGAAAACGCTTCACCATTGGGACTCCGCTCGTCTTAAGGGCGTCGATGTTTCGGAACTGGAAACGCCGGACACGATTACGCTCACTCTACCCCATCTCGATACGATCGTTAGCCTTACCGAAGCCTTACCGCAAGGGGCGGCGACCTGTGGAGTTGGTCAACAACGCGTTAACGGCTCATAGATTCCGGCCGATTGCGAGAAACTTGTCGGCCCGTTTCGCCCTGATCTCGTCGCGGGAAAAACCGGCCAGATCGGCCAGAGCGGCGTGGAGCGCGTCGCCGGCGGCGCTGATCGCGGCCTGCGGGTCGCGATGCGCGCCTCCTACGGGCTCCGTGACGATCTGGTCGATCACGCCCATCTTGAGGAGGTCCTGCGCCGTGATTTTCATGTTGGTGGCGGCGTCCTGCGCGCGCGCAGGATCGCGCCAGAGGATGGAGGCCGCTCCCTCGGGCGAGATCACGCTGTAGATCGCGTGCTCCATCATCAGCACCTTGCTGGCGGTGGCGATGGCGATGGCGCCGCCCGAGCCGCCCTCCCCGATGACGATCGAGACGTTTGGCGACCGCAATGCGAGGCAGGCCTCGGTTGAACGGGCGATCGCTTCGGCCTGGCCGCGCTCCTCGGCTTCGATGCCGGGATAGGCGCCGGCCGTGTCGACGAAGGTAAGGACCGGAATGTCGAACCGGTCGGCGAGCTCCATGAGGCGCGCGGCCTTGCGATAGCCTTCCGGGCGGGCCATGCCGAAATTGTGCCGGATGCGCGCCTGGGTGTTCGAGCCCTTCTCCTGACCGATCACGCAGACGGGCTCACCGCGGAAGCGCCCGAAACCGCCGACGATAGCCTCGTCTTCACCGAAGGAGCGGTCGCCGGCGAGCGGCGTGAAATCGGAAATCAACTGCTCGCAGAAGGTGAGAAAATGCGGGCGCTGCGGGTGACGGGCGACCTGGGTCTTCTGCCAGGGAGTCAGCGCGGCGTAGATTTCGATCAGCGCCTGCGAGGCTTTTTCCTCGAGCCTCGCGATGTCGTCGGAGATCGCGACCGCGTCGCTCGCCTCGCCCATCCGCCGCAATTCCTCGAGCTTGGCCTCGAGCTCGGCGACGGGCTTTTCGAAATCGAGATAGGTGCGCATCATGTCCGGCGATCATGGATGAGCGACGCCGCCCTCCAACACAGAGTGCAGCGCACGCGGCGGCGGACACTGGCCCCAATCACATTCGCGAGTCAAGGCTTGGCCTTCCCGCACGACCGGCGCCGGCGCGCATCGACGGCGCGACCGACGGCGCCATCCGGGATTGCTTTTTCACGCGTCGGAGCGCTAGCGTCGCGCATGGAGGACGCCGACACCCTCTCTCTCCTGAGACGTTTCGACCTCGCCGCGCGCGCTGCGGCGACGGCTGCCTACGGGCGCTTTCTCACGTTGCTCTATCCGCCTTCCTGCATCGCCTGCGGCGCGGCGACGGATCGAGCGCACGCCCTGTGCGCCAAGTGCTGGAGCGAGATCGCCTTCATCGAGCGCCCCTTCTGCGAGCGGCTGGGGACGCCCTTCGCAATCGATATCGGCGGACCGCTTCTCTCGCCTTCCGCGATCGCGGACCCGCCCGTCTTTGCGCGAGCCCGCGCCGTCGCCGCCTATGACGGCGCGGCGCGGCTTCTGACGCACCGCCTCAAATACAATGACCGGGCCGAACTCGCCGAGGCGATGGGACGGATGATGGCCCGCGCCGGGTCGGAGCTTCTGGCCGAGGCCGATCTGGTCGTCCCGGTGCCGCTGCATCGCTGGCGACTGTGGCGCCGGCGCTTCAATCAGGCGGCGGCGCTGGCCCTCGTCGTCTCGCGCGTCTCGGGCAAACCCTGCGACATGGAGGCTCTGGCGCGCGTGAAGCGCACCCGCAGCCAGGTGGGTCTGACGCGCACGCAGCGCCGCGACAACCTGCAAGGCGCGTTCAAGGTCCCCCAGTCCGCGCGGCCGGGCCTCGAAGGACGCCGCATCGTGGTGATCGACGACGTGTTGACCACGGGCTCGACCGCCAACGCCGTGTCGCGCGCCTTGCTGCGCGGCGGTGCGAAGAGCGTCGACGTGCTTTGCTTCGCACGGGTCGTGACTGCGGCGTGAAGGCGGGCGTATAGTGGCGGCGAAGCGCAATCCGCCGAGCGAGCACCCTCAATGTCACCCTCCCGGTCTCCAGTCATCATCTATACGCGCAGCTGGTGCGGCTACTGCGCCGCGGCCAAGTCGCTCCTGTCCGGCAAGGGCGTCGCTTTCGAGGAGATCGACATCGAGGCGGTTTCCGGCGCCCGCGCGCAGATGATCAAGCGCGCAGGCGGGCGCACGAGCGTGCCGCAGATCTTCGTGGGCGACACGCATCTCGGGGGCTTCGACGACGTTTCGGCGCTCGAGCGTCGCGGCGGCCTCGATAAACTGCTCGCAGGGGAGCGCACGCCATGACGCGATTGAAGGTCGCCTGTATCCAGATGCGCTCGGGGCGCGATCCGGCTCGGAATCGCGACGATGCGGTCCGCCTCGTCGAGGAGGCGGCGGCCGTCGGCGCGCGCTATATCCAGACGCCGGAGATGACGAGCCTCGTCGAGCGCGATCGCGCCAGGATTTTCGCGCATATCGACCAGCAGGGGGAGGATGGGACGCTCTCCGCCCTGCGCGACGTCGCCCGGGCGCGCCGCGTCGTCGTGCATATCGGCTCGCTCCCGGTCCGCGACGGCGAGAAGATCGCCAACCGCGCCTTCGTCATCGACGAGGACGGCGAGATCCGCGCCATCTACGACAAGATTCATCTCTTCGACGTCGATCTGCCCAACGGCGAAACGTGGCGCGAGAGCGCGACCTACTCGGCCGGCTCGAAGGCGGTCATCGCGCATACCGCCATCGGCGCCGTCGGCCTCGCGATCTGCTACGACATCCGCTTTCCGCAGCTGTATCGCGCCTACGGGCAGGCCGGCGCGCAGATCATCGGCGCGCCCGCCTGCTTCACGAACCAGACCGGCGAGGCGCACTGGGTCGTCCTCAATCGGGCGCGCGCGATCGAGACCGGCTCCTTCATGATTTCCGCCGCGCAAGGCGGCACGCACGAGGATGGTCGCGAGACCTTCGGGCATTCGATCATCGTCAGCCCCTGGGGCCACGTGCTCGCGGAAGGCGGGACGGAGCCCGGCGTTTTCGGAGCGGAGATCGACCTCGCGGAGGTCGATGCGGCGCGCACGCGCCTCCCCACCCTGCGCCATGACCGTGAATTCGCATTGCGCGAGGCGTGAGCGGCGGTTCCGAAAAGCCTTGCCGAAAGGGCCCGACGCGGCCATCTACGTTGTGTTACGTGTGGTTAGCCGCGACAGGGCCATGATCCGTTACGCGCTCGCCTGCGATCAGGCGCACGAATTCGAAAGCTGGTTTCCCTCCGCCGACAGCTTCGACGAGCAGGCGGCGCGCGGCTTCGTCGCGTGCCCGGTCTGCGGCTCGACCACGGTGGAGAAGCGCCTCATGACGCCCTCCATCTCTCGCAAGGACCGCGCCCCGCAGCAGGCCGCCCCCGGCGCTGCGCCCGCCGCCGAGACGCCTGCCCCCGT
The DNA here is from genome assembly GCA_007693435.1 of Salinarimonadaceae bacterium. Lineage (GTDB taxonomy): Bacteria > Pseudomonadota > Alphaproteobacteria > Rhizobiales > Beijerinckiaceae > Saliniramus. Next base: position 28,383 of record REDO01000048.1, on the reverse strand, counting down.
AGCGCTCCTCTCCGAGCGCGAGCGCGCCATGCGCGCGATGCTGCGCGAAATCCGCGAGCATGTCGTGCGCAATTCCGAGGATGTCGGCGACCGCTTCGTCGAGGAAGCCCGCAAGATCCATTACGGCGAGGCCGACGAGCGCTCGATTTACGGGCAGGCGACCCTCGACGACGCCCGCGACCTGATGGAGGAAGGCGTCGCCGTCCAGCCATTGCCGAATTTCGGCGACGACCGGAATTGACGCGTTCGTAGCCGGCCGTGGCGGCGCGGGCGCGGTTGTGGTAGGTTGGGAAGCCATGAAAGAGCCGCTCAATCTCGTCTTCGACGACAACCCGCGAAAACGCGGGCGCGACGCTTCGGAAGCCGAGCCCGGCATGACGCTCGGCCGCGAGGCGATTTTCCGCATCAACGCGCTGGAAGGTCTGACGCCGAGCAAGGAAATGCTTGAGCGCTTCGCCGATTTTGACCGCCGCGGCCTTACGCCCGAACAGCAGCGGGCGGAAATCATCCGAGACTTCAAGCGCGAACGTTGACCCGGCGCGGATGTATGAAGCCCATCAAGACCCATACTGCTACCCGGGCACGCTCATACTGATCAACAAGCTCGAAACGCGCGACGAACAGACACTCGAAACATTCGAACAATTCATGACTGCGTCACGCGGCCAGCAGCCGCTTCCGGCAGGAAGCCTCGACGCCGTACACTACCGCGCGATCCACCATCATCTCTTCCAGGACGTCTACGACTGGGCGGGCGAAATCAGGACCGTTCGGATCGGGCGCGAGGGGCACTGGTTCTGCTTTCCCGAATATATCGCCGGCCAACTGGACCGGCTGTTCGAATGGCTTCGGGCGCGAGACGGGCTTGCGGGCCTCGCGCGCGCCGATTTCGTCGCCGGCGCGACGCATGTCCTGTCCGAACTGAACGCGATCCACGCTTTCCGGGACGGGAACGGGCGCGCGCAGATGGCGTTCATGGCCGAACTGGCCGGACGCGCGGACCATCCGCTGCGGATGGAGTGGCTCGAACGGGAGACGTTCATACCGGCGATGATTGCGAGCTTCCGGGGCGACGACGGGCCGCTCGCGGCGCGAATGGACGAACTCACCCGGCCCTGACGAGGGGGGCTCAATCCCCCGCCAGCATCCCCGCGCCTACGCCATACACACGCTCGCGGCCTATCACGCGGGCGACGAGCCCGTCCGGGAAGAGCGGGGCGAAGGCGGGATCGCGCACGTTGAGACCGCCGGCATAGGCGCCGAAGGCAGGCATCACGCAGCGCTCGCCGCTCGTCGCGAAACAGCGCCGGCGCACGCGCCCTCCCCGCCCCACGACCTTGGCGACCGGATGCAGGTGCCCGGCGATCTCGGGGCCGGGCGCGGTCGAGGGCTCGTGGCGCAGGCGCACACCCGCGACCTCGATTTCGGCCGCCGCGTCTCCGCCGATACCCGCAGGCGCGTCGGGATCGTGGTTGCCCGTCAGCCACAGCCATTCGCGCCCGCGCATCAGCCCCGCAAGCGCCTCGCGATCTTCAGCGCAGAGACGCTGCGCGGCGTGCGGATCGTGGAAGGAATCGCCCATGGCGATCACCCGGCGCGGATCATGGGCGGCGATGACAGCGGCGAGGCGCGACAGCGTATCGCGCGTATCGTAGGGCGGCAGGAGGAAGCCGCGCCGGGCGCGCGAGGAGCCCTTCTCGAAATGCAGGTCGGCGACGAGCAGCGCGTCCTCGTCGGGCAGACAGAGAACGCCCGAGAGGTCGCAGACGAGCGCGAGCCTTCCCAGCGAAAAGGCGTGGGGCGCGCAGGATCGGGGCATAAGCGCGGGCGCGTTCATACCAGATCCTCGCCTTGCGCCTCACGCATCAGCATCGCCTCGGCCTCCGCCAGCATGTCGTCCGCGCCTTCCCCGTAGATCCGCTCGCGGCCGATCTCCAGCATGATCGAGACGGCGAGCGGCGAGACGCGATCAAGCGCTTTATGGACGATTCGCCCCTCGACGCGCGAGAGCATCTTGGCGAGGCGCCGGATGTCCAGCAGGCCCGTCGCCGCATCGGCGCGCGCGGCGCGCAGGAGAATGTGCCCCGGATCGTGCCGGCGCAGCACGTCATAGACGAGATCCGTCGAGACCGTGACCTGGCGCTGCGTCTTCTTCTGGCCGGGAAACCGACGCTCGATCAGCCCGGCGATCACGGCGCAGTAGCGGAAGGTGCGCTTCATCAGGTTCGATTCCTCGAGCCATGCCTCAAGATCGTCGCCGAGCATGTCCTGCGCGAAAAGCGCGTCGATAAGCCCCGGATCGCCCGCCGCCGCGAGCCCGAGGTCGCGCAGGCCCCAGACCGCGAGCCCGTAATCGTTGGCGACGAAGCCGAGCGGCTTCATGCGCGCGCGCTCCAGCCGGCGCGTCAGCAGCATGCCGAGCGTCTGGTGCGCGAGGCGCCCCTCGAAGGGATAAGCGACGAGATAGGAGCGCCCGCCGCGCATGAAGGTCTCGACGAGAAGGTTTTCGCGCCCGGGCAGCAGCGAGCGGCGGCGCTGGCTTTCCAGCAGCTCGACGAGCTGGGCGGGCAGCCGCGCCCAGGATTCAGGCTCCGCGAGATAGCCGCGTACGCGCTCGGCCAGGAAGGTCGAGAGCGGAAACTTGCCGCCGGCGTAGGAGGGAATTTTCGGATCGGTCCCGGCGCTCGCCCGCGAGACGAGCGCGGCGTCCTCGGTGAGGCCGTGGAAGGTCAGCACCTCGCCGGCGAAAAGGAAGGTGTCGCCGGGCGTCAGCGTTTCGGCGAAATACTCCTCGACCTCGCCTAGCACGCGCCCGCCGCGCCCCATCGGCGAGCCCGCCCGCCCGATGCGCCCGAGCCGCACCTTGACCATCGTCGCCTCGACGATGGTGCCAACATTCATGCGGTATTGCTGGGCGACGTGCCTGTCGCGCACCCGCCAGAGCCCGTCGGCGCCCTGCACGATGCGGGCGAAGCGCTCATAGGCGGTGAGCGCGTAGCCGCCCGTCGCGACGAAGCGGATCACCTCGTCGAAGGTCTCGCGGTCGAGAGCGGCGTAGGGCGCGGCGCGAAGCGTCTCCTCGTAGAGCGCATCCGCCGCGAAGGGCTCGGCGCAGGCCATGCCGAGGACGTGCTGGGCCAGCACGTCGAGGGCGCCGGGATTGAGGTCGGGCGTGTCCTGCGCCGCCTCCTCCACCGCGTCGAGCGCGGCGCGGCATTCCAGAATCTCGAAGCGGTTGGCGGGCACGAGATAGGCTTTCGAGGGCTCGTCGAGCGTGTGGTTGGCGCGTCCGATCCGCTGCATGATCCGGCTCGCGCCCTTTGGCGCGCCGACATTGACGACGAGATCGACGTCGCCCCAGTCGACGCCGAGATCGAGGGTCGCGGTGCAGACGACCGCGCGCAGCTTCCCCGCCGTCATCGCCGCCTCGACCTTGCGGCGCTGCTCGACGTCCAGCGAGCCGTGGTGGAGCGCGATGGGCAGCGCATCGTCGTTGAGGTTCCAAAGCGCCTGAAAGACGAACTCCGCCTGCATGCGGGTGTTGACGAAGACGAGCGTCGTGCGGTGGGCACGGATCAGATCGTAGATCGCCGGCATCGAGACCGCCGCCGTATGCCCGACCTGCGGCAGGGCGCGGTCCGTCTCCAGCATGCGGATGTCCGGCCGCGCGCCGCCGGTCACGGTGACGATCTCGGGCGGTCGCGCTGGATCGGGCGTGAGGTAGCGCGCCAGCGCCTGCGGCTCGCGCACGGTGGCCGAGAGGCCGAACGCCGCGAGATCCGGGGCGAGCGAAAACAGCCTCGCGAGCCCGAGCGACAGCAGGTCGCCGCGCTTCGAGGCGACGAGGGCGTGCAATTCGTCGAGGACGACGCGCCGCAGGCCGGAGAAGAGCTCGCGGGCGTCGCGATGGGCGAGCATCAGCGCGAGCTGTTCGGGCGTCGTCAGCAGGATGTCGGGCGGGCGCTCCATCTGGCGGGCGCGCTTGTGGGACGGCGTGTCTCCGGTGCGGGTCTCGATGGCGAAGGGCAACCCCATCTCGCGCGACGGCGTTTCGAGATTGCGCGCCACGTCCACCGCGAGGGCCTTGAGGGGGGAAATGTAGAGCGTGTGCATGCGCGGCTCCCCGCGCACGCCGTCCGCAAGCTCGACCATGCTCGGCAAAAAACCCGCGAGCGTCTTGCCCGCGCCCGTCGGCGCGACGAGGAGCGCGCTGCGGCCCGCCCGCGCGAGGGCGAGCAGCGCGAGCTGATGAGCGCGCGCGCTCCAGCCGCGGCTTGCGAACCAGGCCTCGAAGCGTTCGGGAAGGAGGGCGCACGGATCAGGCTTCACGGGCGCAAGGTAGCGCGGCCGGCGCCAATGTCGATCAGCCCGTCGACCGATCCCGTCCCTCCGCGATATCGGCCCGTCGCGCTTCCAGCCTGAAGCAAGGTTGTTCGCCTATCTCCGTCCTTGAGCAACCGACGGGGCGCTATGCGAGACATGGTGAAATCGGCATTCGGGATCAGATGCGCGGCTGCTGCGGCGCTGCTCGCGCTCCTGTGCGCGGCGGCTCCGGCCGGCGCCACGGAGGCCGACGCGACGCGCTACTGCGAAGCGATCCGCGATCCCGCCCGCGAGGCGCGCGTCGCCTGGCAGGCGCAGTCGCTTCTCGAGATCGAAGCCCGCATCGACGCCCGCATCGCGGAGCTCGCGGCCTTGCGCACGGAATACGAGACCTGGCTGGCGCGGCGCGAGGAGTTCCTGCGCAAGGCCGAGGAAGGCGTCATCGCCATCTATTCGCGCATGCGCCCCGACGCCGCCGCCGCCCAGCTCGCCGCCATGGACAACGAGACGGCGGGCGCCGTGATCGCAAAGCTCAACCCGCGTCAGGCGAGCGCCATCCTCAACGAGATGGAGCCCGGCCGCGCGGCGCTCCTCACCCGCGGCATCGCCGGAACCGCCCTTTCGCAGGACCAGGCTTCGAGAGAACGCCCGAGAGAACGTCTATGACGGAGAACCGCGCCATGACCCCCCGTCCGCTGCTCGTCGCGGCAATCGCCGCCTCCGTCGCCCTCGCCGGCTGCGCCGCCGATCTCGCGGAGGTCGGGCGCGAGCCGGGCATGACGCCGGTCGGGGCCGGCCTCACCGCCTATCACGCCGCGCTGCCGGCGGGCTCCTTTCCCGACCAGTCGCGCCGCGAGTTCCACTCCGTCTGGAGCGACGGGCGCGAGAACCTGTTCAGCGATTCCCGCGCCGCCAAGGTCGGGGACGTGCTGACCGTGCGCATCCGCATGAACGATGAGGCGCGGCTCAACAACGCCACCGGCCGCTCGCGCGATTCGGAGGCCAATCTCGGCTTCGACTTCTCCGCCCAGTTCGGCGGCGTGGGTTCGAGCGGCGGCGCCGGGGGCGGGATCAATTCGGGCACGCGTTCGCGCGGACAGGGCTCGATCAACCGCTCCGAGCGCATCGACGTCAACGTCGCAGCTGTCGTGACGAACGTCCTGCCCAACGGGAACCTGCTGATCAGCGGCTCGCAGGAAGTGCGCGTGAACTACGAACTGCGCATCCTCAACGTCGCGGGCGTCGTGCGCCCGCGTGACATCTCGGCCGCGAACACGATCAGTTACGAGAAGATCGCCGAGGCCCGCATCTCCTATGGCGGGCGAGGCCGCACGAGCGAGGTCCAGCAGCCCGCCTGGGGCCAGCAGGTCTTCGATCTCGTGACGCCCTTCTGACCGGGAGGCGCACGACATGGCCGACGCCACCGCGCAACTGCCCGCGCCCGAAGGGTATCGAAACGGCCGCCCCCGCGCGGCGGAGCCGGCCAAGGCCGGAACGAGCGCGTTCCTCGCCGCCCTCGCCGTGCTCACGCCGCTCGCCGTCGGGACCGGGTTCGCGCTCGCCTGGCTCGTGCACGACCGCATCGCTCCTTCGCCGGAGGCGGTCGCCAACGAGCGCCCGGTCGAGCCCCTGCGCTACGCCGCCGGCGCGACGCTGCATCGTCTCACGCCCGTCGTGACGAACTTGCGCTCGCCCGCCGACGTCTGGATCCGCGTCGATCTCGCCCTCGTCATGGAGGCGCCCGACGAGCCCACCCGCGATCGTCTGGCCGCCGAAATCGCGGCCGACACGCTGGCCTATCTGCGCACGCTCGACCTCGCCCGGATCGAGGGCGCGAGCGGCCTCCTGTTCCTGCGCGAGGATCTGACGGACCGCGCGGCGGCGCGCTCGCAGGGCGCGGTGCGCGAAGTCGTTCTCGAATCCCTGGTCGTGCAATGAGCCGTATTCTCTGGCTGGTCCTATTCCTCGCCCTTCCCGGCGACGCCTTCGCCCAGACCATCGATCTCGGCGGGCTCATTCCCGACGGCGAAGCCTCGACGACGGGGCGGATCGTGCAGTTGCTCGTGCTGCTCACGGTGCTCTCGATCGCGCCGGGCATCATGATCATGGTGACGAGCTTCACGCGCTTCGTCGTGGCGCTCTCGTTCCTGCGCTCCGGCATGGGCCTGCAATCGACGCCGGCCAATCTCGTGCTGATCTCGCTTGCGCTGTTCATGACCTTCTACGTCATGGCGCCGACCTTCGACCGCGCCTGGCAGGAGGGCATCGATCCGCTCCTGCGCGGCGAGATCACCGAGGAGCAGGCGTATGAGCGCACAACCGGGCCGTTCCGCGAATTCATGCTGGCGCATGTGCGCGAGAAGGATCTCGCCATGTTCGCCGACCTCGCGGAGGAGAGCTTCGGGACCAGTCAGGCGGATGGCGAGATCGAGCTGCGCGTGCTGATCCCGGCCTTCATGATCTCGGAATTGCGCCGGGGCTTCGAGATCGGGTTCATCATCGCCCTGCCCTTCCTCGTCATCGACATCATCGTCGCGACCATCGTCATGTCGATGGGCATGATGATGATGCCGCCCACCGTCATCGCGCTGCCCTTCAAGATCCTGTTCTTCGTGCTGATCGACGGCTGGAATCTGCTGATCGGCGGGCTCGTCAGATCGTTCTTCTAGCAAAGCTTGCGTCCACCAGAATTCAAGCCCTGCGCATTCCGCTTCCGCGCGAAACCCTCTATCCAGCGGACATGCTGTCCCCAGCCGCCGATTCGCTCACCCGCCTCGACGCCGCCCGCGTGGTGCTGCGCGAGATTTTCGGCTATCCGGACCTGCGGCCGGGGCAGGCGGAAGTCCTCGACGCGGTGCTTGAGGGCCGCGACGTGCTCGCCGTGATGCCGACGGGCTCCGGCAAGTCGATGTGCTACCAGCTGCCCGCGCTCGTGCGCGAGGGGCTCACCGTGGTCGTCTCGCCGCTGATCGCCCTGATGCGCGATCAGGTGGCGCAGTTGCGCAACAACGGCGTGGCGGCGGGCGCGCTCAACTCCTCGAATGATCAGGCCGAGAACGACCGCGTGCGCGACTCCCTGCGCGAGGGCGCGCTGCGGCTGCTCTACGTGTCGCCCGAGCGGCTGGTGAACAACGGCACGGCCGAATGGCTCGCGCGGGCCGGCGTGCGCCTGCTCGCCATCGACGAGGCGCATTGCGTCTCGCAATGGGGGCACGATTTCCGGCCCGAATACGCCCAGCTCGGAGAGGTGCGCCGGCGCCTCGGCGACGTGCAGACCATCGCGCTGACCGCGACCGCCGATGTGGCGACGCGCGCCGACATCGCCTCGCGCCTGTTCGAGCGCGAGCCGACGGTCTTCGTCCACGGCTTCGACCGGCCCAACCTCTTCCTCGCCATGGAGCCGCGCGTGAGCCGCGCGCGCCAGATCAAGGCGTTCCTCGACAAGCACCGGGGCGAGAGCGGGATCGTCTACTGCCTCTCGCGCAAGGCGACGGAGGATATCGCGGAGACCTTGCGCGAGCAGGGTATCGACGCCATGGCGTATCACGCCGGCCTCGCCTCCGAGGAGCGCTCGCGCCGGCAGGACCGCTTCCTGCAGGAGGATGGCGTCGTCATGGTCGCGACCGTCGCCTTCGGCATGGGGATCGACAAGCCCGACGTGCGCTTCGTCGCCCACGCCTCCCTGCCGAAATCGATCGAGGCCTATTACCAGGAGATCGGCCGCGCCGGCCGCGACGGCGAGAGCGCCGACACGCTGACGCTCTACGGGCTCGACGACATCCGCATCCGGCGCCTCCAGATCGAGGAATCGGGCGTCTCGGACGACCAGAAGCGCATCGAGCGCCAGCGCCTCGACGCCCTCGTCTCGCTGTGCGAGGCGCCGCGCTGCCGCCGCCAGACGCTGCTTTCCTATTTCGGCGAGAAGTCCGAGCCCTGCGGGCGCTGCGACCTGTGCGCCGGCGGCGCGAAGACCTTCGACGGCACGATGGAGGCGCAGAAAATTCTGTCGGCCATCGCCCGCACCGGCGAGCGTTTCGGCGCCGAACATATCGTGGCGATCCTCACCGGCGAGGAGACCGAGCAGGTTCGCCGGCACGGCCATGCGGGCCTGCGCACCTTCGGCGTCGGCAAGGAGCGGCCCAAGCAGGAATGGCGCTCGCTGATGCGCCAGATCTACGCCGCCGGCCTCGTCCAGATCGCGCTGGACGACCACGGGCGCTGGCTGATCACCGAGCGCGGCGACGCGGTGCTGCGCGGGCTGGAGAGCGTGACTTTGCGCTCGGACGTGCTGCACAAGGCCTCATCGCGCAAGGAGCGCCGCGCCAGCGCCATCGAGGAGGCGGGTTTGTCGCCGGACGATCCGCTGCTCAAGCGCCTCAAGGCGCTGCGCCTCACCATCGCCAAGGACGAGGAAGTCCCGGCCTACGTCGTCTTCACCGACCGCAGCCTGGTCGACATGGCGCTCCTGCGCCCCCGCTCCCTCGAGCAGCTCGCCGCCTGCCACGGCGTCGGCCAGGCCAAGCTCGCCCGCTACGGCGAGGCGTTTCTCGAGGCGCTGCTGGAGGCCTGAGAGGTTCGCGGCGGAGCGCCGGCGGCCGTCACGCCTTGGCGTCGATCAATGTCTTCGTCATGTCGGAGGCGACGGTGAAGACTTTCACGCTCGCCTGGAACATCGCGAGCGCCATGATCTGGTCGGAGATTTCGCGGGCGAGGTCGACATTGGGCGCGGCGAGGAGGCCGTCGTCGTTGGCGTCGGGCGAAGTTGGATCGTAGACGGGCTGGTAGGCCGGCAGGCGCTCGGTGAAGCGCGCTGCGACGCCGCCTCCGGAACTCGAGACCTGCACCACGTCGATCGGCTGGTAGACCGAGCGCGCGTCGCCAGCGCGCTCCACGGGCCGGTTGGGCGGCGTCTCCGGCAGCGGACCGTTGGTGCGGGCGTTCGCCACGTTCGACGCGCTCGCTTCGAGGCGCTTGGCGGCGGCGTGCATTCCCGTCGTTGCGATGGCGAGGCTTGCGAACATGACGCAAGCCTGACCGCGCCCGATTGCCGCTCCGTTTTACGAAATACTCGGATTTTAGCGATCCGCCCGATTTCAGGCCACCGATGCGCCGTGTCAGGTCGCTGCGATGGGCCTATTCGGGCGTGGCGAGCAACCCGCCGGTCAAGGGCGCCGGCGCGCCCGTCGTGCCCGGGAAAGTCAGAGGCAGGCCGCGCAGCGAGCGCACGGCGAGGAAGGCGAAGGCCTGCGCTTCGAGATAGCCGCTCGACCAGCCGACCGCCTCGGCGTCGGTGAGATGCGTCTGGAGGTGCCGTCTTAGGGTTTCGAGCAGCGCGCCGTTGCGCGCCCCCCCGCCCGCGACGATCCAGCGCGCGGGCTTCTCGCTTGCGTGATCGAGGGATGCCGCGATCGCGCGCGCGGAGAAGGCCATCAGCGTCGCCGCCGCGTCGGGCGTGGCCAGATGGCCGGCGATGCGGTGCGAGAACCAGTTCCGGTCGAGGGATTTCGGGGGCTTGCTGGCGAAATAGGGATGCGCCATGAGCCAGTCGAGCAAGGGTTCTTCCGGCGCGCCGGACGCGGCGACCCGCCCGTCATCGTCGAATTCGGCGCCGAGACGCTCGCGCATCAGATCGTCGATCAGCGCGTTGCCGGGACCGGTGTCGAAGGCGAGCATCTCACCGTTCGAGAAGATGAAGGTGACGTTCGCGACGCCGCCGATATTGAGGATCGCGAGCGGCAGCGCCATCCCGGAAGAGCGGGCGAGCGCCCGGTGGAAAACGGGCACGAGCGGCGCGCCCTGCCCGCCCGCCGCGACGTCGGCGGCGCGGAAATCGTAGACGACGGGCAGTCCGAGCCGGCGCGCGAGCCCCGGCCCGTCGCCGATCTGAACGGTGAGCCCGTGAGCCGGGCGATGCAGCACCGTCTGCCCGTGGAAGCCGACGACATCGAGGCCCGCCCGGTCGAGGCCGTTCTCGGCGATGAGCGCCTCGACCGCCTCCGCATGGGCGCGGGCGACGACTTCTTCCGCTTCCGCCAGAACGCCGGGACGGTCCTCGCGGCGCGACAGGCCGGCGCCGTCGACGAGCGCCTGCGTGAGAAGCGCCCGTTCGGCGTCCGTGTAGGGGCGATAAGCCGTTGGCCCGAATACGGAAATCGTCTCGCCATCCGTCTCGATCAGCGCCGCGTCGACGCCGTCGAGCGAGGTCCCGCTCATCAATCCTACGGCGCGCATGGCGGCCATGTCGCGAATCCCCGTGAAATTCCCTGTCCAAGCTGATACATCGCCCCGTCCCCGGCTGGAAAGCCGGCCGCCGTGAAGAAACGAAAAGAGAAACGCGATGACCGCGCTGCGATCGGATTTCCTGCGGATCCTCACCGAACGGGGCTTCATCCACCAATGCTCCGATCTCGAAGGGCTCGACGCGAAAGCGGCGGCCGGGGAGCACGTGGCTTACGTGGGCTATGACTGCACCGCGCCCTCGCTGCATGTCGGGCACCTGCTCTCGATCATGATGCTGCACTGGCTCCAGCAGACCGGCGGCAAGCCGATCGCGCTGATGGGGGGCGGCACGACGCGCGTCGGCGACCCGTCGGGCAAGGACGAGGCGCGCAAGCTCCTCACGGTCGAGCAGATCGACGCCAACAAGGAGAGCATCAAGGGCACGTTCTCGCGCTTCATCGCCTTCGGCGAGGGCGCGACGGACGCCATGATGGTCGACAACGCGGAATGGCTGACCAAGCTCAACTACATCGATTTCCTGCGCGACGTCGGCCGGCACTTCTCGGTCAACCGCATGCTCAGCTTCGATTCGGTGAAGCTGCGGCTCGATCGCGAGCATGAGCTGTCCTTCCTCGAATTCAACTACATGATCCTCCAGGCCTACGATTTCGCCGAGCTCGCCAAGCGCCACGGCTGCATCCTGCAGATGGGCGGCTCCGACCAGTGGGGGAACATCGTCAACGGCATCGATCTCGGCCGTCGGTTGGGCACGCAGCAGCTCTACGCGCTCACTTGTCCGCTGCTGACGACCTCCTCGGGCGCGAAGATGGGCAAGACAGCCGCCGGCGCGGTGTGGCTCAACGCCGACATGCTGAGCCCGTGGGATTACTGGCAGTTCTGGCGCAACACCGAGGATGGCGACGTCGGCCGCTTCCTCAGGCTCTTCACGCTGCTGCCGATGGACGAGATCGCGCGGCTCGAAGCGCTGCAAGGCGCCGAGATCAACGAGGCGAAGAAGGTCCTCGCCAACGAGGCGACGGCGCTGATGCATGGCCGCGAGGCGGCGGACGAGGCGGCGGAGACGGCGCGCAAGACCTTCGAGCAGGGCGCGCTCGCCGAAACGCTGCCGACCGTCGAGGTGCCGCCCTCCGTGCTTGACGCCGGGATCGGCGTGCTGACCGCCTTCGGGCCTGAATACGCCAAGCTCCTGCCGTCGATGAGCGAGGCGCGGCGTCAGGTGAAGGCGGGTGGATTGCGCGTCAACGACGTGGTGGTCAAGGACGAGCGCGCCGTCCTGCGCGAGGGCGACATGCGCGAAGGCGTGATCAAACTGTCCTTCGGCAAGAAGCGCCACGTGCTCCTGCGCCCGGCGCGATAAGCGAAAACCGGCGCGGCTTCAGGCGGGAACGCCGACCCGCCTGATCTCCCATTCGAGCTCGACGCCGCTCGTCTCGCGCACGCGCCGACGCACTTCCTCGCCGAGCGTCTCGATATCGGTCGAGGTCGCGCCGCCGTGGTTGATCAGGAAATTGCAGTGCATTTCCGAGACCTGCGCGTCGCCGATGCGCAGGCCCCGGCAGCCGGCGGCGTCGATCAGCTCCCAGGCGCGCGCGTCCGGCGGGTTCTTGAAGGTCGAGCCGCCGGTGCGGGTGTTGACGGGTTGCGTCGCCGAGCGCTGCTCGGTGATGGCGTTCATGCGCGAAAGGATTTCTTCGGGCTCGCCGGGAAAGCCCTCGAACAGGGCCTGCGTGAAGATCAGGTCGGCCGGCGCGCCGCAGCGGCGGTATGAGAAATCCATCGCCGCCTTGTCGAGGATGTGGAGCGCGCCCTTCGCGCCGAGCGCCCGCGCCTCGACGAAGACGTCCTTGACCTCGCCGCCATAGGCGCCGCCGTTCATGCGAAGCGCGCCGCCGATCGCGCCGGGAATGCCGCGCAGGAAGGCCAGCCCGTCGATCCCGGCCTCGGCGGCGACGCGCGCCACCTTGACGTCGGGAGCGCCGGCGCCGGCGCGCACGCGCGATCCCGGCTCGATCGCGATGCCCGTGAAGCCCTTGGCGGACAGGCGGATGAGGGCGCCGGGAAGCCCGCCGTCGCGTATCAGGAGGTTCGAGCCGAGCCCCACGACCAGCCGGGGCGTATCGGGCGCGAGCGCCGAGAGGAACAGCGCCAGATCCTCCTCGTCCACCGGCGTGAAGAGGAGTTGCGCCGGGCCGCCCGTTCGAAACCACGAAAGCGGCGCGGCCGGCGCGTTGGCGCGCATCTCGCCGCGCAAGCCGGGCGCGCGGGCGCGGATATCGGGCGCGATGTCGGGAAAGCCCGTCACGCGCTCGCCCCGGCGCGCTCCGCCAGCTGTGCGGGCAGCGCATAGGCCCATTGGGTGATGCTGCCGGCGCCGAGGAAGATCACGTAATCGCCGGGCTTGGCGACGTCGCCGACCAGTCCGGGGATGTCGTCGGGCGTATCGAGCGCGATCGCGTTGCGGTGGCCGCGCGCCTTGAGGCCGGCGACGAGGCTGTCGCGGTCGGCGCCGGGGATCGGCTCCTCGCCGGCGGCGTAGACGGGCGCCACGATCACAGTGTCGGCGTCGTTGAAGCAGGTGCAGAAATCCTCGAACAGCGCGCTCAGCCGCGTGTAGCGATGCGGCTGGACGACCGCGATCACCCTGCCGTCCGTGGAGGCGCGCGCGGCCTTGAGCACGGCGGCGATCTCGACGGGGTGATGGCCGTAATCATCGAAGATCGCCGCGCCGTTCCATTCGCCGGTGCGGGTGAAGCGCCGCTTGACGCCGCCGAAACCGCCCAGCGCCTTGCGGATGGCGTCGGGCGTCATGCCGAGTTCGTAGACGAGCGCGATGGCCGCGACCGCGTTTAGCGCGTTGTGGTGGCCGGGCATCGGCATGACGAGATCGTCGATATCGACGCTGACGCCCTTCTTGCGGTCGTGGATGACGACCGAGAAACGGCTCACCCCGCCCGTCAGGTCGATGTCGCGGATGCGCACGTCAGCCTGCGGGTTGACCCCGTAGGTGACGACGCGCCGGTCCTCTATGCGCCCGACGAGATCCTGCACCACGGGATGGTCGATGCACATCACCGCGAAGCCGTAGAAGGGGAGGTTCTCGATGAAGGTCCGGAAAGCCGCCTTGATCGCGTCGAAGGTCTTGAAGTGGTCGAGATGTTCGGGATCGATATTGGTGACGATGGCGTAGTCGCAGGGCAGCTTCAGGAAGGTGCCATCCGATTCGTCCGCCTCGACGACCATGAGGTCGCCGTTACCCATGCGCGCATTGGTGCCGTAGGCGTTGATGATGCCGCCGTTGATCACCGTCGGGTCGAAGCCGCCGCCTTCGAGCAGCGTCGCCACGATCGAGGTCGTCGTCGTCTTGCCGTGGGTGCCGGCGATGGCGACGGAGGTCTTCAGGCGCATCAGTTCGGCGAGCATCTCGGCGCGGCGCACCACGGGCAGGCGCAGCTCGCGGGCTGCGACGAGTTCGGGATTGTCGCGGCGGATCGCGGTCGAGACGACCACCACCTCCGCGTCGCGCACGTTCTCCGCCGCGTGCCCGACGAAGGTGCGCACGCCCTTCTCGCGCAGGCGCTTGACGTTGTAGTTGTCCACCGCCGCGTCCGAGCCCTGCACGGTGTAACCGAGATTGTGCATCACCTCGGCGATGCCCGACATGCCGATGCCGCCGATGCCGATGAAGTGGATGGGGCCGAGTTTGGGGGGCAGCTTCATGGCGTCTTCAGCTTTCGGGACAGTCCCAGGTCAACGGGTCATGGGCGCGTCTGCGCGCAGGCGACGACGAGGTCGGCGAGTTTCTCCGCCGCGTCGGGTATGCCTGCGCTCTTGGCCGCCGCAGCCGCTTTCGTCAAGCGCTCGGGATCGTCGAGACGCGCCTTCAGTTCCTTAGCGAGCCGCTCTGGAGTGAATTCGCTTTGTGGAAGCAACAAGGCGGCGTCGATGCGCGCGAGGCTTTGCGCGTTCGCCGCCTGGTCCTGATCGAGCGCGCCGGGCAACGGCACGAGAATCGACGGGCGCCCGATCACCGCAAGCTCCGAGACTGTCGACGCCCCCGAGCGCGACACGACGAGATGCGCGCGCGCGATACGCGCCGGCAGGTCGGCGAAGAACGGCGCAACCTCAGCCTCGACGGGAAGTCCGGCGCAGGCCTCGCGCACGCGCGTCTCGTCCTCGCCGCGCGCCTGCTGCACGAGACGGATGCGGGCGAGGTCGTCCGGTGAAAGCAGGCCCAGAGCCTGCGGAACGACGTCCGACATCACCCGGGCGCCCTGGCTGCCGCCGAAGACGAGAAGGCGCAGTTCGCCGCCCGGCGCCGGCGGCGCGTAGGGTATGGCGGCCGCCTCCAGCACCTCGGCGCGCACGGGATTGCCGGTGAGCGCGATCTTGGCGCGAGCCTTGTCCGGCGCGCCCTGCAGTTCGGGAACGCTCGTGGCGAGTTTCGTGACGTAGCGCGCGAGGAATCGGTTGGCCCGCCCGATCACGCCGTTCTGCTCGTGCACGATGGTAGGCGCGCCCATCAGCGCGGCGGCAAGGACCGGCGGCACGGTCGGATAGCCGCCGAAGCCGATGACGATGTCCGGCTTTGTCTCCCGGATCAGGCGCCGCGCCGCGAAGAACCCGCGTGAGAGCTTGATGACCGCGCGAATCACCTTGAGCGGCGAGCGCCTGGAGGGCGTCGCCGACGGCAGCGAAACGATCCGCTCCGCCGGAAATGTCTCCGCCAGGGCGCCGATTCGCTCGTCGGTGACGAGGATCACGCGCACGCCGCGCACCTGCAGAACGCTGGCGAGCGCCTGCGCCGGAAAGAGGTGTCCGCCGGTTCCGCCGGCGGCGATCATCACGAGGGATCCCATGTTCAGGCGCCCGCCGGACGCGGGGAATATTCGCGCTCGTAGAGGCGCGAGCGCGGCCGGCGGCGCGTGAGAGCGATCAGGAAGCCCATCGTCAGCGCCAGCGAGAACAGCGACGAGCCTCCGTAGGAAATGAAAGGCAGCGTCATGCCCTTGGCCGGGAGAAGCTGGATATTGACCATGATGTTGATCATGGCCTGAAGGCCGAAGAGCAGCAACAGGCCGGACACGGCGAGCCGGGTGAAATGGTCCTCGGCGCGCCCGGCGAGCAACAGCCCGCGCAGCACGATGAAGGCGTAGATCGCCACGATGAAAAGGCACACCGCGATGCCGAATTCCTCGCCCGTCACCGCGAAGATGAAATCCGTATGCGCGTCGGGAAGAATGCGCTTGACCGTGCCCTCCCCCGGCCCCCGGCCGAGCCAGCCGCCATTGGCGAAGGACTGCATCGCCGCATCGACCTGGAAGCTGTCGCCCGAATCCTTGTCGATAAAGCGCTCGATGCGCTCGCGCACATGCGGGAGGAAATTGTAGGCGGCGAAGATGCCGATCCCGCCGGCGGCGCCGAGGCCAAGCACCCAGAAGAGATGCAGGCCGGCGATGAAGAACATGCCCGCCCAGACCAGCGTCAAAAGCATCGTCTGTCCGAAATCCGGCTGCAGGATCAGCGGCGCGATGGTGACGGGCAGGATGAGCAGAGCCAGCCACGCCGCCGGCAATTCGGGCCGGCGCGTCGCCTCCGAAAAGGCCCAGGCGGTGAGAACGACGAATGCAGGCTTGACGAATTCGGAGGGCTGCACGCTCAGGCCCAGGATCGCGATCCAGCGATGCGCGCCCTTGATCTCCGGACCGTAATGGAGCGCGGCGAACACGAGCGCCATGGCGACGACGTAGGTCAGCAGCGCCAGGCGGCGCACATAGCGCGGCGTGAGGAACGAGACGACGAAGGTCGCCAGCACGGCTGGCGCGAGGAACAGGCCCTGTCGCGTCACGAAATGGAATGTGTCGAGGCCGAGACGCGAGGCGACCGGCGGCCCGCCCGCCATCAGCATGACGAGACCGACGACGATCAGTATTCCGAGCGCCGCGAGCAGCGCCCGATCCACAGTCAGCCACCAATCCCCGACCAGCGACCTTTCCGCGCGCGAGACCATGTGAGACCTTTTCGAGAAGACCCGTCGCCCCTCATGAACGACTGCGCGATTGTGGTGAACGGGTGGTTAAAGGAGGCTTTAGAACGCTTGCGCGGCGACGGATTAAAGCGGGATTGAATCCTCTTTTTGATTGCATATTATGAGAAACACAATTTAAGGGGCTTTATTCATGAACCGCCAGATCGCCATCCTCCACGGCTGGAGCGATAATTCGAAATCCTTCCGCCCGCTGCGCTCCTTCCTCGCGGATCGCGGCTTTGAGATGAAGGCGATATGGCTCGGCGACTATGTCTCCAAGGACGACGACGTGCGCATCGAGGACGCGGCGCGCCGGATGCAGGAGGTGGTCTCCGAGAAGATCGCGTCGGGCGAACTGAAAGCCCCATTCGACCTGATCGTCCACTCGACGGGCGGCCTCGTCGCGCGCGAATGGCTGGTCGCCAATTATCCCGACGGAAAAGGCGCGCCGATAAAGCGGCTCATCATGCTGGCGCCGGCCAATTTCGGCTCCAGACTCGCGAGCCTCGGCAAGAGCATGATCGGGCGCATCGCCAAGGGCTGGAACAACTGGCTCGAAACCGGCAAGGGCATGCTCGACGCTCTGGAGCTCGGCTCCGCCTACCAGCGCCGCCTGGCGCTTCGCGACCTGTTCGACCAGACGGGCGGCGGGGCCGAGGGCCCCTACGGCGCGAGGAAGGTCTGGCCCTTCGTCATCACGGGCACGCGCGGCTACCCCAGCATGATGCGCCAGATCGTCAACGAGCAGGGCGCGGACGGCACGGTCCGCGCGGCCGCCGCCAATCTCAACGCCATCGGCATGACCCTCGATTTCTCGGAAAACGGCGAGATTCCGGCTCTTCGCGCATGGACGCCGAGGGCGGGCGATTTCCCCTTCCCCTTCGCGGCGCTGGCGGACCGGGACCATACGAGCGTCACGCTTCCCGAGAAGGCGAGCGGCGCGGCGGCCGAAGACGACCGCCTCGGAGAATTGCTGCTGGAGGCGCTCGGCTGCGACAGCGCGGAGGCGTATCGCCGCATCGAGGCGAAGTGGCGGGCGCTCTCCGAGGCGACGGCCGGGCTCGCGCGGGACCCGGAAGCCAATAGGGCTTTCTTCGGGGGCCGCCCGCCCGCCGGCGAGAGCTTCCGCCAGCACATGCAGATCGTCGCGCATGTCCGCGACGATCATGGCGCATCCGTGGACGACTACTTCATCGAGTTCTTCTCGCCCGATCAGGGCGGCGTCCAGGACATCGTTTTGTTCCAGCGCGAAGTGCTGCGCCACGTGCACGTCAACAAGCTCGACGCCTCGATGCGCTGCCTCTACATCGACAGGGAGGCGCTCAGGAGCGTCTTCTACCAGCGCTATCGTCGCCTCGCCGTGAGCCTGTCGGCGGATGCGCCGGGGCGCAACGTCGCCTATTTCGACGCGGAAAGGGAAGGCGCCAGGGGCGACCTCGTCATCCACGCCCGTGACGAGGAGGCGCTCGCCGAGCTGGGCCCGGAGCGCCTTTTGCGCAACAAGACGCATTTCGTGGATATCGTGATCCCGCGCCGGCCCAAGCGCGGCGTGTTCAAGCTCAACCGCTGAGGGCTCATTCGCCGCCCGGCAGCTTCCCGACCAGCTCGCGAAACACGTCGCCGCGATGCTCGAAGCTGCGAAACTGGTCGTAGGAGGCGCAGGCCGGCGAGAAAAGGACGACGGGCGCCTCCTCTTCCGAGCGCGCGGCGTCCTCGGCCGCGTGCGCCACGGCGAGGTCGAGCGTCCCGCAACGCTCGTAAGCGACCTTGCCCTCGAGCGTCGCCGCGAATTCGTCGGTCGCCGCCCCGATCAGATAGGCCATCGCGACGCGCCCGAACAGCGGCTCCAGAGAGGCGATGCCGCCCGCCTTCGGCTTGCCGCCGAGGATCCAGTGGACGCGCGGATAGGATTCGAGCGCGAAGAGCGTCGAATCCGCGTTCGTGGCCTTCGAATCGTTGACGAACAGCGTCTTGCCCACGCGCCCGACAAGCTCCATGCGATGCACGAGGCCGGGGAAGGACGGCAGCGCGGCGGCGATCGCCTGCG
Source organism: Salinarimonadaceae bacterium (assembly GCA_007693435.1). GTDB lineage: Bacteria > Pseudomonadota > Alphaproteobacteria > Rhizobiales > Beijerinckiaceae > Saliniramus. Next base: position 9,748 of record REDO01000048.1, on the reverse strand, counting down.
GCGCTACGCCGGCATGCCAGGCGGCGGCGCAGGCGAAGGCGGCATTCTGGGCGTTGTGGCGTCCGCGCAGGGTCTCAACGCCCTCGATATCGCAGAGCGCAAGCGCCTCGTCGAGCGCTTCGCCGGCGTTGCGGGCGATGACGAGCCCGTCATGGGTGAAATAGCCCCAGAGCAGCACCTTGGCCCCCGATACCGGATAGACGTCCGATCCCTCGACCTGCGACAGACGCCGGCCGATATCGTCGCACCAGGCGTCGTCAACGCCGATCAGGGCGAGTTTCGACCTTGCGACGAGGCGCTCCTTGATCGCCGCGTAGTTCTCCATCGTGCCGTGGCGGTCGAGATGGTCGGGCGAGAGATTGAGCAGGAGCCCGATCGACGGGTCGATCGAGGGCGCAAGGTCGATCTGGAAGGTGGAGACCTCGACGACGTGGACGCGGTCGGGTGAAGGCGGCTCCAGCGAGAGGATCGCCGGGCCGATATTGCCGCCGAGCTGCACGTCGCGTCCGGCCTCGCGCAGGATGTGAGCGAGGAGCGCCGTCGTGGTCGACTTGCCGTTGGTGCCGGTGACGGCGATGAAGGGCGCGTCGGGGGCGATCTTCGCGCGCTCGCGGCAGAACAGCTCGATGTCGCCGATGATCTCGACTCCCGCATCGCGCGCCTTCGTCGCGCTCCAGTGCGGCTCGGGATGGGTGAGCGGGACCCCGGGCGAGAGGATGAGCGCGGCGAAGCGTGAAAAATCGGCCTCGCGCAGATCTTCCGTCCCGACGCCTTCCGACGCGGCGGCCGCCACGCGCTCCGGGCTGTCGTCCCAGGCGAAGACGTTCGCCCCGCCGAACTTCAACGCCTTCGCCGTCGCGAGCCCCGAACCGCCGAGGCCGAACAGGGCCACGTCGCGCCCGGCGAAGACGGTGGCGGGCGTCATTGCCGGCTCACCGCAGCTTGAGCGTGGAGAGGCCGATCATCGCGAGCACGACGGCGATGATCCAGAAGCGGATGACGATCTGCGGTTCGGTCCAGCCCATCTTCTCGAAATGGTGGTGGATCGGCGCCATGCGGAAGATGCGCTTGCCGGTGAGCCGGAACGAGGCGACCTGGATGATCACCGACAACGCCTCCAGCACGAACAACCCGCCGACGATCGCGAGCACGATCTCGTGCTTGGTCACGACCGCGATCGTGCCGAGCATGCCGCCGAGCGCCAGCGAGCCGGTGTCGCCCATGAAGACCTGCGCCGGGGGTGCGTTGAACCAGAGAAAGCCGAGCCCAGCGCCGATCAGCGCGCCGCAGACGACGGCGAGTTCGCCCGTGCCGAGGACGAAGTTGATCTGCAGATAGTTCGCGAAGACCGCGTTGCCGACGAGATAGGCGACGAAGCCGAAGGTCGCGGCCGCGATCATCACGGGAACGATGGCGAGCCCGTCGAGGCCATCCGTCAGATTGACGGAGTTTCCGGCGGCCACGATGACGAAGGCGCCGAAGGCGAAGAAAAACCAGCCGAGGTCGATCAGCAAATCCTTGAAGAACGGCAGGGCGAGCTTGTTGGCGAGGTCGGGCGTCGAGAAATGCGTGATGGCGAAGCAGGCGATCAACGCGATGAGCGCCTCCAGCACCAGTCGCGAACGGCTGGAAAAGCCCTTGTGTGATTGTCGCGTGACCTTGAGATAATCGTCGTAGAAGCCGATCGCGCCGAAGCCGACGGTCACGAAGAGCACGATCCAGACGAAGGGATTGGTCAGATTGGCCCAGAGCAGAATCGAGACGAGGACGCCCGCGAGGATCATCAGCCCGCCCATGGTCGGCGTGCCGCGCTTCGTCACGAGATGCGATTCGGGTCCGTCCTCGCGGATCGGCTGGCCCTTGCCCTGCTTCAGGCGCAGCGTCGCGATGATCGCCGGGCCGAACCAGATGACGAAGAGGAAAGCGGTCGCCGTCGCCATTCCGGTGCGGAAGGTGATGTAGCGCAAAACGTTGAGAACGTTGAGATAGGCCGCGAAATCGGCAAGCCAGGTCAACATAGGCGCATCATCCTTCCTGCCGGCCTCGCGATACGGAGGCGCGCCGCCTCACGGCCGCGATGACCGTCTCCATACGGACGCCGCGCGAGCCCTTGACCATGACGACGTCGCCGGGCCGCAGCGCGGAGACGACCGCCGGTTCGAGCGCGTCGGCGGCTTTCGCGTAGCCTCCCCGGCGCTCGGGGGGAAGGGCCGAAATCAGATTTTTCATCAATGGCCCGGCGCCGAAGACGAGATCGACCCCGTTCGCCATGACCGAAGCGGCGAGTTCCGCGTGCAGGCGCGGCCCGTCATCTCCCAGTTCCAGCATGTCGCCGAGCACCGCGACGCGACGCCCCCGGAAGCCTATCTCGGTCTGCCCCAGCGTCTCCAGAGCGGCGCGCACCGAAGCCGGGTTCGCGTTGTAGGTCTCATCGACGAGCGTGATGCTGCCTGCCCCGTAGGCCAACGACTCGCGCGCGCCGCGCCCCGTCGGCGGGGTCATGTCGCCGAGCGCCAGCGCCGCGACGGCGAGATCGAGGCCGAGCGCTTTCACGGCGGCGATGAGCCCCAGCGAATTGATCGCGACGTGCCGGCCGATCATGCCGATGCGGTAGGTCAATGACTCGCCGAAGACGCGCGCATCGACGATGGTCATGTCCTGGCGCAGGATAATGCGCTCGGCGCGCACGTCCGCCCCCTCCCCCTCGCCGAAACTGACGACGCGCCCGGCGTTCGAGGCGAGCGCGTGCGCCTTCAGGCGCTCGAAATGCGGATTGTCGCTGTTGAGCACGGCCGCCCCGCCCGGCTCCAGCCCCAGAAAGATCTCGCCTTTGGCGTCGGCGATGCCGGAGACCGAGCGGAAATGCTCGATATGCACCGCCTCGACCGTCGTCACGATGGCGACGTGCGGGCGCACCATGCGGGTGAGCGGCGCAATTTCGCCCGAGTGGTTCATGCCGATCTCGAATACGCCGAAGCGCGCCTCGCGCGGCATGCGCGCCAGCGTCAGCGGAACGCCCCAATGATTGTTGTAGGAGGCGACGGAGGCGTGCGTGAGGCCCTCGCGGGAGAGAAGCAATCGCATCGCCTCCTTCGAGCCCGTCTTGCCGACGGAGCCCGTGATCGCGATGATCCGCGCCACCGAGCGCTCGCGCGCGGCGCGGCCCAAAGCCTCCATGGCGTGCAGAGTGTCCTCGACGACGAAGAGCGGCCCGGCGCCGGCGAGATCCTCGGCCCGGTCGGCCGCGACGAGGGCGGCGGCGGCCCCCTTCTCGAACGCGGCATGCACGAAATCATGGCCATCGCGTGCCTCGCCGCGCAGGGCGACGAAAAGATCGCCGGGGCGCAGCGTGCGGGTGTCGATGGAGACTCCGTCGATGCGCGAGGGCGGCTCGCCGACGGCGCGGGCCGCCATCGCTTCGAGCGCTTCGGGACCGGTCCAGAGAGGGGATATCATGCGGTGAGCTCCGCAACGGCCGCGCGAACGGCCTCATGATCGGAAAAGGGCAGGATGCGATCGCCGACGATCTGGCCGGTTTCATGGCCCTTTCCGGCCACGAGCAGCACGTCCCCGTCCCGCAAGCCGCTCACCGCCTCGCGGATCGCCTGCGCCCGGTCGCCGATCTCGCGCGCGCCGGGCGCGGCGGCGAGAATCGCCGCGCGGATCGTAGCGGGCTCCTCGTTGCGGGGATTGTCGTCGGTGACGACGACGAGGTCCGCCCTTTCGGCGGCGATGCGTCCCATGATCGGCCGCTTGCCCGGGTCGCGGTCGCCCCCGCAACCGAAAACGCAGACCAGGCGCCCGCGCGTGAAGGGGCGCAGCGCCTCGAGAGCGTGAGCGAGCGCTTCGGGCTTGTGGGCGTAATCGACGACGCAGAGCGCGCCGCGCGCCTCGCTGACGGCCTCAAGCCGCCCGGGCACGCCCTTGAGACCTTCGAGCGCCGCGAAAACCTGCTCCGGCTCGCTCCCCGTGGCGATGGCGAGCCCCGCCGCGACGAGCGCGTTCTCGGCCTGGAAATCGCCGATGAGCGGCATCAGCACGTCGTATTCGCGCCCCTCGTGAAAGAGCGTCAGACGCTGGCCGCCGCCCTCGACGCGGCGCGCGGCCAGATTGATCCACTCCCCCTTCATACCCACGCTCACGAGCGCCCGACCGGCGGCGACGATCGCGCGCGCGGCCTGGTCGGCATAGTCGCCATCGGCGTTGACGATCGCCGGCGCGCCCGGCGGCAGCAACTCGGCAAAGAGCCGCAGTTTGGCTTCGAGATAGGCTTCCATGGTGACATGGTAATCGAGATGGTCACGACCCAGATTGGTGAAGGCGGCGGCGGACAGGCGCACGCCGTCGAGCCGATACTGGTCGAGCCCGTGCGAGGATGCCTCCATCGCGACCCGGGCGATTCCGACGCCGGCGAGGGCGTCGAGGGTCTCGTGCAGGGCGACGGGATCGGGCGTGGTCAGCGAGCCATAGACGGCGCCGTCCGTCGTCACGACGCCGAGCGTGCCGATGCTGGCGGCGCGCGCGCCGAGCGCGCCGGCGATCTGGCGGAAGAAGTCGGCGACCGAACTCTTTCCCGCCGTCCCGGTCACCGCGACGATCGTCTCGGGCTGGCGGGGATGAAGCCGCGCGGCCGCCTGAGCGAGTGCGAGGCGGGCGTTGGGGACGCGGCGCCATGCGATCGCTTCCGGCAGATCGGTCGGACGCTCGCCCTCGCCCACGACGGCGACGGCGCCGCGCGCGAGCGCATCGGGGATGAAGCGCGCGCCGTCGGCTTTCGAGCCGGCTATCGCGAAGAACAGGAAACCCGGCGCCGTGTTGCGGCTATCGGCGGTCAGGCCGGCGACCACGAGCGCATCATCGTGGCCGGTCGCGCCGAGCAGCGCGCCGAGCGTCGCCGCAAACGGCATTTCTGTCGCGCCCGAAGGCGCTGCGTCGGTCATCGTTGCGTGCCCCAGGCCCCCAGCCGGGTCATGAGCGGAAACGGTCTCTCGGGAGGGTTAGACTTCACCGGGATGTCGAGCAAGTGCGCAGTGCGCTCGATGATGTTTCCGGCAAGCGGCGCGGCGTTCCAGCCGGCGGTGGCGAAGCCGTGCGTCTCGGGCAGACCCTTTGGCTCGTCGAGGATCGTCAGGAACAGGTAGCGCGGATCGTCCGCAGGCGCGACGGCGAAGAACGTCGTGAGCAGCATGCCCTTCTGATAGCGCCCGTTGACGACCTTCTCGGCGCTGCCCGTCTTGCCGCCGACATAGAACCCGGCGATCGAGGCGCGCGCGGCCGAACCCGTCTCGGCGTTGAGGCGCATCATGTAGCGCATCGCCTCGCTCGTCTCGGGCTTGAGCACCCTTTGCGCGATCTCGCGCGCCTGCTCTTCCGTGCGATGCAGGAAGGTGGGGGTGATCAGATAGCCGCCGTTCATCAGCGACGCCGTCGCCATCGCCGCCTGGAGGGGCGCGACGGCGAGGCCGTGGCCGAAGGCGATGGTCGCCGTGTTGATCTCGCCCCAGCGCGCCGGGACGAGCGGCATGGCGTTTTCGGGCAGCTCCGTGCGCAGCCGGTCGAGCTGGCCCATGCGGCGCAGGAAATCGCGATGCCCCTCGACGCCGACGCCGAGCGCCATGCGCGCCGTGGCGATGTTGGAGGAATGCACGAACACTTCCGGCACGGTGAGTATGCGCCCCTGCCCGCGATAATCGCCGATGGAGTGCCGGCCGAAACGCAGGTTCGAGCGGGCGTCGAGCGTCGAGTTGATCGTGTACATGTCGCTGTCCAGCCCCATCGCGATGGTGAGCGCCTTGAGCGTCGAGCCCATCTCGTAGACGCCGACATTGATGCGGTTGATGTTCTCCGACTTGTGCGCGTCCGACGGAACATTGGGATCGTAGTCCGGCAGGGAGACGAGCGCGATCACCTCTCCGGTGCGCACGTCGAGGATCGCGCCGGCGGCGGCGATGGCCTTGAACTTCTCTTTCGATTTCAGGAGCTCGTCGCGCATCGCGTGCTGGACGCGCAGGTCGATCGAGAGGCGCACCGGCGCGAGATCGGCCGCCTCGCCGGTCAGGCTGACGCCGTCGGGATCGATCAGCCCCTGCTCGTCGATCCATTTCTCGATGCCGGCGATGCCTTCGTTGTCGACATTCGCGAAGCCGAGGACATGCGCGGCCGCGACGCCGTTGGGGTAGACGCGCTTGTGCTCGGGCAGGAAGCCGACGCCGGGAATGCCCAGCCGGTGGACTTCCGCGCGCTGGCGCGGCGAGATCTCGCGCTTCACCCAGGTGAAGCCGAGGCGCGTGCTCAGCCGGTCCCGCAATTCGCGCGCGTTCAGATCGGGGAAGACAGCTGTGAGGAGTTCCGTCGCCTCGTCCGGATCGATGATGTTGCGCGGTTCGGCGAAGACGGAATAGCTCATCACGTCGGTGGCGAGGATCTCGCCGTTGCGGTCGACGATATCCGGGCGCGCGACGCCGAGCGTGGAGGCTGCCGCGCGGCGCGGCGTCTCGACCCCGTCGGCGGCGAGGCCGAGCTGAACGAGCCGCCCGGCGACGAGGGCGAAGCAGACGACGAAGGCTATGGCGGCGAGACCGATGCGCCCGCGACCCTTGTCGCCGCGCAGCCGGAAAAGCTCCCGCATGCCGTCGAACAGGCCCGCGGGCTTCTTTTCGGCCTCGGCTCTCGAGACGCCGGGGTCAACTGCTTTTCTGGACACGAACGCTCACCTCAACGAACCGGTGGTGGATGGCGTCGCGCCGCCGGCGCGCGCGGCGCCCGGGGTCGCGGTCGGGGCCGCGAGACCAAGCGCCTCGAGTTTGCGGCCAATATCGTCGCTGCGCTCGGGGCGGTCGGGCAGATCGGAAAACCGCGTGAAGCGGCGGGGATCGACGGGCACGATCGAATCGAGATGGGCGTCGGCGAGCGCCTGCACCCGGTCGGGCCTGTTGAGCAGGGCCCATTCGGCGCGCAGCACGGCGATGGCGTCCCGTTCGGTGGCGATCTCAGCGCGAACCCGCGCTAGCTGTTCGGCGTGGACGATCGACTCGTATTTGATCGAGTAAGCGTAGACGGCCGATGCGATGACGCTCGCGACGGCGAGAATGTTGACGAACCTGATCATCGCCGCCCCCTCTCTTTCGCCGTGCGCGGCAGCGCGGCCAGCGTTTCGACGGCGCTGACCGGCGGCTGCGCCGGAGCCGATGTGCGCTCGCCCGCCCGCAGCTTGGCAGAGCGCGCGCGCGGATTGGCGAAGAGTTCCGCCTTGCCCGGAGCCACGGGCCCCTTCGTCGCCAGCCTGAAGGTCGGATCAAGCGCGGGACCGGCGACCGGGGCATGACGCGAGGCGCCCGGCGCGCGGCCCGCGCGGGTCGCGAGGAACTGCTTGACGATCCGATCCTCGAGCGAATGGAAGGTCACCACGACGAGCCGCCCGCCGGGCTTGAGGACGCGCTCGGCGGCGTGCAGCGCGCGCGACAATTCCCCGAGTTCGTCATTGACGGCGATCCGAAGCGCCTGGAAGGTCCGCGTCGCCGGATGCGGCCCGTGCGGATCCGCGCGCACGAGGCTCGCGACGAGATCGGCGAGATCGCGCGTCGTCTCAAAGCGGGCGCGGCGACGGCGCTCGACGATGGCGCGCGCGACGGCGCGGGCTCGGCGCTCTTCGCCGTAATGATAGATGATGTCAGCCAGCAGCGCTTCTTCCGCCTCGTTGACGAGATCGGCGGCGCTTTCGCCCTGCGCCTCCATGCGCATGTCGAGCGGACCGTCGTGACGGAAAGAGAACCCGCGCTCCGCCTGATCGAGCTGCATGGAGGACACGCCGATATCGAGCACGATCCCGTCAAGCCCGGCGCCCCACCCCGACCCGGCGGCCAGTTCATCGAGATCGCCGAACCGGCCTTCGACGAGGCCAAGCCGCCCGCCATGCGCTGCAACGAGCGCCTGACCGGCGGCGATGGCGTTCGGATCACGGTCGACAGCTATCACGCGATTGGCGGGATTGGCGGCGAGAATGGCGTTCGCATAGCCGCCCGCCCCGAATGTGCCGTCGAGATACACGCCGCCCCCATCGGCCCGCAGGGCCGTGAGAACCTCCGCCAGGAGCACGGGCGTATGAAGGGCCGGTCCGCCTGCGGCTTGGGACGTCCCGTCGCCGCGACCCGTCATTTCTCCCGTGCTCCTGGCGGTGTGGCGAGCGCAGTGCGCGCTCGCGAATCGGAAGCCGGCGAGACTCCGCGCGACCCGAAGGTCCGCTTGAGGTCCCGCACCTTCGCGCGCGCCGCCTCCAGGTGCGCGCGAAAGCCTTCCGGCTCCCAGATCTGAAACTTGTGTCCGAGGCCGACGAACGTCACCTGATCGCCGATCCCCGCATGATGCTTGACGCTCTCCGTCAGGACGACGCGTCCCTCCGAATCGACCTTCAGAATCTCGCTCGTCCCGAAAAGCGCGGTCGAGAGCTGGTCGCGCTCGTCCGAATAGGGCGACAGGGTCGAGAGAAAGGCGTCGATCTCGTTGAGCAGCGCGTTGCCGCCCGCGTCGAGCGCCGGCGCGTCGAGCGCCGGATGAACGTAGAGCCCCTCGAAACCGTCCCGCGCCATCGTCGCGCGGAAGGTCGCGGGGATCGAGACCCGTCCCTTCGAGTCCAACCGGTTGGTGAAATTGGACACAAAGCGGTTCATCGCCAGCGCAAGCGCCCCCTCTGGCCACCCCCCCGGCGGCCGATTCGCCCCGCGACGCGCCCGCACGGCCCGTCGCCCCGTCGCGGCCACACGAAGGCGCAGGCGACCGATCGCGGCTTGGTCCGCCGCGACCGTTCAGCAGAGCGTCTTGCGTCCTGAACGGGATATCTTGGGATAGCATGGGCAAAATTGGGCGTCAACGGAGTCAACGCGGGAGCGGGGCCTCGCTTCCTGCCCCTTCATCAGACCCTTTCTTGGTTAACGAAGGCTCAACAGCGCAGCCGGAAGCGCGCGTTTTCCATATGCCGCGCAATGCTTGCGCGGCGTCTGCGTGGAACGGGAAGTAGGCGTCAGTCGGCCTGTAAGCCGGGTTCTGTATGGCCCGGACCGCGAACGATCCGAACGTGGCGGCCATTCATCTGGGACGATCGTCGCCGATCGCCTCATGCAACCAACCCGGACGGCGGGCTGGAGAAGCCCTGTCCCGCGCTTTCGCCCGGTTCGCGCCGTCCCTATTCGGTTTTGCTCCCGGTGGGGCTTGCCGTGCCGTCCGCGTCGCCGCGTCCGCGGTGCGCTCTTACCGCACCCTTTCACCCTTACCACTTGCGTGGCGGTCTGCTTTCTGTGGCGCTTTCCCTGGGGTCGCCCCCGCCGGACGTTATCCGGCACCGTCTCTCCATGGAGCCCGGACTTTCCTCCCCCGCGCAAGGCGGGAGCGGCCGCCCGGCCGACTGACGGACGGGATGTGGGGGCGGCAACGTGCCGACGTCAAGCTGTAAAGCGACGCCCGCATGTAGACTGAATATGGCTTGGGACGAAAAATGAAATGGAACTCGAAGGCCCGATACGAGTTGGAGTAATGCGCAGTTCACGATACAAAGTGCGCATGACCGGAATCGGTTGTCGCTCTTATCACGCTCGAGGATATTGAAATGAAAAAGTTCATGGCTCTCGCGGCGGTCGCCGCTCTCGCCTTCTCAGTTTCAGCCTGTACTACGCCCGGCGAACGCGCCGTAGGCGGCGCGCTGATCGGCGGCGGCGCGGGCGCCGCGATCGGCGCGGCGGCTGGCGGCGGGCGCGGC